>NZ_JARVSS010000013.1:0-89489 GCF_030209095.1 Pseudomonas sp. lyk4-R2A-8
CGATCTGGCGAGCATTCTCGCCTAAATGGGTGTCCGGTTTCATTAGACCACTACATCCGAGGTAGCCGACTTCAGGAAAGCACTGGAGCAAGCGAAAGGGAAGAAGCCGAGCAGTACCTGATTCATCGGCTGGAAAAGCTACGACAGGAAAAGATATACGGCGTGCGCCAGGTGCGAACTTGGCGTGAGGCTGCTACCCGATTCCTGGTTGAGTTCAAAGACCAAGCATCGATCGGCCTTTCCGCATCCCACATCGAACAGCTTGACCCGTATATCGGTGATCTGCCGATCACACACATCGATGACGGGACCTTGGCCCCATTCATCCGTGACAGGCAGCGGCCAAGCAAGACGGACAAAGGGAAGGTCAAGCCTGGCGTATCGAACAGGACGGTCAATATCGCCCTGCAACGTGTCGTTAGGATCTTGAACCTGTGCCACCGAAAGTGGCGCGATGCTGAAAAACGGCCATGGCTGGAAAGCGTGCCGATGATATCGATGCTTGAGGAAAAGAGGTCGGCCAGGAAGCCCTACCCGATGTCGTGGGAAGAGCAGGCGATTCTGTTTCCAGAACTGCCGGATCATCTGTTGAGGATGGCCCTCTACAAGGTGAACACGGGGTGCCGGGAGCAGGAAGTGTGCAAGTTGCGATGGGAATGGGAGATACGGTTGCCTGATCTGAACACCAGCGTGTTTCTGATACCTGCCGGATTCGGCGGACGAAGTGATAAAGCTGGGGTGAAGAACGGCGATGAACGCCTGGTGATTCTGAACAGGGTGGCGATGAATATCATCGACAAGCAGCGCGGCCTGCACAAAGACTTGGTGTTCCCCTACGGACAGCCAGATCAATATGGGGCCACTACCATGGACAGAATGAATGACTCGGCGTGGAGAAAGGCCAGGAAGCGTTCGGCGGACAAATGGGAACAAACCAACCAGTCGCCGGCGCATCTAGGGTTCAGGGCTTTCCGCGTTCACGACTTGAAGCACACCTTTGGCAGAAGGCTACGTGCATCTGGCGTGACAGAGGAAGATCGGAAGGCATTGTTGGGACATAAGAACGGCAGCATCACAAGCCACTATTCTACCCCGGAGCTGCAGCATCTGATTGAGGCTGCTAACAAAGTGTCGGCAACCGACTCTCGCGGGCCAGCGCTGACCATCTTAAGGAGGAAATAGGGATGATCCCCCGCAAAAGTCCCTACGCATGAAAAAGCCGAACTGGCTACAGTTCGGCTAAGTCATTGAATAATATGGTCGGGACGGAGTGATTCGAACACTCGACCCCTAGCACCCCATGCTAGTGCGCTACCGGACTGCGCTACGCCCCGACTAGGCGTGTTACTGGGTTTGCTTCGCAAGGAAGCGATCAGGAATATACCGCAAGCTTTTGAAATGTGGAAGTATTTTAAAAGCCGGATTTATTTCTTCAAAACCACCAGCACATCTTCGAGCTCGGAGATCATCTGGCGGATCAATTGCTTGTACTGAGTGGTGTCGTCTTTGGCTTCATCACCGGACATGCGCTGGCGCGCACCGCTGATGGTGAATCCCTGGTCGTACAGCAATGCGCGGATCTGTCGGATCATCAGCACATCCTGGCGCTGATAATACCGACGGTTCCCGGTGCGTTTGACGGGGTTGAGTTGAGGAAACTCCTGCTCCCAATAGCGCAGCACGTGCGGTTTGACCGCACATAGCTCGCTGACTTCACCGATGGTGAAGTAGCGCTTGCCTGGGATGACGGGTAGCTCGTCGTTATGACTTGGTTCCAGCATAAGCCTCAACTCGGGCCTTCAACTTCTGCCCTGGACGAAAGGTGACCACACGGCGAGCCGTGATCGGGATTTCTTCTCCCGTTTTTGGATTGCGGCCAGGCCGCTGGCGTTTGTCCCGCAGGTCAAAATTGCCGAAACCGGACAATTTGACCTGTTCGTTGTCTTCCAGAGCGTGACGGATCTCTTCAAAAAACAGCTCGACCAATTCCTTGGCCTCGCGCTTGTTAAGACCCAGCTCTTCGTACAGACGTTCCGCCATCTCAGCTTTCGTCAAAGCCCCCATACGTCACTTCCTTAACGTGGCGTTTAACCTTTGTTCAAGCGAGGTGAGGATATTTTGTGTCGTGGCATTCACCTCATCGTCATTAAGAGTGCGCGATGGATGCTGCCAGGTCAAGCCGACCGCAAGGCTTTTTCTATGCGGATCAATACCTTTACCCTGATAGACGTCAAATAGCCTGAGGTCCGTCAGCCATTCCCCTGCATTTTCACGGATTACCTCCATAACGGCAGTGGCGGGCACTTCACGATCGGCGATCAACGCCAGGTCACGGCGCACTTCAGGGAAGCGCGACAACTCGCTGAATTTGGGCATCTTGCCTGCAGCCACTTCAGCCAATACCAATTCGAAAACAAAGACCGGACGGTCGAGACCGAGGGTTTTCGACAATTCAGGATGCAGAGCACCGATGAAGCCCACCAGGCGCCCTTCGCGTTCGATGCGAGCGGTCTGGCCAGGGTGCAACGCTGGGTGGCTGCCCGGCACAAACGTGAAAGCGTCCAGTGCACCGGCGAAGCCCAACACCGCTTCCACATCAGCCTTGACGTCGAAGAAATCTACCGCGTCGCGGCCTTGCGCCCAGCCTTCGGGCAAGCGACTACCGCATACAACACCCGCCAACATCGGCTCTTGCTTGAGGCCGTCCAGTTGGCCGACGAAGCGCAGGCCGCTTTCGAACATGCGCACGCGGTCTTGCTGACGGTTCAGGTTATGGGAAAGCGCTTTCACCAGGCCTGGCCACAGCGAAGAGCGCATGGCCGCCATGTCGTTGGAAATAGGGTTGGCCAGCAGCAGCGGCTCGACGCCAGGGTTGAACAGTTCGAACTGCTTCGGATCGATGAAGCTATAGGTCACTGCCTCCTGATAACCACGAGCCACCAACAAGCGACGCAGCTCAGGCAGATGCGCACGCGCTTCGGCCTTGGGTTGCGGTGCCAGGCGCGCTTGCGGATAACGAACCGGCAGGCGGTTGTAGCCGTACAAGCGCGCCAGCTCTTCAATCAAGTCGACTTCCAGGCTGATATCGAAGCGATGGCTTGGCACTTCAACGTGCCACTGCCCTTCCCCACTCGAAGAAATACCCAGGCCGAGAGCAGACAACAGCTGTTCGATTTCAGCCGGTGCGATCACCAGGCCAAGCATCTGCTCGACACTTTTGGCGCGCAGGGTGATCGGCGCAACGGACGGCAGGTACTGCTCGTTGACGGTTTCGGTGATCGGACCAGCTTCGCCACCGGTGATTTCCAGCAACAGGCCAGTGGCGCGCTCCATGGCCTCGCGGGCCAGCTTCCAGTCCACGCCACGTTCGTAGCGGTGTGATGCATCGGTATGCAGGCCATAGGAACGGGCCTTGCCGGCGATGGCAATCTGGTCGAAGAATGCGCTTTCAAGGAACACGTCACGGGTGGTCGCGGACACACCGCTGTGCTCGCCACCCATCACGCCGGCAATCGCCAGGGCGCGGGAATGGTCGGCGATCACCAGGGTATCGGCGCGCAAGGCCACTTCCTGGCCGTCGAGCAGTACCAGCTTTTCGCCTTCTTCGGCCATGCGTACGCGAATGCCACCGTTGATTTCGGCGAGATCGAACGCATGCAGCGGTTGGCCCAGCTCCAACATCACATAGTTGGTGATGTCGACGGCAGCATCGATGCTGCGCACGTCCGCGCGACGCAGGCGCTCAACCATCCACAGCGGGGTAGGCCTGGACAGGTCGACGTTACGGATCACACGGCCCAGGTAACGCGGGCAGGCGTTTGGAGCCAGCACTTCGATCGGCCGCACTTCATCATGCACCGCAGCCACTGCGGCGACCACTGGGCGAGTGACTGGAGCGTTGTACAACGCGCCTACTTCACGCGCCAGCCCCGCCAGGGACAGGCAGTCACCACGGTTGGGAGTCAGGTCGACCTCGATGCTGGCGTCTTCCAACTCCAGATAGACACGGATGTCCTGGCCCACCGGCGCATCGGCCGGCAGCTCCATCAGGCCGTCATTGCCCTCGCCTACCTGCAGCTCAGCCTGGGAGCACAGCATGCCGTTGGACTCAACACCACGCAGTTTGGCCTTCTTGATCTTGAAGTCGCCCGGCAGCTGGGCGCCGATCATGGCAAACGGAATCTTCAGGCCCGGGCGCACGTTGGGCGCTCCGCACACGACCTGGAACGTTTCGGCGCCGTTGCTGACCTGGCATACACGTAACTTATCAGCATCGGGGTGTTGCTCGGTGCTCAGCACCTCACCCACTACCACGCCACTGAAAACACCGGCGGCCGGCGTAACGCTATCGACCTCAAGACCGGCCATCGACAGACGAGCGACCAGCTCGTCGCGACTTACCTGCGGGCTTACCCAGCCACGCAGCCATTGTTCACTGAATTTCATCCTGCTCTCCTAAAGATTCGTTACGACTAGCGAAATTGCGCGAGGAACCGCAAGTCGTTGTCGAAGAACAGACGCAAGTCGTTCACGCCGTAACGCAGCATAGCCAGGCGCTCTACGCCCATGCCGAAGGCAAAGCCCGAGAACTCCTCCGGGTCGATCCCGGACATGCGCAACACATTCGGGTGAACCATGCCGCAGCCCATGACTTCCAGCCAACCGGTCTGCTTGCATACGCGACAGCCTTTGCCGCTGCACATCACGCATTCCATGTCGACTTCAGCGGAAGGCTCGGTGAACGGGAAGAACGATGGGCGGAAACGCACCGCCAGTTCTTTCTCGAAGAACACCCGCAGGAATTCTTCGATGGTGCCTTTAAGGTCGGCGAAGTTGATATCGCGATCTACCAGCAGGCCTTCGACCTGATGGAACATCGGCGAGTGGGTGATATCGGAGTCGCTGCGGTACACACGGCCTGGGCAGACGATGCGGATCGGCGGCTTGTTCGCTTCCATGGTGCGGACCTGTACCGGCGAGGTATGGGTGCGCAGCAGCATGTTGGCATTGAAATAGAAGGTGTCATGCATCGACCGGGCCGGGTGATGGCCTGGGATGTTGAGCGCTTCGAAGTTGTGATAGTCGTCTTCGACCTCGGGGCCTTCGGCAATGCCGTAGCCGATATGGGTGAAGAACTGTTCGATACGTTCCAGAGTCCGGGTAATCGGATGCAGACCGCCCGAGGCCTGACCACGACCAGGCAAGGTAACGTCAATGGACTCGGCGGCGAGCTTGGCCGCAAGATCGGCCTCCTCGAGCGACGCCTTGCGCGCATTGAGAACCTCTGTGACACGCTCCTTGGCGACGTTAATCAGCGCACCGACTTGCGGACGTTCTTGCGCCGGCAAATTCCCCAGGGTCTTCATCACCTGAGTCAATTCACCCTTTTTGCCAAGGTAGTGAACCCGGATTTGCTCCAGGGCATTGATATCTTCAGCGCTTTGCACAGCCTCGAGAGCTTGAGCGACGAGCGCGTCCAGGTTTTCCATGTACAGACTCCAGATACAAAATAGGGGAAGAGCTTGAAGGCTCTTCCCCTATTTATGACGTTTAACACCTTGGGCTGCAGGAGCAACCCAAGGTGACTGTCGGGGGTACTTAAGCCAAGGTGGCTTTAGCTTTCTCGACAATCGCAGCAAACGCCGCTTTTTCGTTCACTGCCAGATCAGCCAGAACCTTACGGTCGATCTCGATGGACGCTTTTTTCAGACCGGCGATGAAACGGCTGTAGGACAGACCGTTAACACGAGCACCAGCGTTGATACGAGCGATCCACAGAGCGCGGAACTGACGTTTTTTCTGACGACGGTCACGGTAGGCGTATTGGCCTGCCTTGATTACCGCTTGCTTGGCAACACGGAATACGCGTGAACGCGCGCCGTAGTAGCCTTTAGCAAGTTTCAGAATTTTTTTGTGACGTTTACGGGCAATGACGCCACGCTTTACACGAGCCATGAGTTACTTCCTCTATTCTTGATCCAAAAATTAACGAAGGCGCAGCATGCGCTCGACTTTTGCCACGTCAGACGGATGCAGCAAGCTGCTACCGCGCAGTTGACGCTTACGCTTGGTCGACATTTTGGTCAGGATGTGGCTCTTGAAAGCGTGCTTGTGCTTGATACCGTTAGCAGTTTTCAGAAACCGCTTAGCAGCACCACTTTTAGTCTTCATCTTTGGCATGTTCGGATACTCCGCATTCAGTTGATAAACATAATCAGAAGGCCTGCCGTGCCCTGTTGATTACTTCTTCTTTTTCGGGGCGATGACCATGATCAGCTGGCGTCCTTCCATCTTAGGATGCTGTTCGACCGAACCGTACTCGAGCAGGTCAGCTTCAACCCGCTTGAGGAGTTCCATCCCCAGCTCCTGGTGGGCCATCTCACGGCCGCGGAATCGCAAGGATACCTTGGCCCTGTCCCCATCACTCAGGAAACGTACCAGGTTGCGCAGTTTTACCTGGTAATCCCCTTCCTCCGTCCCTGGACGAAACTTGATTTCTTTTACTTGAATCTGCTTCTGGTTCTTCTTCGCTGCAGCAATCTGCTTCTTCTTTTCGAAGATCGATTTGCCGTAGTCCATCACCCGGCAAACAGGCGGGACTGCGTCGGCGGAAATTTCCACCAGGTCCAACTTGGACTCTTCAGCGATACGAAGCGCTTCATCAATCGAGACGATGCCAATCTGCTCGCCGTCAGCGCCAATTAACCGAACCTCGCGTGCCGAGATATTCTCGTTGATCGGGGCTTTCGGTGCAGCTCGTTTATCTTGTCTCATTTCACGCTTAATAATAATTACTCCGAATCTGGGCGACCACGCCGGGAAACCGCTTGCGCGAGGAACTCAGCGAACTGGGCGACGGGCATCGAGCCCAGGTCAGCACCTTCACGAGTACGCACAGCGACAGTCTGCATCTCGACTTCCCGATCTCCGATAACCAAAAGATAGGGAACCTTGAGCAAAGTATGCTCGCGGATTTTAAAGCCGATCTTTTCATTTCTCAAGTCGGACTTGGCACGAAATCCGCTTTCGTTGAGAGTTTTTTCAACTTCAGCGGCAAAATCTGCCTGTTTATCAGTGATATTCATGATCACTGCCTGGGTTGGAGCCAGCCACGCAGGGAATGCACCCTCGTAGTGCTCGATCAGGATTCCGACGAACCGCTCGAACGAACCGAGGATCGCCCGGTGCAGCATGACCGGGTGCTTACGGCTGTTGTCTTCGGAGACGTATTCGGCTCCCAGACGGATCGGCAGGTTAAAATCGAGCTGCAAGGTACCACATTGCCAGACACGGCCAAGGCAATCTTTCAGCGAAAATTCAATCTTGGGCCCGTAGAAGGCGCCCTCGCCCGGCTGCAGATCGTACGCGAGACCCGCGCTGTCGAGCGCTGCGGCCAGTGCAGCTTCGGCGCGATCCCACAATTCGTCGGAGCCGACGCGCTTTTCCGGACGAGTGGACAGCTTCATCTCGACTTCGGTAAAGCCGAAATCGCGATAGACATCCATGGTCAGCTTGATAAACGCAGCCGACTCAGCCTGCATCTGCTCTTCGGTGCAGAAGATGTGGGCGTCGTCCTGTGTGAAGCCACGCACGCGCATAATGCCGTGCAGCGCACCCGAGGGCTCGTTGCGGTGGCAGGCACCGAACTCGGCCAGGCGCATCGGCAACTCGCGGTAGCTCTTCAGGCCTTGGTTGAACACCTGCACGTGGCACGGGCAATTCATCGGCTTGATGGCGTAGTCGCGGTTTTCCGATTGCGTAGTGAACATGTTGTCGGCGTAGTTGGCCCAGTGCCCGGATTTCTCCCACAGGCTGCGATCAACGACCTGCGGAGTCTTGATCTCCAGGTAGCCGTTTTCGCGCTGAACCTTGCGCATGTATTGCTCAAGCACCTGGTACAGAGTCCAGCCATTCGGGTGCCAGAACACCATGCCCGGCGCTTCTTCCTGGAGGTGAAACAGGTTCAGGCGCTTGCCGATCTTGCGGTGATCGCGTTTTTCGGCTTCTTCGATACGCTGGATATAAGCGGCCAGCTGCTTCTTGTCAGCCCAGGCAGTACCGTAGATACGCTGCAACTGCTCATTCTTGGCGTCGCCGCGCCAATAGGCGCCGGACAACTTGGTCAATTTGAACGACTTGAGGAAGCGCGTGTTCGGCACGTGCGGACCACGGCACATGTCCACGTATTCTTCGTGGTAGTACAGGCCCATGGCCTGCTCGTCCGGCATGTCTTCGACCAGACGCAGCTTGTAATCTTCGCCGCGGGCGGTGAACACATCGATCACTTCGGCGCGCGGCGTGACCTTCTTGATCACGTCGTAGTCTTTTTCGATCAGGGCGTGCATGCGCTGTTCGATGGCCGCGAGGTCATCCGGAGTAAAAGGACGCTCGTAGGCGATATCGTAATAAAAGCCTTCTTCAATGACCGGGCCGATCACCATTTTTGCAGTCGGGTACAGTTGTTTGACCGCATGGCCAATCAAGTGCGCACAGGAGTGGCGAATGATCTCCAGCCCCTCTTGGTCCTTGGGCGTGATGATTTGCAGGCTGGCATCGCTGGTGATCAGGTCGCTGGCATCGACCAGTTTGCCGTCGACCTTGCCGGCCACGGTGGCCTTGGCCAGGCCTGCGCCAATCGACGCGGCGACTTCGGCTACCGAAACCGGATGATCGAATGAACGCTGACTGCCGTCGGGAAGAGTAATAGTTGGCATGGCGCCTCCTCTCCTAGTGGTGACCCCTACCAAAGGTCACGTGGGTTGGGATGAGCCAGTACAAGATCCAATATCAGGCCGTTCATTTCTGAACGCCTGCCTTACAGCGGCAGGAGCCTTTCGGCCAACCGATCATCGAACCAGAGTGACTGGAGTGAACAAAAGTAACGTGGCAAGGCGGCCTTTGGCACACCGGGAAATAGCCAGGGCGTCGATGCTAGCACAGATGAACGGTCATCGCAGAGCCGCCGCCGCCGGTAATGCAGATTTCCAGGCTTTATAGCTGCAAAAGTGAACTTGAGCTGTACGCGGCGCCTCAAAGCCACTGAGAATCGCCGTTCGTCCTCGACCCATAGGAGCATCCCATGATGCGTTTTACCTCGACCCTCGCTCTCGCCGCCTCCCTGACTGTTCTTTCCTTCGGCGCTCAGGCCGCAGCCCCGTCTAACTGGCCAGCCGGTGCCCGTGAAAGCTTTGTCAGCGACTGCAGCGCCGCAGCCAGCCAGAACGTGGACACCAAGACCGCCAAGGCCCATTGCGAATGTGGCGCGGACAAAATCAACGCGGAATTGAGTACTGCAGAAATCAAAGAACTCATGACTAACCAGAACGCCAGCCCGGAGCTTAAAAACAAAGCGGTGGCGGCTATTTCGTCCTGCAAAGTCGTGAAGAAAAAGTAATATCGCCGCCCGATCAGACGGCTATTTGCCTGAAAAAACGGCCTGAAATGCCTCGTTTCTCACAAAATACGCAGCTTTTACGGCTTTTTTTACACCCTTATGTTTTGCATCAAAGCCCCGTAGACCGGGGCTTTCAGCCAGTCAAAGGGCTAAACGCAACGCTATTGATTAGCAAACAATGCCTTGGGGGGGCTCCCAAGCCGAACATTTCGACTATGATAGCCCGGTGTGCCCAGTTGGCCTGAGCAGCACAGCACTACTGAAAATATATGTTTCTTGGAGATACACCATGTCTAATCGCCAAACCGGCACCGTTAAATGGTTCAACGATGAAAAAGGCTTCGGCTTCATCACTCCTCAAGGTGGCGGTGACGACCTGTTCGTACACTTCAAAGCTATCGAAAGCGACGGTTTCAAAAGCCTGAAAGAAGGCCAAACCGTTTCCTTCGTGGCTGAGAAAGGCCAAAAGGGTATGCAAGCTGCACAGGTTCGCGGCGAGTAATTCTCCGCTGAGCTAAAAAAACCCCGTCCATGTGACGGGGTTTTTTATGGGCGCTGCGAAGGTCGATGACGATCAGCCGCAATTAACCCGAGTGATCACCAGGTTGTCATCGGTATTCAGGTTCAGGCGGTCGGAGCGATATTCCAGGGTGATCATATCGTTGGGCTTGAGGATCCGCGCATTCTGCGCACCGGATCGCGCGCGTGCCTGCTCAAGCAGTTGCGCAGAGGCTTTCTGGCCAATCGCAAATTCGGCGGCCTTCGCCTCACAGCGGCTATGGCCGGCGTCGGCCACGGCATCTTTGGCCGGCTCAGAGGTACCCGAGGTGCTGCAACCCGCCAGTGCGAGTGCCGCCAACAAAGTACCGAATGATGCGAGCTTCCAAGGCATGAAGCCTCCTATGATAAAAAATGGACAGAGATCGTGCGACAGCGGTCTTACGATTTGGTTTCAAGACGTAAACCGTCAAGGGGCAAGTCTGCCTGACTCTTGCGGGGCATTCGCCAGGTCAATCGTGACCAGATATGAATGCAATCAGTAGATATCGATGTAGGCATCTGCCGGCGTAGGCCAGTTCTGCTTCAACGCGTTGAAAATCTGCGTGACCCACACTTCGTCGCTGGCTGCCACGTTTCCGACGTACCCGGAACCTTTGGCCCACGTCTCCAAGCGAAACAGCAACCCTGCGATGTCGACCCCACCCACGGCCTTTCCGGATGAGATGTAGGCTATGCCGGCCTTGGTCACCCGCAGTTGGGCATGTTCGTCGTCACTGGCACTGGCGAGCAATTGGCGCACGGCATCCCGTGTGAGGCTCTCGGGGTTATTCAAATCGATCTGCACGCGGTGGTTCCCGATGGTTAAACACGGTGCGAGTGTCGCACAGTTCGAGCGAACGCCTGAGCGTCTCATGCCTAAGTATCAGTGCCAAACAGCCTGCAAGATGATTAACTGCGTGGCCAGAAACCGCGCTCCAGCGCCCTGCCCAGTATTTTCAGCCTCGCGAGATTTTCATGACCACCGTAACGCTCCAAGCCGACATCAAAGCCAAGTGGCCTCAGGGCCAAAGCGCCTATAGCCCTGGCAGCCCTGAGGAGCTGGCGATTATCGGAATTGATCTGCTGGTCAAGGAAATGGGCACTGAGGCCGCACAAGCTTTCATCGGCCAGGTATTCGAAAAATACCCGGCCGATCACAGGGGCGCAGAAAAACCCGAGCGAGACTGAGAGCCGGCCGGCGAGCGCCGACCGACACAGGTTTACTTAAGGCGCGCCAGACGTTCGGTCAACAGATCGAAAAAGCCCTGGGCATCGCCGTTCTCAACCCAGAACGCGTTTTTCGGTTGTTTCAGGCCGTCGTACCAATCGACGATAGTCTGGCCGAAGGTCGGGCCTTCACGACTGTCTACCACCACGTTGACCGCTCGACCGCTGAACAGCGAGGGCTTGAGCAGGTAAGCAACTACGGTGGCATCGTGAACAGGGCCACCGGGAATGCCGTAGTGCTCCATGTCGCCTTTGACGTACTCATTGAGAATGTCGCCGACCACCTTGCTCGCATTGTTCTTGAGGTCGGCGATTTTCTTCAAGCGCGCCTCACTGGTGAGCACTTTGTGGGTCACGTCCAGCGGCAGGTAGGTGAGCTTGACGCCGCTCTTGAGCACGATTTCCGCTGCGACGGGGTCCGCGAACAGGTTGAACTCAGCCACCGGCGTGATATTGCCACCGTTGAAGTGCGCACCGCCCATCACCACCACTTCCTTGATACCTTGGGTGATTTCCGGATCCTGGGTCAGGGCCAGCGCCAGGTTGGTCTGCGGGCCGAGCATGGCGATGGTAATGCTGTGTGGTTTGGCGGCACGCAAAGTCTTGATCAGGTAATCGACGGCATTACCTTCAGCAAGCCCCTTCTTGGGCTCGTGCACGGTCACACCGGAAATGCCTTCCTTGCCATGAATATTCTCGGCATAGATCGGCGTGCGCAGCAGCGGCGCCGGCGCACCGGCGTATACCGGGATATCCTCGCGCCCCGCCCACTCGCGGGCCAGCCTTGCGTTACGGGAAGTTTTGTCCAGGCGCACGTTACCAGCGACGGTGGTGAGCGCGCGGATGCTCAGCTCTTCCGGAGAGGCCATGGCGAACAACAATGCCACCACATCATCGGCGCCAGGATCGGTGTCGATGATCAGGTCGATTTTTTCCGCCGCCTGGGCGCTTGCTGCAGTGAGTGCGGACAAAAGCAGAACACTCCGGAACAGATTTCTCAGGATGGGTAGACCACGTTGCATAGAACACTCCTTGTTGGAAAAGACTAGAACGTCACGCCGGACACCAGCGCAATATTGCAGTAAGGCTGACACTCGCCAGTGCGCACCACGGCGCGCGCCTTGCGACTCAGCTGTTTGAACTCATCATGGCTGAGCAGGTGACGCTCGCCGAGCGCGGCCTGGTCAGCCAGGGTATTGAGCTGCGCCAGCGCCGGTGGCTGTTTGAGCAGAATCTCGTTGGCCAGCACATGACTCTCCACCTGCATTTCACTGAGCACAATGCGCAAAGTGCTGATGAAGTCAGGAATACCCTGGGTCAACGCCAGGTCGATCAGCTCGACACCCGGCGGCACCGGCAGACCGGCATCGCCGATGACCAGGATGTCGCCATGGCCCAGGGAGGCGATCACACGCGACAGCGCGATATTGAGCAGCGGAGTCTTTTTCATGAGGGCACAAAACCTTGTACGTCGTGCAGCGTTGGAATGGAAGGTTGTGCGCCAGCGCGGGTGACCGATAGCGCGGCTGCAACCTGGCCAAAGCGGATGGCCTCGGCTTCGCTTTGGCCAGCGGACAACGCGGCTGCAAAACCGCCCACGAAGGTGTCGCCGGCTGCGGTGGTATCCACCGCCTTGACCTTGGGCGCCACCAAGTGCTCAAAGCCTTGGCCATCGGCAAACAACGCACCTTGCGCACCCAGGGTAACGATGACTTTGCCGGCACCGGCTTCGATCAGGCGAGTCGCGGCTTCTTTGGCGCTGTCGAGGGAATCGACCGTCACGCCACTCAGCGCACTGGCTTCGCTTTCGTTGGGAACCAGATAGTCGATCGAGGCGTACCACTCGACCGGCAACGGGCCACTGGCCGGGGCCGGATTGAGGATCACGGTCTTGCCCAGTTCACGGCCACGCTTGAGGGCGTACCCTACGGTGTCCATGGGCACTTCAAGCTGGCAGACGATCACGTCGGCCCCCTGCAGCACCGCGTCGAACGTTTGCAATGAGGCTGGCGTCAGAGCGCCATTGCTGCCGGCCACGATCACGATCGCGTTCTGGCTGCTGTCATCCACCACGATCAACGCCACGCCGCTGGAGCCAGTGACGGCAGCCACAGCCTGACAATCGATACCCTCGACCAGCAAAGCATCGCGCAATTGGCTACCGTAGGCATCGGAGCCCACGCAGCCGATCATCGCCACCTCGCCTCCCAAGCGCGCCACCGCCACGGCCTGGTTGGCGCCCTTACCGCCGGGCACGGTGGAAAATGTCTGGCCGATCAACGTTTCACCGGCGCGCGGCAAACGGCTGGCGCGGGTGACCAGGTCCATGTTCAAGCTGCCTATTACCACTACTTTTGCGGGCATACATCAATACTCATCAATTCGGTTCAGCGGTATTGGGCAAACACACCGGCGACGGGTGCCGTCGACTCGCGCAACACAATGCTCGGCGTCACGATACGTTGATCGATCGGCAGTTGAGGGGTTGCGATCCGTCGCAGTAAAAGCTCGGCGGCCGTCTCGCCCAATTGCACGATGGACTGCCCCACCGTGGTCAGCGCCGGGTAAACGTAACGGCCCATTTGAATGTCATCGAAACCGATCACCGACAGCTCGCCGGGCACGCGGATATTGCGTTCCGCCGCCGCGCGCAGCACGCCGAAACCGATCATGTCATTGCTGGCGAAAATTGCGCTGGGCGGCTTATCCGCCAGCAGTTGCACCGCGGCAGCATAACCGCCGGTGCTGGAGAAGTCGCTGTCGCGGACGCGCGCGGCCGGCACCTTCACGCCCGCTTCGTGCAGCGCCCGCTGATACCCTGCCAGGCGCATCTGCGCCACTCGGGTATGCGCCGGGCCACCGATACAGGCAATGTCGCGGTGCCCCAGCTCAAGCAAATGGCGAGTGGCCAGGTAAGCGCCCTCCTCATGGTCGATACGCACCAGATCGACGTCGATGCCATCCAACGCCCTGTCGACAATCACCATGGGCGTGCGCACCGCGCTCAAGCCTGCGGCAAGCCCACTGTCATCACCGCCTACGGACGTCACGATCAAGCCGTCGATTCTTTTTTCCAGCAACACCCGCAAATAGTTGCGTTGCTTTTCAGCGTTGTCGTCGGAGTTGCAGAGAATCACGCAGTAACCGTTACGCTCGCAATAATCCTCGATGCCACGGGCCAGTTCCGCGAAGTACGGGTTGAGGCTGTTAGGCACCAACAGGCCGATGGTAGCGGTGGTCTTGGCCTTGAGCGAACGCGCGACGGCACTGGGCACATAGTCGAGCTGCTTGATCGCCGCTTCGACCTTGAGACGCACCGGCTCGCTGACCGGGCGCGTCTTGTTCACCACATGGGACACCGTGGTGTAGGAAATACCCGCAAGTGCTGCCACATCCTTGATCGTTGCCATGGCTTAGCCTCGCCGACTGGCGCGCTGGCTGCGGTAGGTATCGAGGATCACGGCGATCACGATCACGGCACCGGTGATGATGCGTTTAGTCGGCTCGGTGGCGCCGATCTGCGCCAGGCCGGCAGCCAGGACCGAGATGATCAAGACGCCAAAGAACGTGCTGATCACCGAACCGCGCCCGCCCATCAGGCTGGTGCCACCGATCACCACCGCCGCGATTACTTGCAGCTCCAGGCCGGAACCGGCGTTCGGGTCCGCCGCTTCCAGGCGCGAAATCTGGAACAGCGCGGCCACGCCAGCCAGCAGGCCCATAAGGCTGAATACCAATATTTTGTAGGGCTTGGGATTGATCCCCGCCAGACGCACCGCTTCTTCGTTGGTGCCGATACCGATCAGGTAGCGACCGAATACCGTGCGCGTTAAAACCAGTTGCGCCGCAATGATCACCAGCAAGGCGATGATGAACGACGGTGAAATACCAAAGGCAATCGGGTTGGACAGCCAGGCGAACGAGTCACCGATGTAGGCGGTGCGTGAACCGGTCATCTGGTACGCGACGCCGCGGGCCATTTCCAACACACCGAGGGACACGATAAACGACGGAATGCGCCAGGCCACGGTGATCGAACCGGTGAGCGTGCCGGCCAATGCGGCGCAACCCATGCCCAGCACGGCGGCCGGCAAAACGCTCCAGCCCCAGCTGAGGATCGCCACACTGACCGCCGACGCCGCCAATGCGAGCACCGAGCCAACCGACAGGTCGATACCGCCGATGATCAGGATAAAGGTCATGCCCACCGCCAGCACCATCAGGTCCGGAATCTGGTTGGCTAACGTGCTGAACGTGTCGTAGGACAGGAAGTGATCGCTCAGCACCGAGAACAGCGCAATCATCGCGAGCAAGGCTCCTGCCAGGCCCAGGTAAGTCCCCAGGCCATAGAAGTTGCCGCCGGTTTTACCGGGAGAAATAGTTGTTTTCATGGGGTATCCCTAAGCACTGCATCGTTGAGCAGCGCATCACGTTTCTGATAGCCGGCAAAGGCGGCGGCGAGCAATTCGTCCTGGGTCCAACTGTCGCGCTCAAACGTGTCGATCAGGCGCCCGGCGGACAGCACGCCGATGCGATCGCAGATCAGCATGAGTTCACGCAGGTCGCTGGACACTACCACGAGTGCCTTGCCCTGGCGGGTCAACTCGCCGAGCAAAGCGTAGATGTCGAACTTGGCGCCAACGTCTATACCGCGCGTGGGCTCGTCGAACAGCATCACCGAGCAGTCGCGCTCCAGCCAGCGGCCGATCACCACCTTCTGCTGGTTGCCGCCGGACAATTGCGACACCAGTTGCGCCGGGCTGGAACTGCGGATGCGCATGGCATCGATCTGACGCTTGGCCAGGGCGGTTTCATCGCGGCCATTGACCACGCCACCTTTGGAAATCTCCGGCATATTGCCCAGGGCAATGTTCGCGCTGATGGACTGGGTCAGCAGCAGACCTTCGCCCTTGCGGTCCTCGGTGATCAACGCAATGCCATGGCCTACCGCATCAACCGGTGAACGAATGCTCACCACCTGGGCCGAAGTGCCCAGGGCTACAGTGCCGCTGTCGGCCTGGTCGGCGCCGAAGATCAAGCGCAGCAATTCAGTACGCCCGGCGCCGATCAGGCCGGAAATGCCATAGATCTCACCGGCACGTACCTCGAAAGACACATCGCGGACTTTGTCCGAGCGGGTCAGACCTTTGACCGTCAGCGCCGGACCGCCGATGGTACGGGGCCCCAGGTCGATGTGCTCGCCCAACTCGCGACCGACCATCAACGTGACCAGTTGCTCGCTGTTGTAGTTGGCCATCGGCTCGACGCACACCAGTTTGCCGTCACGCAATACCGCGATCCGCTGGGCGACCCGGGCCAATTCTTCCAACCGGTGCGAAATGTAGATGATCGCCACGCCACGGGCCTGCAGACGCGTGATCTGTTCAAACAGCATCTCGACTTCGCGGGCGGTGAGCATGGCCGTGGGCTCATCGAGGATCAGCACATGGCAGTCACCGATCAGGTTGCGCGCGATCTCGACCATTTGCTGGTGGCCGATGCCGAGGCTGCCGACCAGGGTGTCCGGATCAATGGCATCCAGGCCGACCTGGGCCATGGCCTCGATCGCCGCCTTGCGCAATTGCTTGCGGCTGATCCAGCCACCGCGGCTGGGCAGCTTATGCAAAAACAGGTTTTCGGCTACGGTCAGGGTCGGCAGCAGGTTGAGCTCCTGCATGACCATGCGCACACCCAGCGCCTCGGCTTGGGTGCGGCTGGCCGGGCTGTAATCCTGGCCGTTGAACTGCATGTGCCCGGTGGTCGGTGTGACCAGCCCGCCGATAATCTTCGACAAGGTACTTTTGCCTGCGCCGTTTTCACCGGTCAGTGCCAACACTTCGCCACGATTGAGCGTCAGGGTGATGTCGGCCAGCACAGGCTGGGCATAGGTCTTACCGATACCGCTGACCGAGAGGACAGCGTTCGGGGCGGAAGATGACATAGGAAAATCTCCAGGCGTCCGCCCGGGGCGAGCGGACGCTGTTTGGGTGCTGCCAGGATTACTTCTTGAGGACGAGTTCGACCGGGGTTTCGATCACGCCATCTTTGGCATCGACTTTCTCACCCTTGACCAGCTTGAGGGCGTTCTGGATACCGAACACGGCTTGCTGGGCAGCCGCCTGGTCGGCAGTGGCCAGCACGCGACCGTCCTGCAGCATCGGCTTGATGGCTTCGATATTGTCGTAACCCACTACCAATACCTTGCCCGCCTTGCCCGCCGCACGTACGGCAGAAACGGCGCCCAGGGCCATGTTGTCGTTACCGGCCAGCAGAGCCTTGAGGTCAGGGTATTCACTCAGCATTGCAGATGCGACTTTCTGGCCCTGGTCGATCTCCCAGTTACCCGATTGGGTGGAAACGATCTTCATGCCCGCGGCATCCATCGCGTCCTTGAAACCGGCGGTGCGCTGCTGCGCATTGGTGGTGGTCGGGACCCCTTCGATGATCCCGACCTTATCCCCGGCGGCCAGTTGCTTGGCCAGGTAGTCGCCCACCAGTTTGGCGCCCTTGCGGTTGTCCGGACCCACGAACGGGATGTCGAGATTTTTGCCTTTCAGCACATCCGGATCAAGGCGGTTGTCGATGTTGACGACCTTGATCCCGGCGTCGGAGGCTTTCTTCAGGACCGTGACCAGCGCCTTGGAGTCAGCAGGTGCAATGACGATGGCGTTGACCTTGGAAAGAATCATCTGATTGACGATGTCGATCTGCGCCGACGTATCGGTCTCGTTCTTGATCCCGTTGGTGATCATGTCGAAATCGGCGGCGTGGGTTTTCTGATAGTCCTTGGCGCCTTCCTGCATGGTCACGAAGAATTCGTTGGCCAGTGACTTCATCACCAGGCCGACCTTCGGTTTGGCGGCGGCGTCATCGGCAAATGCAGAGGAGAGAGGTAAAGCAGCGGATGCGGCAGCAAGCACAGCGATAGCAAGAAGACGTCCAGCAAATGGCAGCTTCATGGGGTCACTCCGATCTTATGATTATTGTGAGCAACGCTTGCTCCGAAGAGGGCTTCGGCAGCTACCCACCCGGGCGGCTGATACGAGCTGTCACGGCGAACCTTGGGTAGCGTGAAACATCTCGCAAACGTTTGCGTTATCCAAACTATGAGAACCTTGTGGAAATTTGTCAACGGGTGAACGATGTCTTTCATACCCCCCTGTTGGACGTGATCGGCGCAGGCCGCGCCAACAGCATTAAATAACCTTCTTGATTCTCCGTTATCTGAAACGAGGTGTGTACGGGTGATCAAGGAGGTTTCCGTCATGATTTTCGGACAACCGAACGCCTGGGCAGCACGTTGTTCGGAAAGCCGGACAGCTGAAGAAGCCGGTTCATTTGCAGAACGAAATAACGCCTTATTAATCATAAAGTTATTTTAAAACCCAGGCACGCAGCCGGCCTGGTACAGATCCTGCTCCTACGCAGTACCTCGCGGCATTCAGCATCGCCCGAGTGTTCTGGATGAACCTGCTACAGCACTCATCAACATCAGAGAGAAAAATAATGAAATCTGCACTGAAGAACTTTGTTCCGGGCGCTTTGGCCCTCCTGCTGCTGTTCCCTGCCGCCGCCCAGGCAAAGGATGTTGAATCCAAGGCCAAGCTATCCAACGTAGTGATACTTGCCACCGGCGGCACCATCGCCGGCGCGGGCGCCAGCGCCGCCAACAGTGCCACGTACCAGGCGGCCAAGGTCGGCATCGAGCAATTGATTGCCGGTGTTCCTGAGCTTAGCCAGATCGCCAATGTGCGCGGCGAACAAGTGATGCAAATTGCGTCCGAAAGCATCACCAACGAAAACCTGCTGCAATTGGGTCGCCGCGTCGCCGAACTGGCCGACAGTAAGGACGTGGATGGCATTGTGATCACCCACGGCACCGACACGCTGGAAGAAACTGCCTACTTCCTGAACCTGGTGGAAAAGACCGACAAGCCCATCGTAGTGGTCGGCTCCATGCGCCCGGGCACTGCCATGTCGGCCGACGGCATGCTCAACCTGTACAACGCCGTGGCCGTTGCCGGCAGCAAAGAGGCACGTGGCAAAGGCGTGCTGGTAACCATGAACGACGAGATCCAATCGGGTCGCGATGTCAGCAAAATGATCAATATCAAGACCGAAGCGTTCAAAAGCCCATGGGGACCATTGGGCATGGTGGTTGAAGGTAAATCCTACTGGTTCCGCCTGCCGGCCAAGCGCCACACCATGGACTCTGAGTTCGACATCAAAACCATCAAGAGCCTGCCCGACGTCGAGATCGCCTACGGCTACGGCAACGTGAGCGACACCGCCTACAAGGCCCTGGCCCAGGCGGGCGCCAAAGCCATCATCCATGCCGGTACCGGCAATGGCTCGGTGTCTTCCAAAGTGGTGCCGACTCTGGTGGACCTGCGCAAGCAAGGCGTGCAGATCATTCGTTCATCCCACGTCAACGCCGGCGGCATGGTGCTGCGTAATGCCGAACAGCCTGATGACAAATACGACTGGGTGGCTGCGCTTGATCTGAACCCGCAGAAAGCGCGGATTCTGGCGATGGTCGCCCTGACCAAGACCCAGGACAGCAAAGAGCTGCAACGGATGTTCTGGGAATATTGATTCCTGACCACCTGCTGTAGGAGCGAACTCGCTCCTACAGTGCCTTCTCCGCTTCCCTATTAAATATCCCGAATTGCCGTCAGACGAGTTTCTTGAAGTTTAAGCAGTTGCGAAATTGCCTACAGTTAAATACTGTATGCACGTACAGCTTATCAAGGAATACTCCGTGGCTAAATCATCCGCCGTGCCAACCCTACCTGACGCCTACGAACGCCTGGCCGTTCGCGTGCAAAAGATCATCAACTCCACCCAGGCCCAGAAAGCCAAAGCCGCCTTGATCTTCCGCCTGGCGGACGAACCCGAGGACGAATGGCAGCGCTTGCTGGAAGAAATCGCGGAGAACGATAACGTCACCCTCGCCTACCGCGACGACGGCGGCGTGCAGATTTTCTGGGTTGTGCCGAAGGAAGATTGATTCAATGCGCGTCCGTTTCATTGCCCTGTGCTGCCTGTTGCTTACCGCCACTGTCCAGGCTCAAGCGCCACGTACCTTCAGCGAAGCCAAGAAGATCGCCTGGAAGCTCTACGCCCCCCAATCCACCGAGTTTTACTGCGGCTGCAAGTACACCGGCAACCGCGTGGACCTTAAAGCCTGCGGCTACACCCCGCGCAAGAATGCCGGTCGGGCCGCGCGTATTGAGTGGGAACACATCGTGCCGGCCTGGCAGATCGGGCATCAGCGCCAATGTTGGCAGAACGGCGGGCGCAAGAACTGCACGCGCCATGACGAGGTGTTCAAGCGCGCCGAAGCGGATCTGCACAATCTGGTGCCCAGCATCGGCGAGGTCAATGGTGACCGGAACAACTTCAGTTTCGGTTGGCTGCCGGTGCAACGCGGGCAGTACGGCTCATGCCTGACCCAGGTGGACTTCAAGGCCAGGAAAGTCATGCCGCGCCCTTCGATACGCGGAATGATCGCACGCACCTATTTCTACATGAGCAAACAGTATGGCTTGCGCCTGTCAAAACAGGATCGCCAGCTCTATGAAGCCTGGAACAAAACCTACCCGGTACAAGCCTGGGAACGCCAGCGGAACCAGACCGTGGCGTGCGTGATGGGGCGCGGCAATGAATTTGTCGGCCCGGTGAACCTCAAGGCCTGCGGCTGAACAGGGGCGGGAATCCCGCCCGATCAACCGGTTACTGGGCGGCCTTGTGCTCCACCACTTGGGACTCGGTGTCGTTCTTCTTGGCCCGTGCGAGCTTTTCGGTGAGCAGCGCCTGCTTGGCTTCGGCCTCGGCCCTGGTCGCGAAAGGCCCGAGGAATACCTCGTCCTTGCCGTCCGCTTTCACGATATAAAAATTGAAACCATGTTCCAGCAACCAGGCGGTAAGGTCGGTGATCGCCTGCAGCTTATGGTCCGGCGGGCCTACCCGCACATCCCACTCCTGAGCAGCAATCGTACCGGCCTGTGGCTGGCTTTCGGTCACGGCGGGCTTGGCCTTGGGGGCATCGACGGGTTTGCCTTCGCCACAACCGGCCAGCGCCAACACCGCCATTGCCATCGCTACTTTACGCACTGCCCTGCTCCTTTAAGGATTAAAGAGGCGACTTTATCATTCACTGTCTATTCTGGCCGTCATAAACGTCAGGTTAAACAATGCGAATGATGTATCGCAGACCTGTATGATGCCGTCATGGGAATTAATAGTGCCTCTATGCGTCCTAAAGAGGCAGTCACAGGGAAGCGCTTAGCATTAAGCTACAAACATCCGACACCTGCCCTGTCTGAAACATGTGTCCTTAAAAGTAATCAAGGAGAAGTCCATGCTTATACTCACCCGCAAAGTCGGTGAAAGCATAAACATCGGTGATGACATCACGATCACCATTCTGGGCGTGAGCGGCCAGCAAGTACGAATCGGCATCAACGCACCTAAAGACGTCGCCGTGCATCGCGAGGAGATCTACCAACGTATCCAGGCCGGCCTGACTGCCCCGGACAAAAACCAGACGCCTTGAAACGCCCTCAGTAGCCAGCCCATTCATTCACGGTGAAGGCTGGCGAAAACCTCTCTGCACGGCCCGTGCTCGGGCGTAGCCGACATCGCCGTCCCCTTCTATCGCACAACAAGATGAAACTGTCCCACGGCCTGGAACTTGTTGCGTTATTGACAGCCGAAACTGCTGACTGACATCCACCATCCGTGTCCACTCAGGAGCGCGTTGATGAGGCCTCGCACCGCGGCGCCATTTTTCTCCAGATCCTGGCTGATCGCTCTGCTGATCGGTCTGGCCTTCGTGGGCCTGGAACTTGCGCTGCGGTTTGAAATCGCCGGCAGCGACCCCGCCGATCAACACCCGGCGCTGGACCTGACGCTGCTGCTGTGCGGCTATCTTTTCATGTTTTGCCTCAAGCCCATCCAGAAAACCGTGCACCATCGACTGTGTCGACGAAGCGCTGGAAAACCTGCGCGCTGACGGTCACCAACTGGCTAGCAGATTGCCGGTATTTACAGCGCCGCAGCAGTCCTTATGCTTGGTGTGTTTGATACGTCAGTAAGGGCTTTGAAGCCGATGGATAGCCTCAGTAAATCCGAAATCGAATCCGCCCTGGCAGCCCGCCTGCCCAGCTATTCGGTCACCTGCACCCTGCATACTGACGGCACATTATCCGTGGTACTCAGTGGCCCGGAGACCGACCACTTCGCTATCACCGGAATCGTACGCTCGCACTATCGCGGCGCCGAAGCGATTGCCCGGCTTGCCAACGAAATTCTGCGCGAGATGGTGCTGTCACGACGCGGCATGCGCAGCGAACGCAGGCATGCACCGGCTGCTCGGGCCGCCTGGCAGGAAGGCCAAGACCGCTAGGCCGTTGGTCCTTTTGCTTCAACCCGCCTTGTGGACCAATGTCAGCAGCCCGTCAGCGCTGCATCGGACCTGTAACTTGCCATACCCATCGATCGTTGGATGCGACGTCTCCATCGGTTGGAGGTGCGTCGACGTCACCACCATCACATCCGCCCCCGCCGCCTCACCGGCACGAATACCCACTGTCGCATCCTCGAACACCAGGCAATCTTGAACCGGAACGCCCAAACGCTGCGCCCCCAGCACATAACAGGCTGGATCAGGCTTACCCAGCGCAACATCCTCTGCCGTCACCATCACCGTCGGCGGTGTAATGCCCGCCGCTTGCAGCCGGCGCAACGCCAGCTCCCTGGGTGCCGACGTCACCAACGCCCATTGATCGGCAGGCACGCCGGCCAGAAACGCCCCGGCACCGGCAATCGGCACCACGCCGCGCACATCATTGATCTCGGCGTCGGTAATCCATTGCGCTTCAGCCTCCGGATCGACGCCGGGCAAGGCTTGGCGCGTGATGGTGTCGATCGCGCGAGCGCCGTGAATGGTGGTCAAAAACGCCGCCACGTCCAACCCGTGGCGCTCGGCCCACAAACTCCACACACGCTCGGCGGCGGCAATGGAGTTGAGCAGCGTGCCATCCATATCGAATAGAAAGGCACGGTAAGGACGGGCAAATACGCTTGAACCTGGGGTGGACACGGCGTGAGTTCCTCATGGGCTGTAACAATCATCGAGCGTCGCAATCTACGGATGAACCGATGGCTTGTAAACGTCATCGGTGCCCGGACCAAGGCCGGCGGGATGCGAGGTTTTATGACGAACTTGTCATCATCCTGTTGGCCGGCTGTTTGGGCCGCCTGGTTACCGTGAGCGCACTGCCACGGTCCGGCACCCATCCTTCTGAGAGAGTCTTTATGAAACTGTTTATGCTTGGCGCCGCCGCCCTGTTTATAACCACCTCGGTCTTCGCAGCCGACAACACCTCCGTGATTCACGATACGACCGGTTTCTACGTGAACCTGGATGTCGCCAAAGTATTGTCGAGCACCGATACCTACGCGCAATGCGGGGTGGTCCCGGCGCAACTGCGCTATCTGGATCACCAGGGTCGCGAACATGTGCTGGACTATCGAGTCCTGGCCATCGGTTGCCCCAATGACAATTGATCGGATTACACTGGCGCGACGCATTGAACCCGAGCCCTTCCCATGAACATCCTTGTTGTAGAAGACGAACCCAAGGCCGGCAATTACCTGCTCAATGGCCTCCAGGAACTGGGCTATTGCGTCAGCCTTGCGCGTGATGGCGTGGACGGCTTGCATCAGGCGCTGGAAACGCCGTTCGACGTCATCGTCCTGGATGTGATGATGCCGAAAATGGACGGCTGGGAAGTGCTGCGCCGCCTGCGCAAGGAGACCGATACACCGGTACTTTTCCTGACGGCCCGTGACGATATTGCCGACCGCATCAAGGGCCTGGAACTGGGTGCGGACGATTACCTGATCAAGCCGTTTTCCTTTGCCGAGCTGGTGGCCCGCCTGCGTACCCTGACCCGGCGCGGCCCGATCCGAGAAGAAGATCAGTTGCAGATCGCCGACCTGCACATCGAAGTGCTCAAGCGCCGTGTCACTCGCGACGGCACACGCATCACCCTGACCAACAAGGAGTTCGCCCTGTTGCACCTGTTTGCCACGCACCAGGGCCAGGTGCTCTCGCGCTCGCTGATCGCCTCGCGGGTATGGGACATGAACTTCGACAGCGACACCAATGTGGTGGATGTCGCGGTGCGCCGCCTGCGCCTGAAAATCGATGACCCGTTCCCGCTCAAGCTGATCCACAGCGTGCGCGGCATCGGCTACCGCTTCGATACTCAGCCATGATTGCTCGCCGCCATTATTCGCTGACGCTGCGCCTGGCCCTGGTATTCGCCCTGCTCGCGTTTGCCCTGCTGGCCACGCTGGGCGTGGCGCTGTACCGCGAACTGGAGCGCGAGTTGATCCGCCGCGACGACGCCGCGCTGATATCGCGGGTAGACCAACTGCGCAACCTGCTAAACGACAGCAACACCCTGGAACTGATCAAGACCAAACCGGAACTGTTCCAGAACATGCTGGGCAATCGCGAATCGGTGTTGAGCATCGCCGCGCCCGGTCAGAAACCGCTGCTGCTGGTAAACCCCGCCAATATCGACTTACCGACGGTCAGCCCCGTCCCCAAAGGCCACGTCCTGGACCTTGCCGACGTGCACCATCTGCCCGGCGTCAACGGCGTGCCGTTCGCCACCCTCGCCGCCTCTATCGACTCCGGCGACTTGGGCAGCCTGCAGGTTACCAGCGGGCGCCTGATGACCGAGCGCACCGCCGTGCTCGCCAGCTATCGGCTGAGTGTTTATATCCTGGCGGGCATCGCCGCACTGGTCCTGGCGCTGGCCGGGTACCTGCTGGTGCATCGCGGCCTGCTGCCGTTGCGACGCTTGGCACGGCATGCCCAGGGCATCGGTGTCGGCAACCTGGCCGAACGCCTGGACAGCCATGGCGCGCCCAAAGAACTGCTGCCGATGATCGACGCCTTCAACACCATGCTTGAACGCCTGGCGAAGGGCTTTACGCAATTGAGCCAGGTGTCAACCGACATGGCCCACGAACTGCGTACGCCGATTAACAATTTGCTGGGGGAAACCCAGGTCGCCCTGCACCAGCAACGCAGCGTGGACAGTTATCAGCAACTGCTGGCCTCGAATGTCGAAGAACTTGAACGCCTGTCGCGGATGCTCGACAACATGCTGTTCCTCGCCCGTACCGACCCGGCCAGCGCCCTGCGCCAACGCCAGGCACTCAGCGCTGCGGACGAAGTAGAACGCATCGCGGACTATTTCGAGGGGCTGGCGAGCGACCGAGGAATGCGCATTCTGGTGGAAGGCGAAGGCGAGATATGGGCTGAACCCATGTTGCTGCGGCGCGCCCTGGCGAACCTGTGTGCCAATGCAATCAAGTATGGGGCGGCCCATTCAGACTTGCGTATCGAGGCAATTGCCACGACTGCAGGGCTCAAGCTGCGGGTCAGCAATCACGGCGAGACGATTGCGGCCGAACACCTGCCGAGGCTGTTCGAACGGTTTTACCGCGTGGACGAGTCGCGGGAACGTTCGGCTCATTCCAATGGGTTGGGTCTGTCGATCGTGGCGACCATCATGCAACTGCACAATGGTCGCTACAGCGTCAGCAGCCAGGACGGCGTGACGTGTTTCGAGCTGTTTTTCCCCAAACGGGAAGACGCCTGATCAGTTGAACGCGCCATTGAGGACTTCGTAGATGATGCCCGAGGCAATGGCCACCAGGATCAAGTCAGTCCCCGCCTGCTGCCATTCGTAGCCATCGTAATGCGGCAATTGGCCGAGTAAACGGCCATCGAGTTTTTTCGCGATACCCGGCGGCAGCGGTTTGCCGCGCGCCAGGTTCTTCTGAATACCCGGCGGCAAAGCAGGGCCTGGGCGCCAGTAATCGCGATAGCCTCCCAGCACGTTCAACACCCCGCTGCGATCAACGCTGGGGCCGTGAGCGCCCGACGCGCCTTTGCCCTTGGGCTGGTCATACCCCTGCCCACCGGGATTGTTGCCTTTTCCGTTGCCGCCGCCCTTGCCGTTTCCGTGGCCATTGCCGGGATCGGCCAACGCCAGGCCGCTGCCGGCAAACAAAGCAAGCGCCAGCACGACGGACACGCCTTTAGAAGAGTTGGTCATGGCAGGTTTTCCGAGACAGGAAGGTTCCTGAACTGTAGTCGATATCAGCCCGTGGCGCACTGCACCCGGCGCGCTGCGATCAGCTCACCTGACCGCCCGCCTCCAGCACATCCACCGAGGTCTGCCAGGCCGCCGTCACTGCCACACGCAGCCCTTCAATCATGCTCGACAGCGGCATGAACGGCTCGCTTGCTCCTGGCAAGCGCGGTACATGAATAAACCCACTGCGCACCGCCGAGCCGGCGAGCTTGTGCTGCAAGTGATAAAACACCTGATTGCAAACGAACGTGCCCGCGGTGTGCGACACCGAAGCAGCCACGCCCGCCTCGCGCACTGCCCGCACCATCGCCTTGATCGGCAACGTGGTGAAATAGGCCGCCGGGCCATCCACTACCACGGCGGTGTCGATCGGTTGGGCGCCGAGATTATCCGGGATACGCGCATCGTTGAGATTGATCGCCACCCGCTCAATAGAGATATCGCTGCGCCCAGGCCCCAGTCCCGTGGCGATAACCATTGCCGGACGCAGTTCGTCGAGCATCTGCATGAGGCACGCCGGCGCCGTGGCAAATGCGCAAGGCAGCCGACGCGCCACAATGCGCACATCGTCGCTCAGCAACACACCGTCCAACTGGCGCACCGCTTCCCAGGACGGGTTCACCGGGTCTTGATCAAAGGGTTCAAACCCCGTCAGCAGCACAGTGTGCATAGTGGCCTCACATCAACAGATAAAGCAGGACGATATTGACCACCAGCATCATCAAGGCAGTCGGCAGTTGCGCTTTGATCACCGCGTTCTTGTCCGGCAGTTCCAGCAAGGCCGCAGGGACGATATTGAAGTTGGCGGCCATCGGGGTCATCAGCGTACCGCAATAGCCGGAGAACATGCCGATGGCCGCCATGACCGCCGGGTTGCCGCCGTACACCCCCACCAGCACCGGCACACCGACGCCGCCGGTCATCACCGGGAACGCGGCGAAGCCGTTACCCATGATCACCGTGAACAATGCCATGCCCAACACGTAGACCATCACCGCCACCAACTTGAAATCCAGGTTGATATAGGTGGTGGTGACATGGGCGACCGCCGTGCCCACACCGGCCTCGTTGAACAACAGGCCGAGCATTGCCAGCATCTGCGGCAGCACCATGGCCCAGCCCAGGGCTTCGGTCAGGCGCCGCGACTCGCGCAGGGCTTGCACCGGCGTATCGCGTGTCAGCCAGCACGCCAGGCCGAGGGCGATCAAACAGCCGATACCGAGAGAAACAAAGGTCGTGTTCTTCGGGTCCAGCAACGGCACGCCGCCGATCTCGGCGTGCTTGAGCAGGACCGAGCCGATCAACGTGGTCAGGGGGATGGCCAACGCGGGGATAAACAACTTGTGCCCCAGGCGACCGGCACTCGCGCGGCTGGCCTTGTCGTGCAACTGCGCATGCGTGCCACGCCCCACGCCGCCGAAACCGGCGATCAACGCCATCACCACCACGCCGGCACCGACCACCACCGATGGCAGCCGCTCGCCTACCAGGAACGGAATCGCGAACAGCAGCCAGAAGAGCGCGCTGGACCAGCGCTTGGGGTGGCTGCGGTCCAGCACAATCATGCCTGCGGTGATCAACAGCAAGACCCCGGCCAGCCAGTACAGGTATTGAATCGAAATAATCATTGCACCGCCTCCACGGCCGTCGCGGTGGGCGTCAGCTCACGGGTGAGCCGTCGATCGAAGCGGTGCAGCCGGATCGCATGCACGATAAATGCACAGATCGCCGTAGGAATGCCCCACACCGCAATGTGCAACGGCTCCACATCGATCCCCGAGCCCAGCAGGAACGTGTGCATCAGCGCGATGGCGCCAAAGGCGACGAAGATGTCTTCACCAAAAAACAGCCCGACATTGTCCGTCGCCGCACACATGGCGAGCACTTTATGGCGCACCTTGTCCGGCAGTTTGCCGTAGCGTTTTTCCGCCGCGCCTTCGGCCATCGGCGCCAGCAGCGGGCGCACCATTTGCGGATGCCCGCCCAGGCTGGTCAAGCCCATGGCCGCCGTGGATTCGCGCACGAACAGATAGATGATCAACAGGCGCCCGACCGTGGCGCGCTGGAACCGTGCTATCCAGTTCTGCGCATGCAAACGCAGCCCGTGGCGCTCCAGCAGGCCGATAACTGCCAGCGGTAACAATAGAATCAATTGCAGGGCACGGGTCTGAAGGAAACCATCACCCATAGTGGCGAGGATTTTTTCCAGGGGAAAGTGGGCCGCAAGCCCCGTGGCGATGGCAGCGGCGGTCACTACCAGCAGCGGATTGAAGCGCAAGACAAAGCCAACCACGATGACAAGTACGCCGATCAACGGCCATAGGTTCACAACAGTCTGCATGACGATGAGGTCCTTTAAATGCGCGCTGCGGCGCCATTACAGCAGGATGTGAACAAGGCGTTCACAGCAAGAGGTGGCGTGCAGTCGGCTCGGTTTTTTATTGTTGACCCGGAAGGTCGAGCGTCAGTGGCGGCAACTTTGCTGCCTGGGGGCGGGGGTGTCCAACAAGAAAAATTGTTGCTGCGATCCAATAAATTTTGTGGGTATCGAAGGCGATGGGGCGCGCCGGCGGCAGCGCCCCCTACACCAGGGTCAGCTCACGCCATTGGGGCCATCGAGCACGTACCTGACCTTCTTGGCCAGCACGTTGGGCAAGCAGGGCTTGGAGATCACTTCGAACTCCGCGCCGCCCAGGTCGGTACGTTCGATGGCGTTTTCCGCATAGCCGGTGGTCAACAGGATTTTCATATCGGGGTACAACTGGCAGACCTCTCGCGCCAGCATCACGCCGTTCATGCCGCCGGGCATGATCACGTCGGAGAACAGCAAGTCGTAGCGCTCCTCCCTGGCCAGCACCTCCAACGCCTCCGCAGCGCCGTAGGCGATGGTGGTGTGGTAGCCGTAGTCTTCCAGCACCATGCGCGCCAGCTCAGCGACATCCGGGCGGTCCTCGACGATCAGGATGCGTTCCGAACCGCTGCGTGCTTCCGACACCTTGGGCTCTTCATGGGGCGACACGCCGGCTTCGTCGGCCGGAAAATACAGGCGCACCGTGGTGCCCAGGCCCTCCTCGGAATAAATCCGCACTGCGCCGCCGGACTGCTTGGCAAACCCGTACACCATCGACAAACCCAGCCCGGTGCCCTTGCCTTCATCCTTGGTCGTGAAAAACGGGTCCATGACGCGCGTAAGAATACTCTCGGACATGCCGCAGCCGTTGTCCGTGAGGGCCATGCTGACATAGCGGCCCGGCATCAAGCCGTCGTAGGACATGGAGCTCAGTTCACGCACTTGGATGTTACGCGTTTCGATGGCCAGTGCCGGCTGATCACGGTCCACCAGCGCGTCACGCGCATTGATCACAATGTTGAGAATCGCCAGCTCGGCCTGGGTCGGATCGATGCGGCAGTTCCATAGGTCGGTTTGCAGGTCGGTACGAAAATCAATGTTGTCGCCCATGACCCGCTCCGCGGAGCGCCTGGCCAAATCGACAAAATGATTAAGGTTGATCACTCGTCCCTGCAGCTTTTGCTTGCGGGAAAACGCCAGCAGTTGCTGGGTTAGCGTGGAGGCTTTCTCCACCGCGCCTTTGGTCATGCTCAGGCTGCGAATCACCCGGCCTTCGTCCAGCACCGGCTTGCGCACGGCACGGTCAACCATCTCCACGTAGCCGCCGATGACCTGCAACAGGTTGTTGAAGTCGTGGGCGATACCGCCGGTGAGCTGGCCCAGCGCCTCCATTTTCTGCGCCTGGCGCAAAGCATCTTCCGCGTCGCGACGACGACTGACGTCCAGCTGCGAAGCGAAGAAGTACATCAATTGATTGGATTCGTTGTACACCGGCGAAATGAACAAAGCGTTCCAGAACGTCGAACCGTCTTTGCGATAGTTGAGCAACTCGACCGAAATATCTTCTTCTTCGTTGATGGATTGCTTGATCTGCGCGACGACCTCGCGATCGGTGTCCGGGCCTTGCAGAAAGCGGCAGTTGCGCCCGTAAATCTCGTCGGTGCTATAACCCGTCATGTCCAGGAACGCCTGGTTGGCGAATATGATCGGGTTATCTTCGCGATTGGGGTCAGTGACGATCATAGGCATGCGGGTGGTGCCGACGGCGGCGAAGAAAATGTTCTTACCCGCCGATGTGATATCACCGGTTTCAGAGTTATCCACGCGGGTGTGGAGGTCTTTGGGTTGATGAGTCACGGGGGTCGATCCTGTCGGCTTGATAGAGGAGAAAACGGACTTCCTGCCTCATAGACAACCGGAATTAAAAAATAGTTTGGCGCCCCCGTGGCTCCGTTGCTACCTCACTGCTTTGCGCTCAGCTCAAGCGGTGGTGCTGACCATCGAGCCCTTCCCGCTGCCGCTTTCATCCATGACCGCCTGCAATAGAGCCCCAGTGACCGTCTGCAACGCCGCGCTGATGGTCGTAATCTGCGACTGAGCCGCTGCGACAGCCACGGCCTTGGCCTCTTCACTCTGTTTACTGGCCTGAGCTCTCTGCAACGCCTGCTGCGCCTCCAGAAGCTGCTCTTGCAACTGCTCGATCTGTTTTTTCAATTCCTTGACCCGGTCGGACTCCTGCGGGCCGGATGAAGCCTGGTCCGCGCCGCCTGCGGCAGCGGCGCCCTTGGCGCTGGGGTCCATGCGGATAGTCAAGGCGCCGGTGCTTTCGTTCTTGGTCGTCTCGCTGGTGATGGACGTGGTCTGCGGGACGACTACGGAGGTGGAATTACCAACGTTGGTAAGCATGTCGAGTATCCAATAACGAGGTAGTGCTCACGTTATCGGCTGGTCTACCCAGCACTTTAGTCTGGGCGTCGATTTGCGTTGAAGTAAATCCAGGGCAACAAAAAAGGGCCCACCTTTCGATGAGCCCTTCTAGACCGCCCAGCAGAGCGGATTTTGTTTGGTAGGCGCGATTGGACTCGAACCAACGACCCCCACCATGTCAAGGTGGTGCTCTAACCAACTGAGCTACGTGCCTGCTGTGAGGCGGCATTCTACGGAATTCCAAAGGGGTGTCAACATCTTTTTTGCAGCTAACCCTATGAATATGCGAATTTTTTATTGAAGCGCGCCCTGCCCGCTTTTTTTGCATGGCTGGCGGCCGATTTTCAACTCGGGTAGGATCGGCGCACTCGTAAAAAATATAAAACAGAGGTTCCAGGATGGCGAACACCCCCTACCCCCAGTCGTATTACGCCGCTTCCGCTAACGCCGTTCCACCTCGCCCCGTGCTGCAAGGCGAGATCGAAACCGATGTGTGCGTCATCGGCGCCGGCTATACCGGCCTTTCCAGCGCATTGTTCCTGCTCGAGAACGGCTTTCGCGTGACGGTGCTGGAGGCCGCCAAGGTGGGGTTCGGCGCCTCGGGTCGCAACGGTGGGCAGATTGTTAACAGCTACAGCCGCGATATCGACGTGATCGAGCGCAGCGTCGGCCCCAAGCAGGCGCAGTTGCTGGGGCAGATGGCGTTTGAGGGAGGCCGGATCATTCGCGAGCGGGTAGCCAAGTATCAAATCCAGTGCGACTTAAAGGACGGTGGCGTTTTCGCGGCACTCAACGGCAAGCACATGGCTCACCTGGAATCGCAAAAACGCCTGTGGGAGCGCTACGGCCATACGCAATTGGAGCTGCTCGACCAGCGTCGTATCCGCGACGTGGTGGCCTGCGAGAACTATGTGGGCGGTTTGCTGGACATGAGCGGCGGCCACATCCATCCGCTGAACCTGGCACTCGGCGAAGCCGCTGCGGTGGAATCCCTGGGCGGTACGATCTACGAGCAATCAGCCGCCGTACGAATTGAGCGCGGCGCGAACCCGGTGGTGCACACGGCCGAAGGCAGAGTCAGGGCCAAGTTCATCATCGTCGCGGGGAACGCCTACCTGGGTAACCTGGTGCCGGAGCTGGCGGCCAAGTCGATGCCGTGCGGCACCCAGGTCATCACCACTGCACCGCTGGGCGATGAGCTGGCCAAGTCGCTGCTGCCGCAGGATTACTGCGTCGAAGATTGCAACTACCTGCTCGACTACTATCGCCTGACCAGCGACAAGCGCCTGATCTTCGGCGGTGGCGTAGTGTACGGCGCGCGTGATCCGGCCAATATCGAGGCCATCATCCGACCGAAGATGCTCAAAGCCTTCCCGCAACTCAAAGACGTGAAGATCGATTACGCCTGGACCGGCAACTTCCTGCTGACGCTGTCGCGCCTGCCTCAGGTCGGGCGACTGGGCGACAACATCTACTATTCCCAGGGCTGCAGCGGTCACGGGGTAACGTACACGCACTTGGCAGGCAAGGTACTGGCGGAGGCATTGAGAGGTCAGGCCGAGCGTTTTGATGCGTTTGCCGACCTGCCGCACTATCCGTTTCCGGGCGGGCAGCTGTTGCGCACGCCTTTTGCCGCACTGGGGGCGTGGTATTACGGGCTGCGGGACAAGCTGGGCTTCTGATAGACCACTGGAGCCGGTTCGCCGGCTTCAGCTTCAGTACGCGTTTCAAATCGCACAAACAAAAAACCCCGGTCTTTCGACCAGGGTCTTTGCTATCGAATCAAAGCAACGTTGAGTTTGCTTCGTGCTCCAAGGCGTTCAGTGGGCCTTGGGGCAGATATGGCGCAGCGGACGGGACTCGAACCCGCGACCCCCGGCGTGACAGGCCGGTATTCTAACCGACTGAACTACCGCTGCGTATCGCTTGACCGGTTGAACACACACCTCAACCACGTCGTTAACTTCTGATCAATCAACCTGGGCTGTTCGATCTCAGGCCCGAAGTATCGAACCTGGAAAATATGGCGCAGCGGACGGGACTCGAACCCGCGACCCCCGGCGTGACAGGCCGGTATTCTAACCGACTGAACTACCGCTGCGCGTCGGTGCAACCTTTAACGTTGCGTCCTGCCCGAAGGCAAAACTCTCAAGAAGTGGTGGGTGATGACGGGATCGAACCGCCGACCCTCTGCTTGTAAGGCAGATGCTCTCCCAGCTGAGCTAATCACCCTTTGCTTCGTTGAGGCCGCGAAATTTACGCAGGTAGCCGACCTAAGTCAATAGCCCGCTTGAAGTTTTTCCGAAAAAGACAAAATGGCTTCAAGACAGGCATGCGCCCTACTCGCTGTAAATCATCTTCTTGCTCATGCCACCGTCCACGACGAACTCTTGCCCCGTCACGAATCCGGCCTGGCGCGACAGCAGCCACGCCACCATCGCCGCCACATCCTCCACCGTACCCACTCGACCGGCCGGATGCTGGGCATGATCGGCGTCATTTAACGGTTCGGCGCGCCGCGCTGCGGGATCACGCGCATCAATCCATCCCGGGCTGACGGCATTGACCCGCACTTCCGGCCCCAGGCTGATGGCCAGCGCGTGAGTCAGCGCCAGCAGCCCGCCCTTGCTCGCCGCATAGGCTTCACAGTCCGGTTCCGACTGCCGCGCACGGGTCGATGCCAGGTTGACGATCGCACCACCGTGGGCACGCAGGTAGGGCGCACAGTGCTTGGCCAGCAGCATCGGCCCGCTGAGGTTAACCGCCAGCACACGATTCCAGTACGCCAGATCCAGGCTTTCCAGCGTGATGTTATGCGGGTCGGCAACCGCCGCATTGCACACCAGCGCATCCAGGCGCCCGAATTGTCCGAGCACTTCGGCAACCCCTTGGGCGACCTGTTTTTCGTCCGCCACGTCCATGCTGATAAACCAGGCATTGTCGCCCAGCACCGTGGACACTTTGGCTCCACGCTCGCGATCCAGGTCGGTCAATACGACCTGCCAACCCTCGCTGATCAACCACGCCGCAATGCCCAAACCAATGCCACGCGCCGCGCCGGTCACCAGGGCAACACGACCGTTACTGGCGACCGCAGCTTCCATGGACCACTCGATCACAAGGCCGCCAGCCCGCGAGCCAGGTCGGCCTGCAGGTCAGCCACATCTTCCAGGCCCACCGCGACGCGGATCAGGCTGTCACGGATGCCGGCCGCTTCCCGCTCCTGCGGTGCCAGGCGCCCGTGGGACGTGGTGCTCGGATGGGTAATGGTGGTTTTGCTGTCACCCAGGTTGGCGGTAATGGAGATCAAACGCGTGGCGTCGATAAATCGCCAGGCGCCGTCCTTGCCGCCTTTGACCTCAAAACTCACCACAGCGCCAAACCCCCGCTGCTGACGCTGAGCCAACTCGTGCTGCGGGTGGCTCTTGAGGCCTGCGTAGTGAACCTTTTCGATGCCGTCCTGCTGCTCCAGCCACTCGGCCAGGGCCTGGGCATTGGCACAATGGGCTTTCATGCGCAGGTTGAGAGTCTCCAGGCCCTTGAGGAAGATCCAGGCGTTGAATGGGCTCAAGGTCGGGCCGGCGGTGCGCAGAAAGCCCACCACTTCCTTCATCTGTTCGCCACGACCGGCCACCACACCGCCCATGCAACGACCCTGGCCGTCGATGAACTTGGTCGCCGAATGCACCACAACGTCCGCACCCAGCTTCAGCGGCTGCTGCAAGGCGGGCGTGCAGAAGCAGTTATCGACCACCAGCATCGCACCTTTGGCATGCGCCACTTCGGCCAGGGCGGCGATGTCCACCAGCTCGGCCAATGGGTTGGACGGCGACTCGACAAACAGCAGCTTGGTGTTGGCCTTGATCGCCGCGTCCCAGCCGGACAGGTCCGCCAAGGGCACGTAGTCCACTTCGACGCCGAAGCGCTTGAAATATTTTTCGAACAGGCTGATGGTCGAGCCGAACACACTGCGCGACACCAGCACATGATCGCCGGCACTGCACAGGCTCATCACCACCGCCATGATGGCTGCCATGCCGGTCGCGGTAGCCACCGCTTGCTCGGCGCCTTCCAGGGCCGCGATGCGCTCTTCGAATGCGCGCACGGTCGGGTTGGTGTAACGCGAGTACACGTTGCCCGGCACTTCACCGGCAAAACGCGCAGCGGCATCAGCGGCAGTGCGGAACACGTAGCTGGAGGTGAAGAACATCGGGTCGCCATGCTCGCCTTCCGGCGTGCGATGCTGGCCGGCACGCACAGCCAGGGTATCGAAAGCTACGCCATCGAGGTCGCTGTCCAACCGACCGGCATCCCATTCCTGACTCATGCTGCCACTCCTTACTCAATACGGTATTTAAGATACAAAACCGGCCCCTCAGGGCCGGTGTCTACTCAGTTGTTGTACAGATCGATGATCGCGCTGACCGCCTGGGTCTTGATCTTGGACGAGTCGTTACGCGCCTGCTCGATCTTGTTCAGGTAGGCCTCGTCGACATCCCCGGTCACGTACTTGCCGTCGAACACGGCGCAGTCGAACTGATCGATCTTGATCTTGCCGCCACCGACCGCTTCGATCAGGTCCGGCAGGTCCTGATAGATCAGCCAGTCGGCGCCGATCAGATCGGCCACGTCCTGGGTCGTGCGATTGTGGGCGATCAGCTCATGGGCGCTCGGCATGTCGATACCGTACACGTTCGGGTAGCGCACGGCGGGTGCGGCGGAACAGAAATACACGTTCTTCGCACCGGCTTCACGGGCCATCTGAATGATCTGCTTGCAAGTGGTGCCGCGCACGATGGAGTCGTCCACCAGCATCACGTTCTTGCCACGGAACTCCAGCTCGATGGCGTTGAGCTTCTGGCGCACCGATTTTTTGCGCGCGGCCTGGCCCGGCATGATGAAGGTACGGCCGATATAGCGGTTCTTGACGAACCCTTCGCGGAACTTGACGCCCAGGTGGTTGGCCAGCTCCAGCGCAGCGGTACGGCTGGTGTCCGGGATCGGGATCACCACGTCGATGTCATGCTCGGGACGCTCGCGCAGGATCTTGTCGGCCAGCTTCTCGCCCATGCGCAGGCGCGCCTTGTATACCGAAACGCCGTCGATGATCGAATCCGGACGCGCCAGGTAGACGTGCTCGAAGATGCACGGCGTGAGTTTCGGCGCCACAGCGCACTGACGCGTGTGCAGCTTGCCGTCTTCGGTGATGTACACCGCTTCGCCCGGCGCGAGGTCGCGAATCAGGGTGAAGCCCAGCACGTCCAGGGACACGCTTTCCGAAGCGATCATGTACTCGACGCCTTCGTCGGTGTGACGCTGGCCGAATACGATCGGGCGGATGCCATGGGGGTCGCGGAAACCGACGATGCCGTAGCCGGTCACCATGGCCACTACCGCGTAGCCACCTACGCAACGGTTGTGCACGTCGGTGACGGCGGCGAATACGTCTTCTTCGGTGGGTTGCAGCTTGCCGCGCTGGGCCAGCTCATGGGCGAACACGTTGAGCAACACTTCCGAGTCGGAGCTGGTGTTGACGTGGCGCAGGTCAGATTCGTAAATCTCCTTGGCCAGTTGTTCAACGTTGGTGAGGTTACCGTTGTGCGCCAAGGTGATGCCGTAAGGCGAGTTGACGTAGAACGGCTGAGCTTCGGCCGACGTCGAGCTGCCGGCAGTCGGGTAGCGCACATGGCCGATGCCCATGTGTCCGACCAGGCGCTGCATGTGACGCTGATGGAACACGTCACGTACCAGGCCATTATCCTTGCGCAGGAACAACCGGCCGTCGTGGCTGGTCACAATACCGGCAGCGTCCTGGCCGCGGTGCTGGAGGACGGTTAGCGCGTCATACAGCGCCTGATTGACGTTCGACTTACCGACGATACCGACGATGCCACACATGCGACGCAACCCCTACTTAATGGATCTTGACTGAGTACCGCTTACTGAGGCGTTTTGGCCGGTAAGAGGTGCTCCTTGAACGGCATATCAGCGGGTACGCTGATGCCGCTGGCCAGCCACTGACTGCTCCACCCCAATATGAGGTTCTTGGACCAATCTGCAACCAATAGAAATTTTGGCACGAGTACCGACTCCTGCCACCATGCATCCTGCTGTACCGGCCCCAGGCTCAACAGCCCGACCGCCACGACCACCAGCAACGCGCCACGCGCGGCGCCGAAGGCCATGCCGAGAAATCGATCGGTCCCGGAGAGACCGGTGACACGTATCAACTCGCCAATAAGATAATTGACCATTGCCCCCACCAGCAGCGTGGCGATGAACATGATGGCGCAGCCCGCGATGACGCGAGCCGAAGGTGTCTCGATGTAACCGGCCAGGTAAACCGACAGTGAACCACCGAACATCCAGGCTACGACTCCTGCGATGATCCAGGTCAGCAACGACAGTGCTTCTTTGACGAAGCCGCGGCTTAGACTGATCAAAGCGGAGATGGCGACGATTGCGACAATCGCCCAATCAACCCAGGTAAATGGCACGTTTGAGCCTACGGACAGATAAGGCGGCGCATTTTAGCAGAGCGTCGGGCTATCGGTAAGCGGTGATTGCGGCTGCTTTGCAAATCAATAGTTTGTGGCGAAGCCATCACATTTCAACCTCACCGCTAAACCCATGGGCAAGCCCCCTGCCCCATGTGATTGGCTTGCCGGTTTAAACGATGCTGACTCAGCCACGCTCAGGCTGGAAACGAGTTACGAACCCTTTCAGGCCCTGCTGCCGATCCAGCAAGTCCCGCAAGCAGTCCGCTTCGGCGCGCTCGATCAGCGGGCCGATAAACACGCGGTTCTTGCCATCGGCGCTGCGGATATAGGAGTTATAGCCCTGGCTGCGCAGTTTCTTCTGCAACGCCTCGGCGCCCTCGCGATTACCCAGGCTGGCGACCTGGATCGACCAGCTGATCGACAGGCCATTCGGGTCGATACGGCTCTGCCCTACCTCCGGCTTGCCCGGCGCGGCAGGCTGTGGCGCCACCGGCTTGGGCGCGGGGGCCGGCGCGGCAGGTTTGGCGGCCACGGCGGGCGCTGGCTTGACGACCGGCACGCTTGGCTGCACCGGCATCGACGGCGCCTGCTGCGCCGCCACGTCCGCCTCGCTCGGCACGGGCTCTTCTTCCGGCAAGGCCTGTGGCTCAGGCACCACTACCGGCTCGACCTGTACCTGCGGCATTACCGGTGCCTGCGGCGCAGCTGGCGCCTCGACCACGACCTGGCGTTGTTCGTCCTGACGGGAAAACAACATCGGCAGGAAAATAACCGCCAATGCCACCAGCACCAGCGCGCCGACCATCCGCTGCTTATAAGCGCTATCCAGTAATGCCATGTGCAGCTTCCTCCGTGGAGCGCCGGGCCAACCACTCGAGCGCCTCGGCAACACAATAAAATGATCCGAACAACAGAATCTCGTCCTCGGCCGTTGCCACCGCACACTGCGCCTCAAGGGCAGCGATGACGCTTGCATACGACGTCACCGGAGCACCAAGGTTCTGCAGCGCCGCCGCCAATTCCGAGGCGGGACGACTGCGCGGCGTATCCAGCGGCGCTACCGCCCACGCCTGGACGCTGCCCAGCAAAGGCGCAATCACCCCTTCTAGGTCTTTGTCGGCCAGCAGGCCGAAGACCGCCAGACGACGCCCGATCGGCGGCGTGCGCGCCAGGCGCCGTGCCAGGTATTCGGCGGCGTGGGGGTTATGACCGACATCCAGCAACACATTCAGGCGTTTGCCCTGCCATTCGACCACCCGACGATCCAGTCGCCCGGTGATGCGGGTCGCCAGCAACGTCGCCGCGATCTGTTCGGCGTGCCAGGGCAGATCCAGCAGCAGATAGGCCTGCAGCGCCAGGGCGGCGTTCTCCATCGGCAGGTTCAACAGTGGCAGCTCCGGTAATGTCACGACCTGGCCGCGCGCATCATGCCCTTGCCAGTGCCAGTACTGATCACCTATCTCAAGATTGAAATCGCGCCCACGCAGGTAAAACGGGCAATCCAGCGCGCGCACTTTGTCCAGCAACGGCTGCGGCGGGTCAAGATCACCGCACAGTGCAGGCTTGCCCTGACGGAATATGCCGGCCTTCTCGAACGCCACGGACTCGCGGGTATTACCCAGGTAATCGGCGTGATCCACGCCAATGCTGGTGACCAGCGCCAGGTCGGCATCCACCACGTTGACCGTGTCCAGGCGCCCGCCCAGGCCCACTTCCAGCACCACCACATCCAGCTGCGCGCGCTCGAACAGCCAGAACGCCGCCAGGGTGCCCATTTCGAAGTAAGTCAGGGAAATATCGCCACGCCCGGCATCGAGCGCGGCGAAGGCCTCGCACAGTTGTGCATCAGTGGCCTGGACGCCGTTGATCTGCACCCGTTCGTTGTAGCGCAGCAGGTGCGGCGAGCTGTACACGCCCACGCTCAGGCCCTGGGCCTGCAACAACGCGGCGACAAAGGCACAGGTCGAGCCTTTGCCGTTGGTGCCGGTCACCGTGATCACACGCGGCGCCGGCCGGCCCAACCCCAGGCGGGCCGCTACCTGTTGCGAGCGCTCCAGGCCCATATCGATGGCGGAAGGATGCAACTGCTCAAGGTAGGCGAGCCACTCGCCCAGGGTCCGCTGGGTCATAGGTTTGCAGGCACCGGCGGCACAACGATGGGCTCGACTTTAGGCGCGACGTAAACAGGCGTCGGCAAGCCCATCATTTGCGCCAGCAGGTTGCCCAGGCGCGGACGCAGTTCGCCGCGCGGGATGATCATGTCGATGGCGCCGTGCTCCAGCAGGAACTCGCTGCGCTGGAAACCTTCCGGCAGTTTTTCGCGTACCGTCTGCTCGATCACACGCGGGCCGGCAAAACCGATCAAGGCTTTCGGCTCGCCGACGATCACATCGCCGAGCATCGCCAGGCTGGCGGAAACCCCACCATAGACCGGGTCGGTCAGCACGGAGATAAACGGAATGCCTTCTTCGCGCAGACGCGCCAGTACCGCAGAGGTCTTGGCCATTTGCATCAGGGAGATCAAGGCTTCCTGCATGCGCGCGCCACCGGAGGCGGCGAAGCAGATCATCGGGCAGCGATTTTCCAGCGCATAGTTGGCCGCGCGCACGAAGCGCTCACCGACGATGGCGCCCATGGAGCCGCCCATGAAGGAGAATTCGAATGCCGACACCACGACAGGCATACCCAGCAGCTTACCGCTGACGGAGATCAGCGCGTCTTTCTCGCCGGTCTGTTTTTGCGCTGCGGTCAAACGATCCTTGTATTTCTTGCCGTCGCGGAACTTGAGCCGATCAACCGGCTCCAGGTCGGCGCCCAGTTCATTGCGGCCGTCGGCGTCCAGGAAGATGTCAATACGGGCGCGAGCGCCAATGCGCATGTGGTGGTTGCACTTGGGGCAAACGTCCAGGGTCTTTTCCAGCTCAGGGCGGTAAAGCACCGCGTCGCAGGATGGGCACTTGTGCCACAGACCTTCAGGAACCGAGCTTTTCTTCACCTCGGAACGCATGATCGAAGGGATCAGTTTGTCTACTAACCAGTTGCTCATGCTTTCTTTCTCCAGTACCGGTGGCTTGAACTCAGCCCCGCGTATGCCCTTGAGCTAAATTCATATGTGGCGATAACACAGACTGGACGGGGTCAGACGTTCGACCTGCCATTTCCAGCCTGTGCCCTCAGCCTTCCAGACAACCTGCCGATGCAAGGTTGCCACTTCGTTTCCGAGCCACCCGCAGGCGGCGTCGGGCTGTTTTACACAGTGGTAGTTATGGACGGCGGCAGACTGCCAGCCGTCACATCCCGCCACTGCTGTTGCGCACGGCCTGCATGAACGCGCGAATCCTGCTGTGATCCTTGATGCCCTTGGCCTGCTCCACCCCGCCGCTGACGTCCACCGCGTAGGGCCGCACCTGCCGGATGGCGTCGCCGACATTCGCCGGGGTGAGCCCGCCGGCCAGGATAATCGGCTTGCTCAGCCCTTCGGGGATCAGCGTCCAATCAAACGCTTCACCGGTGCCGCCCGGCACTCCGTCGACATAAGTATCCAGCAGTATTCCGCGCGCACCGGCATAGGCGGCGCAGGCACTGGCGATATCATCACCGGCCTTGACCCTCAGCGCCTTGATATAGGGGCGCTGGTAGCTTTCGCATTCGTCGGGGGTTTCATCACCATGGAACTGCAGCATGTCCAGCGGCACGGCATCCAGGGTTTCGTTGAGTTCGCAGCGACTGGCGTTGACGAACAGCCCCACGGTGGTCACAAACGGCGGCAATGCGGCAATGATCGCCCGCGCCTGCAATACATTCACCGACCGCGGGCTCTTGGCGTAAAACACCAGACCGATGGCATCCGCCCCCGCCTCGACGGCCGCCAACGCGTCTTCCATGCGGGTAATCCCGCAAATCTTGCTGCGAACGGCGGACATATCGTAGAAACCTCAGGGGTTGAGCCGAGAAAGTCCCGGATGGTAACAAAAGCTATTCCGGGCGTCAGCCGCCAAGTTCACTGAAACCTGTGAGGAAGTGTGGACCGATGAAGCGCTCCGGCAACTCGAACTCATCCCGATATTCAACCTGCACCAGGTACAGGCCGAACGGGTGCGCGGTCACCCCACCGGTGCGGCGGATACGGCTTTCCAGCACTTCCCTGGCCCATTCCACCGGACGCTCGCCAGCGCCGATAGTCATCAGCACGCCGGCGATGTTGCGCACCATATGGTGAAGGAACGCCCCGGCGCGAATATCCAGCACAATCATCTTGCCGTGTCGGCTCACACGCAGGTGATGGACTTCCTTGATCGGAGACTTGGCCTGGCACTGGCCGGCACGGAACGCGCTGAAATCATGCACGCCGACCAGATGCTGCGCGGCCTCGGCCATGCGTTCGGCGTCCAGCGGGCGGTGGTTCCAGGTGATTTCTTGATTGAGGTGCGCCGGACGGATCTGGTCGTTGTAGATCACGTAGCGGTAGCGCCGCGCGATGGCCTTGAAGCGCGCATGAAAATGCGCAGGCATCACCTTGGCCCAACTGACGCTGACATCATGGGGCAAATTGATATTGGCCCCCATCACCCAAGCCTTCATCGTGCGCTCGGCCTGGGTGTCGAAATGCACCACTTGGCCGCAGGCATGCACGCCGGCATCGGTACGCCCGGCGCACATCAGCGACACCGGCGAGGCGGCGACTTTGGACAGCGCGTTCTCCAGGGTTTCCTGCACCGTCGGCACGCCTGACGCTTGACGCTGCCAGCCGCGATAGCGCGAGCCTTTGTATTCCACGCCCAGGGCGATGCGGTAAAAGCCTGCGGCCGCCATTTCGGCGGCCGCGTTATCTATATTTGCCAAGAACTGAGAGCCTGATGAGTTGCGCAAAAGCGGCCATTATAAGGCGACATGCTTGGGACGCCATGTGTTTGCAGAGCCGCAAAGCAAAACGGCGGCCCGAAGGCCGCCGCAGTATCACTGAACGACGATCATGCCAGCCGGCCGAGCATCTCCTTGGCCTCGCCGCGCTGCCCTTCGTCACCCTCGGTCAGCACTTCGGAAAGGATATCCCGCGCGCCGTCGGCGTCGCCCATGTCGATGTAGGCCTGGGCCAGGTCCAGCTTGGTCGCCACTTCATCCGTACCGGAGAGGAAGTCGAACTCAGGCTCATCGTCGCCCAACGCGGCGTCCTGCGCCGTGAAGGTTGGATGTTCAAGGCTCTGGGACAAACGGTCCAACTCCGCGTTGACGTCATTCAGCTCCGAAGCGAACGCGTCCGGCTTGGCCTCTGACTCGGGCTCGTCCGCCAGGGACAAGTCAAAGTCTTCCGGCAGGTCGAAGTCTTCCAGCGCGGCCGGCGTCAGGGTTGGCGGCTCGACGGCCGGCACGTCTTTCATCTCGCCTTCCAGGCCCGAGAGGAAATCCTCATCCGATTGGGTCGACGTCGGTGCATCCAACTGCAAGTCGAAATCCGAGAGGTCATCCTTGGCCGCATTGGCTTGGGTCTGCTCCTTGAGCAGCGATTCGAACGTCTGCTGATCACCCTTGAGCTCGGCCGGCGACGTCGATTCCAGCTCGTCCAGGCTCAGGTCGAAATCCGTATCGAAGTTCTCGGGCGCCGCCGCCGGCTTGTCTTCCAGCAACTCCTTGACGTACTGCGCGTCGAGGGCCGCCGCGGCGACCGCTGCGCTGACACCTGCGGCGAGTACCGCCATTGCCGGGAACCGTGCCTTGAGCTGCTCGACCCGGGCGTGGTTTTCACCGTTGGCCACCAGTTGACGCTCCTGGGTCACGAAGCCGTCCTTGTCGTTTTGCAGGCCGTAGACTTCCATCAGCTTCAGGCGCAGATCGCTGCGCTTGGGCTCATGCTTGATCGCTTGTTCCAGCACATCGGCGGCCTGGTTGAGCAGGCCACGATCAATATGTGACTGAGCCAGCGCCAAGGCGTCATTGGCGTTCTGCGGCGCCACGGCGGCGGCCAGCGGCGCCAGCACGGAGGCAACGGTCGGTGCGGCGACCACCGGCTCGATCACCGGCGCAGGTGACGGCGTAGCCGCCAGCTTGACGTTCGGCGGCGGTACTTCAAGGCCTTCGAAGCTGTCCGGCGGCAGGTCCTGGTCGATATTGGAGCTGAACTCCGGCTCTTCGGCCAGCGCACGCGCCATCCGCAGGTGCTTTTCTTCCTCGCGACGAGCGTTGCGATGGCGCACGAACAGCAACAGGAGCAACAACGCAATCAAGGCTGCCGCACCGCCGACCACACCGAGCACAATCGGGTTGGTCAGCAGCTCGTTGAACTTGCCCTCGGTCGGCGTAGCAGGCGCCGCGTCCGCCTTGATCGGCTCAGGCGCAGGCGCTACCGGTGCGGGCGTGGCCGGGGTTGTTTCAGCCGCGGCGGGAGGCACGGCCGGGGTTGCGGCGGGGTCGGCGGCCAGCTGTGCCGGGATGGCCGCTGTCGCCGGGGCGGCGGGGTCGACTTTTTCAGCCTGCAGACGCGCCAGTTGATCGTTTTTCAGTTGAATCAGCTTTTGCAGCTTGTCGAGCTGGCTCTGCAGGTCGGCGGCACGGCTTTTCAGCTCTTCGTTGTCGCGGCGCGTGGTGTCCAGCTGTTCCTGAGTCATTGCCAGCTTGTCGCTGAGTACCTGGCTGTCGCCGGCCTTGCCCTTGGCGCCCTTCTTGGCCGCCTCTGCAGAAACCAGGCTCAGGTTGTCCTGGGTTCCAGTGGTTGCGGGCGCGTTGCCTGCCTGGGTGCGCCTGGTAGCATCCAGTTGCTGCTTACCGGCCGGCTGGTTGGCCGCACTGCGCCGCCCCTGACGCCAGGCATCGTTCTGCGCCCTTACCTCGGCAATCGCCTGGGGTTGCGGCAGCGCCGTGCTTTGCACGGTGTCCGGCAGGCGCAGGACCTGGCCGGTTTTGAGACGATTGATGTTGCCGTCGACAAACGCATTCGGGTTAAGCGCCTGGATGGCCAGCATGGTCTGCTGCACCGAGCCGCCATTGCGGTTTTTTTCGGCGATTTCCCAGAGTGTGTCGCGGGAGGTGGTGACGTGCTGGGCGGGCCTGGTCACCGCCGGTGCGACAGTGGCGGGCGCATTCAAACGTGGTGCCGCTGCGGCGGTGGTCGCCGGCTGATCGAACTTGGCCGGATCAAGCAGCACGCTGTAGTCACGCATCAAACGGCCGTTGGGCCACTGCACCTGCAGCAGGAACCGGATGTAGGAATCGGGCAATGGCTTGCTGGAGGTGACGCGCACCACGCTGCGGCCGTTGGGGTTGACCACCGGGGTGAACGTCAGGTCGTTGAGAAACGCCTGACGGTCAACCCCGGCATCCACAAACGCCTGGGACGACGCCAGGCTCGGCGTGATCTCGGAAGCCGTCAGGCCACCGACATCGAGCAATTCGATTTCCACCGACAAGGGCTGGTTCAGCTTCGACTTGAGGGTCATCTCCCCCAACTGGAGCGCCTGCGCCATACCGGAGGACAGCGCCGAGGCGGCCGCTATTGCTAACACCAGTTTGCGAACTTGAACCATAGCCTCATCCTTTGTTTGAACACTCCCCGGCTTGCGAGAAGGTTGGTAACCGCTGCCATATAAGGCATGGCGAGCCGATAGGTCACCGACGCGCAATTGTTCCTGCTTGGGGCCAAGCATAGCGCCTGGTTAGAATCAATCTACAAATTGCCGCCAAGTATCTTTTACGCAAGGCCTTTTATCAACAACTGCGCCAGTTGCACGGCGTTCAGCGCGGCGCCTTTGCGTACGTTATCTGACGTCACCCAAAGATTTAGTTCCGCCGGGTCATCCACGCCGGCACGTATACGCCCAACATAGACCACATCCTGGCCCACTGCGTCACCTACGGCAGTCGGGTAATCGCCCTCCTCGACCCGTTCAATGCCTGGCGCCGCATCCAGTGCACGATTCACGGCGGCCAGGTCGACCGGCGCCGCCAGCTGCAGGGACACTGTCAGGCTATCGCCAAAAAACACCGGGGCTTGAACGCACGTTGCGCTAATTTTCAGCAACGGAGTGTCCAGCACGGCACGCAATTCGTGTATCAGCCTTTTCTCCAGGTCGGTATGCCCCTGGGCATCGGGCTTTCCGACCTGCGCCAGCAGGTTAAAGGCCATCTGACGATCAAAGAACGTCGGTTCCAACGGGCGTACATTAAGCAGCTCCGCCGTCTGCCGCGCCAGCTCACTGACAGCTTCGCGCCCCTGGGCCGACACAGCCAGGCAGGCGGTGACGCTCACGCGCTGGATATCCAGCAGACCCCGCAGCGGGGCAAGCACCACCGCCAGGTGGGTCGCCGATGGGCTCGGGCTGCCAAGCTGGAAAGGTTTGCGCATGCCGTCCAGTACATGGGCATTGGCCTCCGGCACCACGTGCGGTGCCTGCTCGGCGGGCAGCGCGCCCGACAGATCGATCACCGAGCAACCCGCCGCGGTGGCGCGCGGGGCGAAGCTTACGGTCACGGCCGGACCGGCGGCGAAAAACGCCAGCTGCGCTTTGCTGAAGTCGAACTCATCGACCTCCCTGACCCGCACGTTCTTGCCACGAAACGGCACCGAGGCCCCGGCGGAGTTACTGCCCGCCAACAGGTACAGGGTGCCTACCGGAAAATCCAACTCTTCGAGAATCTGCACCAGGGTTTCACCCACGGTGCCGGTGGCGCCGATCACGGCGATTTCAAAGGTCTGGGTCATGGCGGTAGCCTCGGGCAGTGCGGGGGGAGCGGCACTTTACCGGGTGGCCGGGAGTGAGGCAATTGGTGTGGGGGTGTGGTGGGGCGGATGGCGCTATCGGGGGCAAGCCCCCTCCCACCTTTGAATTGTGAATACATTCCACCGTGGGAGGGGGCTTGCCCCGATAGCGCCCGAACGCACAACAAAAAACCCGCGCCTGTCACCAGAACGCGGGTTTCTCTTAACGCCTCAGGCGATCAACGCTCCAGCAGAATCCGCAACATGCGACGCAGCGGTTCGGCCGCGCCCCACAGCAGCTGGTCGCCGACGGTGAACGCGCCCAGGTACTGGGTGCCCATGTTCAGCTTGCGCAGACGGCCCACCGGCACGTTCAGGGTGCCGGTGACCTTGGTCGGGCTCAGCTCCTGCATGCTGATCTCGCGGTTGTTCGGCACCAGCTTGACCCATGGGTTGTGCTGGCTGATCAACGATTCGATATCGGCGATCGGCACGTCTTTGTTCAGTTTGATGGTCAGCGCCTGGCTGTGGCAACGCATGGCGCCGATGCGCACGCAGATACCGTCGACCGGGATCGGGCTCTTGAAGCGGCCAAGGATCTTGTTGGTCTCGGCCTGGGCCTTCCATTCTTCACGGCTCTGGCCGTTCGGCAGTTCCTTGTCGATCCACGGGATCAGGCTGCCGGCCAAAGGCACACCGAAGTTCTCGGTCGGGTAAGCATCGCTGCGCATGGCTTCGGCCACGCGGCGGTCGATGTCGAGGATCGCGCTGGCCGGGTCGGCCAATTGATCGGCGACAGCCGCGTGGGTCGCGCCCATCTGCTTGATCAGCTCGCGCATGTTCTGCGCGCCGGCGCCGGAAGCGGCCTGATAGGTCATGGCGCTCATCCACTCGACCAGCCCGGCTTCGAACAGGCCGCCCAGGCCCATCAGCATCAGGCTGACGGTGCAGTTGCCGCCGACGTAGTTCTTGGTGCCGGCGTCCAGTTGCTGGTCGATGACCTTGCGGTTGACCGGGTCGAGGATAATCACCGCGTCATCCTGCATGCGCAGGCTCGAGGCGGCATCGATCCAGTAGCCCTGCCAGCCGGCTTCGCGCAGCTTGGGGAACACTTCGCTGGTGTAGTCGCCACCCTGGCAGGTCAGGATCACGTCGAGGGTCTTGAGCTCGTCAATGCTGTAGGCATCCTTGAGCGGAGCAATGTCCTTGCCCACGGACGGCCCTTGGCCACCGACGTTCGACGTGGTGAAAAACACCGGCTCAATAAGATCGAAATCCTGCTCTTCCAGCATCCGCTGCATGAGCACGGAACCGACCATACCGCGCCAACCGATCAGACCTACACGTTTCATCGCAACTACACCTTGTTAAAAAGTGGGCCGCCTTGCAGCAACAACTGCAAGCGGGCCCGAGAGATTACAGATTCCGCAGCGCGGCGACTACTGCGTCGCCCATTTCTTGCGTACCGACCCGGGTGCAACCCTGCGACCAGATGTCGCCGGTGCGCAGGCCCTGGTCCAGCACCAGGCTCACGGCCTTCTCGATGGCATCCGCCGCGTCGCTCAGGTTGAAGCTGTAACGCAGCATCATCGACACCGACAGAATAGTCGCCAACGGGTTGGCAATGCCCTGCCCGGCGATGTCCGGCGCCGAACCGTGGCACGGCTCGTACATACCCTTATTGTGGGTATCCAGGGACGCCGACGGCAGCATGCCGATGGAACCGGTGAGCATCGAGGCCTGGTCGGACAGGATGTCGCCGAACAGGTTGTCGGTGACGATGACGTCGAACTGCTTGGGCGCGCGTACCAGCTGCATCGCCGCGTTGTCGACGTACATATGGCTCAGTTCGACGTCCGGGTAGTCCTTGGCCACTTCCTCGACGATCTCGCGCCACAGTTGGCTGGAAGCCAGGACGTTGGCCTTGTCCACCGAGCAGACCTTCTTGCCGCGTACGCGGGCCATGTCGAAACCGACACGGGCGATACGGCGGATTTCGCTCTCGCTGTACGGCAGGGTGTCATAGGCCTGGCGCTCGCCATTTTCCAGCTCGCGCACACCGCGTGGCGCGCCGAAATAGATACCACCGGTCAGCTCGCGCACGATCAGGATGTCCAGGCCCGACACCACCTCCGGCTTGAGGCTCGACGCATCGGCCAACTGCGGGTAGAGGATCGCCGGGCGCAGATTGCCGAACAGGCCCAGTTGCGCGCGGATTTTCAGCAGGCCGCGCTCAGGGCGGATATCACGCTCGATCTTGTCCCACTTCGGGCCACCCACGGCGCCAAGCAGCACGGCATCGGCGGCGCGGGCGCGGTCCAGGGTTTCGTCGGCCAGGGGCACGCCGTGCTTGTCGATGGCAGCGCCGCCGATCACGTCGTGACTCAATTCGAAGCCCAGGCTGTACTTGCTGTTGGCAAGCTCCAGGACCTTGACCGCTTCGGCCATGATTTCCGGACCAATACCGTCGCCAGGGAGAATCAGAATCTGCTTGCTCATGGGTTCCTCATTTCATCGAGCGACCTGCCCGCGGGCGGGTCGGGAAAATTAATCAGCGTTCGGCCCAGACCACCAGCACGTCGGTGCTGAAAGTGCCGTCGGCCTGAATCTCGTAGTAATCGCGCACTTCCTGGCCCATCGCCTGCTGTAACTCAAGGATCGCCGCGCGCAACGCCTGCGGTGTACGCATGCGCTCGACCCAGGAGGTGTATTCCAGGCGCAGACGCTGGCGGCTGCTGTTGCGCACGTGCAAGCCGGCTTCGCTGAGCTGGCGCATCCACTCAGCGCCAGAGTAATCGCGCACATGGCTGGTGTCGCGCAGCACTTCGACGGTTTGCAGGTAAGTGTCCAGCAACGGGCTGCCGGGCGACAACACATCGATAAAGGCCGCCACACCGCCCGGCTTGAGCACCCGGCGCACTTCGCGCAGGGCCAGGCCCAGGTCGCTCCAGTGGTGAGCCGAATAGCGGCTGAATACAAAATCGAACTCGCCGTCGGCAAACGGCAGGCGCTCGGCGGCGCCGTTTACCGTGCTGATATTGGTGAGACCGCGATCCTGCGCGGCGCCAGCCACTACGTCGAGCATCTGCTGGGACAGGTCGTAGGCCACGACTTCCTTGACCAATGGCGCTACATGGAAACTCACATGACCGGCACCGCAGCCCAAGTCCAGCAGTCGTGCACTGCCCTGCCCCGCCAGCTCGGCCTGGAGCAGCGCGAATTCGGTGCCCTGGGCGTGCACAGCACTGCTCAGATAGGCCGAGGCCTGTTCGCCGAATTGTTTTTGCACGACTTGGGTGTGGGCGGTGGCGTTCATGGTGTTTCCCCTGGATTTGTGTTGTTAACACTGGCCTCATCGGGGGCAAGCCCCCTCCCACATTTGGAATGCGGGCCCCTGTGGGAGGGGGCTTGCCCCCGCTGGCGGCGGTCCTGCCTACATCAATTTACGCGTCACGAAACAACCAAGGCTGGCTGGCCCGGTGTTTGGCTTCGAACGCCGCAATCGCATCGCCGTCCTGCAAGGTCAGGCCGATATCGTCCAGGCCATTGAGCAGGCAGTGTTTGCGGAAGGCATCCACTTCAAAGTGGTACACCTTGCCGTCCGGACGGGTCACGGTCTGCGCGGCCACGTCTACGGTCAACTGGTAGCCCACAGTGGCTTCCACTTGCTGGAACAGCTCGTCCACCTCGGCGTCGCTCAGGATGATCGGCAACAGGCCGTTCTTGAAGCTGTTGTTGAAGAAGATGTCGGCAAAGCTCGGCGCGATGATGCTGCGAAAGCCGTACTCTTCCAGCGCCCACGGCGCGTGCTCGCGGCTGGAGCCGCAGCCGAAGTTTTCCCGGGCCAGCAATACACTGGCGCCTTGGTAACGCTCGGCGTTGAGCACGAAATCCTTGTTGAGCGGGCGCTTGGAGTTGTCCTGATAGGCGTAGCCCACGTCCAGGTAACGCCACTCGTCAAACAGGTTAGGGCCGAAGCCGGTGCGCTTGATCGACTTCAGGAATTGCTTGGGGATGATCTGGTCGGTGTCGACGTTGGCACGGTCCAACGGTGCGACAAGACCGGTGTGTTGGGTAAAAGCTCGCATCGGGTATTCCTCAGATCAATTCGCGAACGTCAATGAAACGACCGTTGACGGCAGCCGCAGCGGCCATGGCCGGGCTGACCAGGTGGGTTCGCCCACCGGCGCCCTGGCGCCCTTCGAAGTTACGGTTGGAGGTGGACGCGCAATGCTCGCCGGATTCCAAACGGTCCGGGTTCATCGCCAGGCACATCGAGCAGCCCGGTTCACGCCACTCGAAACCGGCTTCGAGGAAGATCTTGTCCAGGCCCTCGGCCTCGGCTTGCGCTTTGACCAGGCCCGAGCCCGGCACCACGATGGCTTGCTTGATGGTCGAAGCCACTTTGCGGCCTTTGGCGATCACCGCCGCGGCGCGCAGGTCTTCGATCCGCGAGTTGGTGCAGGAACCGATAAACACGCGATCCAGCTGGATGTCGGTGATCGCCTGGTTGGCCTTCAAACCCATGTACTTCAAGGCGCGCTCGATGGAACCACGCTTGACCAGATCGGCTTCCTGCGCCGGGTCCGGCACGTTCTGGTCGACGGCCAGCACCATTTCCGGCGAAGTGCCCCAGCTGACTTGCGGCTTGATCTGGGCAGCGTCGAGTTCAACCACGGTGTCGAACACCGCATCGGCATCGGACACCAGGTCCTTCCAGGCTTCGACCGCAGCGTCCCAATCGTCGCCCTGCGGTGCGAATGGACGACCTTTGACGTATTCAACGGTCTTCTCATCCGCCGCCACCATGCCCACACGCGCACCGGCTTCGATGGACATGTTGCAGATGGTCATGCGGCCTTCGATGGACAAATCGCGAATCGCGCTGCCGGCGAACTCGATGGCGTGGCCGTTACCGCCGGCGGTGCCGATCTTGCCGATCACCGCGAGGACGATGTCCTTGGCGGTCACGCCGAACGGCAAGGTGCCTTCGACGCGTACCAGCATGTTCTTCATCTTTTTGGCGACCAGGCACTGGGTCGCGAACACATGTTCCACCTCGGAGGTGCCGATGCCATGGGCCAGGGCGCCGAATGCACCGTGGGTGGAGGTGTGCGAGTCGCCGCAGACCACGGTCATGCCCGGCAAGGTGGCGCCCTGCTCCGGGCCGATCACGTGCACGATGCCTTGACGCACGTCATTCATCTTGAATTCGGTGATGCCATATTCATCGCAGTAATCGTCGAGCGTCTGCACCTGCAGGCGCGACACCTGGTCGGCGATCGCTTCGATGCCGCCCTTGCGCTCTGGAGTGGTCGGTACGTTGTGGTCCGGGGTAGCAATGATGGAGTCGACGCGCCAAGGCTTGCGCCCGGCCAGTCGCAGGCCTTCGAACGCTTGGGGCGAGGTCACTTCATGGATGATGTGACGGTCGATGTAGATCAGCGACGACCCGTCATCGCGCCGTTTCACTTCATGGGAATCCCAAAGCTTGTCGTAAAGCGTTTTGCCGGCCATCAGTCGGTCCTCATCAGCGGTATTTCATACGCCGGGCTTTTCAATAACCCTTTGGCTTGTGAGGCTGATGGTATGGCGCTACATTAAATAACTCAAATTCATATTTTTTATGCTTTGGATTACCAACTGGAATACGACAATGGACCTGGCCAACCTCAACGCTTTCATTGCCATCGCTGAAACCGGCAGCTTTTCCGGGGCCGGTGAGCGCCTGCACCTGACGCAGCCGGCCATCAGCAAGCGCATTGCCGGCCTGGAGCAGCAGCTCAACGTACGATTGTTCGATCGCCTGGGGCGCGAGGTCGGCCTGACCGAAGCCGGGCGCGCCCTGCTGCCGCGCGCGTATCAAATCCTCAATGTGCTGGACGACACCCGCCGTGCCCTCACCAACCTCAACGGCGAAGTCAGCGGACGGCTTACCCTCGCCACCAGCCACCACATCGGACTGCATCGCTTGCCCCCGGTGCTGCGCACGTTTACCCGGCAATTTCCTAATGTGGCGCTGGATATTCAGTTTCTGGATTCGGAAGTGGCCTACGAAGAAATCCTGCATGGCCGCGCTGAAGTGGCGGTGATCACCCTGGCGCCCGATCCTCATCACCTGGTAAGTGCCACCCCGGTGTGGGACGACCCACTGGATTTCGTGGTCGCGCCGGAACACAGCCTGGCCGGCCATGGCCGTGTGAGCCTGGCCGATATTGCCGGCCACCCTGCGGTGTTCCCCGGCGGCAACACGTTTACCCACCATATCGTCAGCCGGCTGTTCGAGGCCCAGGGGCTTACCCCGAATATCGCGATGAGCACCAACTACCTGGAAACCATCAAGATGATGGTGTCCATCGGCCTGGCCTGGAGCGTGCTGCCGCGCACCATGCTCGACGACCAGGTGGCCAGTGTCGCTTTGCCGGGCATACAGCTCAGTCGCCAGCTAGGCTATATCGTGCACACCGAAAGGACGCTGTCGAACGCTGCGCGGGCTTTTATGAGCCTGTTGGATGCACAGGTCGAATTGCCGGGGCAACCGGCATGAGCCTGTGCGTCCCGGTTTCCTGAAGTCAAGCCGCGCTGTTTGCCCATGAGTGAGCCAAGGCCCTTTGATAATGCGCACCCCCGTCGATTCCGTGCCACCGCTGCCTCGCATCTACGCCCTCGACCCTCGCGAGGCCGAACAAAGCTGGGACAGCGCCCCGCAACTGCTGGCCGCGCTGAACGCCGCGCGATTGGGCGCCTGGTGCTGGGACATCGACAGCGGGCGTATCAGTTGGTCACGGGGCACCCAGGCGCTGTTCGGTTTCGATCCACGCCAGCCCTTGCCCAAGGACCTGGACTACCTCGAACTGCTGGACCCGGCCGACCGCGCCCGCGTGGTGCGCGCTTTTCATGCGGTGCTGGCGGGCGAGCCGTTCGAACAGGCCATGCACCACCGCATCCAATGGCCCGATGGCACGTACCATTGGCTGGAAGTCAACGGTAGCCTGCTGCCGGACAAAGCCGGACGTCGCCGCATGATCGGCGTGATCCGCGAGATCACTGAGCAGCGCGAGCGCGAACGTGCCCTCAGGCACTCCGAAAAGCGCTTCGCCACGCTGTTCCACCTGTGTCCGAATATGGTGCTGCTGACCCGCCAGGCCGACGGCCTGATCAGCGAAGCCAACCAATATTTCGAGATGCTCTTCGGCTGGCCTCTCGCCGAGGCGCTCGGCCGCACCACCCTGGAATTGGGCCTGTGGCGCCATCCCGCACAACGCGCGCAACTGGTCAAAGCCACCCAGCGCAAAGGCCAGCCCATCACCATGGAGGTGCAATTCTGCGCCAGCAACGGCCAAGTCCATGACGGCACGCTCAGCGCGCAAAAAGTCGAGCTCGAAGGCGAGGCGTACCTGATCAGCACCTTTCTCGACACCACCGAACGCAAGAACGCCGAGCAAGCCCTCAAAGACAGCCAGGAACGCCTCGACCTGGCCCTGGACTCCGCGCAACTGGGCACCTGGGACTGGCACATCCCCAGCGGCATGCTCTACGGTTCGGCCCGCGCCGCCCAACTGCACGGCCTGCCGCCGGAGCCCTTCCATGAATCCTTCGACGCGTTCTTCGAGGGCATGCCCGAGGAAGAGCGCGACAACATGCGCCACGCTTACCGTACCCTGCGCGAAGGCCCGGCCGGCAGCTATCAACTGACCTACCGCGTGCCCATGGAGGACGGCAGCTCGCGTTACCTGGAAAGCCGCGCCCGCCTGTACCGCGACGACCAGGGTGCGCCACTGCGCATGGCCGGGACCCTGCTGGACATCACCGACCAGGTCGAACGCGAACAACGCCTGAGCGCCTCCGAAGAAAAATTCGCCAGCCTGTTCCAGGCCAGCCCCGACCCGATCTGCGTAACCAGCCAGGACAGCGGCGTGTTTATCGAGATCAACCCTGCCTTTACCCAAACCTTCGGCTGGACCGCCGCCGAGGTGCTCGACAAGAACGCCGACCAGATCGGCCTGTGGGACGACGCCAGCCAGCGCGTCGGCAGAATCGAGCGGGTGATTCGGGAGAAAGCCCTGAATAATGTGGCCGTAGTGGCCCGGCATAAGGACGGCCGCAACCTGACCTGTGTGATTTCCAGCCGCCTGATCAAAGTGGGCGATCAACCGTGCATTGTTACGACCTTGCGCGACATCACTCAGCAGCAACGTTCGGAGGCCGCCCTGAAAGCCAGCGAAGAGAAATTCGCCAAGGCATTTCATTCCAGCCCGGACGCGATCTCGATCACCGAGCGCGACACCGGCCGCTACGTGGAAGTCAACGATGGCTTCTGCCGCCTGACCGGCTACCGATCCGAAGAAGCCATCGGCCTGACCCTCTACCAGATCGGCATCTGGGCCGATGACAACCAGCGCTCGGCGCTGCTGGCCGAACTGCAGATAAAGGGCCGCATCAACCACCTGGAGATGCTCTGGCGCAACAAGCGTGGCGAGTTGCTGGCCGTGGAAGTCTCGGTGGAGCCCATCACTTTGAATGAAATCCCGTGCCTGCTGCTGACGGCGCGGGACGTCAGCCTGTTGAAAAACGCCCAGGCGCAGATTCGTCACTTGGCTTATCACGACCCGCTGACCAACCTGCCCAACCGCGCGCTGCTGATGGACCGTCTCAGCCAGCAGATTGCCTTGCTCAAGCGCCACAACCTGCGCGGCGCGCTGCTGTTCCTGGACCTGGATCACTTCAAACACATCAACGACTCGCTCGGCCATCCGGTGGGCGACACCGTGCTGAAAATCGTCACGGCGCGCCTTGAGGCCAGCGTGCGCATGGAAGACACGGTGGCGCGCCTGGGCGGCGATGAGTTCGTGGTGCTGCTCAGCGGCCTGGAGGGGTCGCGCCTGGAGGTCAGCCGCCAGGTGCAGGGCCTGGCCAACACGCTGCGCGAGCTGCTCTCGGAGCCGATGTTTCTGGATGGTCACCGCCTGCAGGTCACGCCAAGCATGGGCGTGGCGTTGATTCCCGATCACGGTTCCACGCCGGCCGATTTGCTCAAGCGTGCCGACATCGCCCTGTACCGCGCCAAGGACTCGGGCCGCAACACCACTCAGATGTTTCACAACAGCATGCAAAGGACCGCCAGCGAACGCCTGCGCATGGAAACCGACCTGCGCCTGGCCCTGTCACGTGGCGAGTTCAGCGTGCACTACCAGCCCCAGGTTGACGCGCGCGGCAACACAATCGTCGGCGCCGAAGCGCTGGTGCGCTGGCAACACCCGCAACTGGGCGCGCAGTCGCCGGCGGAATTTATCAAAGTGCTGGAAGACAGCGGCCTGATCCTGGAAGTCGGCACCTGGATTCTCGATGAGGCCTGCGCGGCGTTCGGGCAATTGCTTCAGGAAGGCAAGATCGACCCGTTGAATTTCAGCCTGTGCGTGAACATAAGCCCCAGGCAGTTCCGCCAGAACGACTTCGTCGAGCGAGTGGAGCGCAGCCTGCAGCAGCATGCCCTGCCCTGCAGCCTGCTGAAGCTGGAAATCACCGAAGGCATCGTGATCCAGAACCTGGATGACACCATCAGCAAGATGCGCCGCCTGAAGAAACTCGGCGTGAGCTTTGCCATGGATGACTTCGGCACCGGCTACTCGTCGCTGACCTACCTCAAGCGCTTGCCGGTGGACGCGCTGAAAATCGACCAATCGTTCGTGCGCGACGCGACCCACGACCCCAACGATGCCGAAATCATCCGCGCCATTGTGGCCATGGCCCGCAGCTTGAATCTGGAGGTGATTGCCGAAGGCGTGGAAACCCCTGAGCAACTGGCGTTCCTGCAAAAACTGGGCTGCCATTTATACCAGGGGTACCTGCACAGCCGACCGTTGCCGATCGAAGGGTTTACGGCACTCTTATAATGACGCAGACGCCCGCCGAACATTAAACAACAGCAACCAATTAAATAAGGCCTGTTATCGATTCCGGCCAATAAGGTCTACCACCGCGCCGCCCCCACAACTCTTCGACCCCCTCTATTACCGCAACTGAATGACCGCGCCTTTCGATCGTACCGATCATGCCGTTCAACAATGCAGATAATGGCACCGCCTTAAGATGATGTTTCAAGCCTAACCGCAGCAAACCTTCCCTGGAGTATTCGCCATCATTCAAAGTTCTTATGGCGTGATTAAAACTGCGCGCCGCCGTGCCGTCATTATTTTCCATCTGGGCTCGCTTGGCACTCACGGCAAATAAGAACTGTGCGTCGCGCAGCATCTCCTGATCATTGCCTATAAATTGCGCCCGCCGAGCCGCGGCCTGCAACTCGGACTCACTGAGCTGCAGTTTAAAACCATCTCGCATCTTTACGTGATAACCGTCACTGACGCGTCTGACCTCGGCAAATATATCCGACGGTTTCTGGCCAAACCGCATCATCGCAGCCTTGATCGCAGACACCGTCACACAGTTGCCGTCCGGGCCCTGCCGGAATCCGCCCCATATATCCCTGGGCTTTTTACCGGGTGTCACATCAGGGCTGACGGGCGAAGGCAAGTCAGGTACGACGACCGAGGGCGGCAACGGAATCGTTGGTGGCGGTGGCGGCACAGGCTGCCACCATCGCCCCAATACGGCCATTACACTGCGCACCGTATTGAACAACGTTTGACTCCACATAAAGCCGGTATTGTAAGTACCCGGCGACTTCATAGTTTGAATGGACCGCGCCGCCCCACCAAAAGGCTGGATAGAAGCATTATTCGACATCGGTATAAACCCAGCCTCGCACCGAGACGTTTTTATACTCCGCTGTTCGTTATTCAAACGAGGATAAAAAATTTCACGCTTAAAAAAAGAAACACGCATCCTCTCCTCCCAGACTCAACGACCGTCATACCGATTATTTTCATTAGAGGATTAAGCTTTCAGTGATCATCCGAACAAATCAAAGCGCGCTTAATACGCTCAATCAGTGGCGCGAGGGACTGGCAAGTTCCAGTCTTACCGGTAACAACAAGCTGCTATTGCTGAAAAAACAGCAATTACGGCTTACGCTTGCTGGGAGTTTTCTGAATATTGCTCACGCATGGAATCGGCCAGCGCCCTGTGCTTGAGCGGTTTACGCGCGGAAGGCGTGAACTCGACATCGCGACAACAACATCGGAACGCAGGTCGAGCTCGCAGCTTCTTGCCACAATCAAGCGGCACAAAAAGGCGCCTCAGGGGCGCCTCGGACTTCAAGCCATTCTCGTCAATCCGCAATTGGGTGCGTCATGCCCAGCAAGCGGCTGACGCGCTCCAGTTCTGTCTCGCGGCGCATGGCGGTAAACAGCTCTACCGCTTCGGGGTAGTTGCGCGTGAGCATCGCCAGCCACTGCTTCAAGCGGCCGGGTGCCTGCTTTTCTGTCAGTTGCGCCACCGATTGCCGCCAGAATTCTTGCAGCATGGGCTGCAGCTCGGCCCAGGTCATTTCCACCACCTGGGCACCTGCGCGGGCCGCCGCGATTTGCCGCGCCAGGTCCGGACGCGCTACCAGGCCACGACCGAGCATGATGTCTTCGGCACCACTGACTTCGCGGCAGCGTCGCCAGTCGTCAACGCTCCAGATATCGCCATTGGCGAACACCGGCACCTTGACCACGTCCTGCACACGGGGGATCCATTCCCAGTGCGCAGGCGGCTTGTAGCCATCAGTCTTGGTACGCGCATGCACCACGATATGCGCAGCGCCGCCCTCGGCCAACGCCGTGGCGCACACCAGCGCACCGTCCGGGCTGTCGAAGCCCAGACGCATTTTGGCGGTGACCGGGATATGCACCGGTACGGCGCGGCGCACATGCTCAACGATCCGGTTAAGCAACTCCGGCTCCTTGAGCAGCACGGCCCCACCGCGCGATTTGTTGACGGTCTTGGCTGGGCAACCGAAATTCAGATCGATCACCTCGGAGCCCAACTCGCAGGCCAGGGCGGCGTTTTCCGCCAGGCATACCGGATCGGAACCGAGCAACTGCACACGCAAGGGCACACCTGCGGCGGTGTGGGCACCGTGCAGCAGTTCAGGCGCGAGCTTGTGGAAATAGGCCGGTGTGAGCAGGCGGTCATTGACGCGGATGAATTCGGTCACGCACCAGTCAATCCCACCCACGCGCGTCAGTACATCGCGCAGGATGTTGTCGACCAACCCCTCCATGGGCGCCAAGGCAATTTGCATGGAAAACACTCAAGAAAAATCGTGGCGCAGTTTACTGGGTTTCCCACCGCAACCGTTAACCCCCTGTCAGGGCAGGCCCATAGCCGTCGAGAAACTCGACCGGCATGCGCTTGGGCTTGCCGCTGGACAGCTCGATGCATACAAAGGTGGTCTGCGCCCGTAGCAAGGTAGCGCCATCTCGGGGTCGGACCAGTTGGAAGCGGCGGGTCATCTTCAGCCGCTGGTCCCAATCGACGATCCAGGTGGCCAGTTGCAGCTCATCGCCTTCATAAGCGGCGGCCAGGTAATCGATCTCATGGCGCACCACCGCCATGGCACGGTCCAGGCGACGGTATTCGGCAAGGTCCAGCCCCAGGCGCTGGGAATGGCGCCACGCGCAGCGCTCGAGCCAAGCGACATACACCGCGTTGTTGGCATGCCCCAGCCCGTCGATGTCTTCAGCGGCGACCTGCAGATCGATGATAAACGGCGTTGCCAAATCCCAGCCCATGCCTTGCTCCCGGTCGATTAATGTCGGCGGGCAGCAGTGTATCAGGCACTTTGCCGTGCCTGTAGACGAGCGCCGCCCAGCAGCATCAGCACACCGTCGATCACCCGCGGATCGGCCAGTACCTTCTGATGGCCGCCCTGCTCCAGTTGCAGCAGGCGGCTGTCGAACCAGGCATCATGGATGGCCTTGGCGGCTCTGACCGGGACAAAGGTGTCGTCTTCAGCGTGCACAATCAGGCCTGGGATATTCATGTGGTAATGCGCCACGTCCAGATGCTTGAGCGGCATGCCAAAGGTCAGCTCGACCTCCTGGATAAATGCTGCACGCGCTCGCGCCGGCAAGCCCATCATGCGGGAAAAGCCGCCCAGCGCATCCAGAAACCGCGACGGCGCGGCGATGCTGACCAATGCCTGGGTGCGCAACCCCAGCTGCACGGCGAGCATCGCGCTGGCGCCGCCCATGGAATGGCCGATAACCGCATGCAGCGGCGGCAACTCGGCAGCCGCTTCCAGCATGGCGCGGGCGAATAGCACCACGTGGGCTTCGCGCCCTGGAGAATGCCCATGGGCCGGCCCGTCCAGGGCAATCACCGAGTAGCCGTTGTCGATCAGTGCGCCGATCAAGCTGGCAAATTGGGTCGGGCGACCTTCCCAGCCATGCATTAACAGCACCGCAGGCCCTTCGCCCCAACGCAGGGCCGACAAGCCGAACCGCAAGGTGATGCGCTGGGCCTGCGCCAGCATCGGCAACTCCCACTCACGGGGCGGCAGCGCGCGCGGGGTCATAAACACACGGCGCATTCTATTGGCTACCGTTTGCGGCGCCACGCGCCCCAACGTACCGTTGACACCTCGCACCCAGGTTAACGCGCCCATCGCCTGCTCCTTTTCAGCGCACCGCCGACTTGGCCGCGCGTATCACCCGATCCGACAATTCACCCGGCCCGAGCGCACGCGCCAGGGTCAGGCCACCCACCATCAACGCCATGTCCGCCAGGGCTTTATCGATGTCTTCCGGGCAGGCCGCCAACTGGGCCGCCATCAACTCAACGTGCTCGTTCAACACTTGGCGAAACGCCTCCGGCAAGCGGCCCATTTCTCCGACAGTGGCGGGTAGCGGGCAGGCCTGAGAGGTTGAATCACGGTGTTTGCGCGACAGATAAAAAGCCGCCACCAAGGTGCGGCGCTCTTCGCCGGTGATCTGCTCGTCGAGGTCGTCGATGGACGCGCGGCGCTGGGCCAGCAATTGACTGAAGGCCTCCAGCATCATCGCGTCCTTGCTTTCAAAGTGTGCGTAGAAGCCACCCACGGTCAGCCCCGCCGCCCCCATGACCTCACCCACGCTGGGCTCAGCCGGGCCACGTTGAATCAACGCAGCGCTTGCGGCCTGCAGAATGCGTTCGCGGGTTTGCGCTTTTTTATCGTTCATCGTATGCCTCCGTCTTCATGGGTTTAATATTATTACCATAATAATATTCCGCAACCGACCGGCATGACCATTGGTCAGAACGACAGGAAAGTATCGGAAGAGAAAATTGACAAACGCCAGACAAACAAAAGGGCCATTCAATAATTGAATGACCCTTAAAAATCCCGCAGAGCGGGTAATCGTGGCGTCCCCTAGGGGACTCGAACCCCTGTTACCGCCGTGAAAGGGCGGTGTCCTAGGCCACTAGACGAAGGGGACACAAACCTTCTATACATTGATCAGATCGACTCTGATCGATTCAAGGACGGTGTGGCCGGAACCTTGAACCTGTAAATTGGTGGAGCTAAACGGGATCGAACCGTTGACCTCTTGCATGCCATGCAAGCGCTCTCCCAGCTGAGCTATAGCCCCGATTTTTCGCCTGGCGGCGCAGCAGACCTTTCGAGCTGCTTGTTGAAACTGGCGTCCCCTAGGGGACTCGAACCCCTGTTACCGCCGTGAAAGGGCGGTGTCCTAGGCCACTAGACGAAGGGGACAAAACCTTCTGTACAACGGATCAGAGCTGAGTTCTGATCGATTCAAGGACGGTGTGGCCAGACCCTGAACCTGTAAATTGGTGGAGCTAAACGGGATCGAACCGTTGACCTCTTGCATGCCATGCAAGCGCTCTCCCAGCTGAGCTATAGCCCCTCATCGGTGAGGACGGGGCGAATCTTAATGGCGGTTTGGAAACGTGTCAAATTTATTTTCAACAATTTCCAAAATTTTTTGCCGGGATAACAATCACTTACCGACGAAACCCCGGAAAACCGGGGTTTCGTCGTTACCGCCGCGTGCTTAGGCGATAGCGCCCAGCAGCTTTTCCCACTCTTTGTTTTCTTTCTTCGACACACCACCCAGCAAATCAAGCGCTTGGCGCAGACGGAAACGCGTCAGGTCCGGGCCAAGAATTTCCATCGCATCGAGCACGGACACCGAACTGGCCTGCCCGGTGATCGCCGCAAACATCAGCGGCATGGCATCGCGCAATTTCAATTCCAGGGACTCGACCACCGCCTGAATCGTCGCGGTGATGGCGTCCTTCTCCCACTGCCGCAGGCTCTCCAGCTTCCACAGGATCAACTGCATCAACTGGCGAACCTGGTCACCTGACAGTTTCTTGGATTCGAACAGCTTCGGATCCGGGTTCACACCCCCGGCAAAGAAGAAACTGGCCAACGGCGCGACCTGGCTGAACGTCTCCACCCTGCCCTGCACCAGCGGCGCGATCTTCATCATGTATTGAGGATTCAACGCCCACTGCTGCACACGGCTGGCGAACTCTTCCACCGGCAAGTCGCGCAGCCATTGGCCGTTGAGCCACGAGAGTTTCTCGATATCGAAGATCGGCCCACCCAGCGACACACGGGACAGGTCGAAGTTGTCGACCATTTCCTGCAGCGAGAACTTCTCGCGCTCGTCCGGCATCGACCAACCCATGCGGCCCAGGTAGTTGAGCATCGCTTCGGGCATAAACCCCATGCGCTCGTAGAACGTCACCGAGGTCGGGTTCTTGCGCTTGGACAGCTTGCTCTTGTCCGGGTTACGCAGCAGCGGCATGTAGCACAGTTGCGGCTGTTCCCAACCGAAATACTCGTAGAGCAGGATCAACTTCGGCGCCGACGGCAGCCACTCTTCGCCACGCAGCACATGGGTGATGCCCATCAGGTGGTCATCGACCACGTTGGCCAGGAAGTACGTGGGCAGGCCGTCGGTCTTCATCAGCACCTGCATATCCATGCGGTCCCACGGGATCTCGACATCACCGCGCAGCATGTCCGGCACCACGCACACGCCTTCGCTCGGCACCTTCATGCGGATCACATGGGGTTCGCCGGCGGCCAGGCGGCGTGCCACTTCTTCCTTGGACAACAGCAGCGCGCGGCCGTCGTAGCGCGGGGTTTCGCCACGGGCCTGTTGCTCGGCGCGCATCTGGTCGAGTTCCTCGGCCGTGCAGAAGCACGGGAACGCGTGGCCCATGTCGACCAGTTGCTGGGTGTATTGCTTGTAGATCTCGCTGCGCTCGCTCTGGCGATACGGACCGTGCGGGCCGCCCACGTCCGGACCTTCGGCCCAGGTGATGCCCAACCAGCGCAGCGCATCGAAAATCTGTTGTTCCGACTCGCGGGTGGAACGCAGTTGATCGGTGTCTTCGATCCGCAGGATGAATTCACCGCCGTGCTGCTTGGCGAAGCAGTAGTTGAACAAGGCGATGTAGGCAGTACCGACGTGGGGATCCCCAGTAGGCGATGGCGCGATGCGCGTGCGGACGGTGGTCATGGCAGGTCTCGAATGGGCGATATAACTGAAAATTGAAACAAGGGGCGAATGGTAACAGCCCTGGGGGATTTCTGGAAAACCGCGGCGTGGCTATCGGGGGCAAGCCCCCTCCCACGGTTGAAATGTGTTCACAGATCAAAGTGTGAAGGGGCTTGCCCCAGATAAGGCCAGTCAATTCAGCGCAGATCAAACCGCCAACAAGCGCTCACGCAACTTGCCAATCTCGTCACGCGTCTGCGCCGCCGCTTCAAACTCCAGGTCGCGCGCCAACTGGTACATTTTCTCTTCCAACTGCCGAATCCGCTTGGTGATCTCACTCGGCGAACGCAGTTCGTTTTCGTACTTGGCGCTCTCCTCGGCGGCCTTGGCCATGCCCTTGCGCTTTTTGCTGCGCGAGCCGGGCACGGTGGCGCCTTCCATGATGTCGGCGACGTCCTTGAACACCCCTTTGGGCGTGATGCCGTTCTCCAGGTTGAACGCGATCTGCTTGTCGCGACGCCGCTGGGTCTCGCCGATCGCCCGCTCCATGGAACCGGTGATGCGGTCGGCGTACAGAATCGCGCGGCCATTGAGGTTACGCGCCGCGCGACCGATGGTCTGGATCAGCGAACGTTCGGAGCGCAGGAAGCCCTCCTTGTCCGCATCGAGAATCGCCACCAGCGACACTTCCGGCATGTCCAGGCCTTCGCGCAGCAGGTTGATGCCCACCAGCACATCGAAGGTGCCCAGGCGCAGGTCGCGGATGATCTCCACGCGTTCCACGGTATCGATATCCGAGTGCAGGTAGCGCACACGCACGCCGTGGTCGGCCAGGTAGTCGGTCAAGTCTTCGGACATGCGTTTGGTCAGCGTAGTGACCAGCACCCGCTCTTCCAGGGCCACGCGCTTGTTGATTTCCGAAAGCAGGTCGTCGACCTGGGTCAGCGCCGGGCGAATTTCAATTTCCGGGTCGACCAGGCCGGTCGGCCGTACCAGTTGCTCAATCACTCGGCCGGCATGTTCGGCTTCGTAATTACCCGGCGTCGCCGACACAAAAATCGTCTGCGGGCTGATGGCTTCCCATTCGTCGAAACGCATCGGTCGGTTATCCAGCGCCGACGGCAGGCGGAAGCCGTACTCCACCAAGGTTTCCTTGCGCGAGCGGTCGCCTTTATACATCGCGCCCACCTGCGGCACGCTGACGTGGGATTCGTCGATCACCAGCAGCGCATCCGGCGGCAAGTAATCGTAGAGGGTGGGCGGCGGCGCGCCGGATTCGCGGCCCGAGAGGTAGCGCGAGTAGTTTTCGATGCCGTTGCAGTAACCCAGCTCCAGGATCATCTCCAGATCGAAGCGGGTGCGCTGCTCCAGGCGCTGGGCTTCCACCAGCTTATTGTTGGCGCGCAGGTATTCCAAACGCTCGGCCAGCTCGACCTTGATGCCTTCGATGGCGCCCATCAGGGTTTCACGCGGCGTCACGTAGTGGCTTTTCGGATAGAAGGTGAAGCGCGGCAGTTTGCGGATCACTTCGCCGGTCAATGGGTCGAACGCCGAGAGACTCTCCACCTCATCGTCGAACAGCTCAATGCGGATTGCCTCCAGGTCCGATTCGGCCGGGTAGATATCGATCACATCGCCGCGCACACGGAAGGTGGCGCGGGCGAAGTCCATATCGTTGCGGGTGTACTGCAGGCTCGCCAGGCGACGCAGCAGCTCGCGCTGGTCGAGTTTGTCGCCGCGATCGACATGCAGCACCATCTTCAGATAGGTTTCCGGGCTGCCCAGGCCGTAGATGCACGACACCGTGGTGACGATGATCGCGTCCTTGCGCTCCAGCAGCGCCTTGGTCGCCGACAGGCGCATCTGCTCGATATGGTCGTTGATCGACGCGTCCTTCTCGATAAAGGTATCGGAGGACGGCACGTAGGCTTCGGGCTGGTAGTAGTCGTAGTAGGAAACGAAGTACTCGACCGCGTTGTTCGGAAAGAACGCCTTGAACTCGCCGTACAACTGCGCGGCCAAGGTCTTGTTCGGCGCCAGCACCAGGGTCGGGCGGTTAACCTGGGCGATCACATTGGCAATGCTGAAGGTCTTGCCCGAACCGGTCACCCCGAGCAGCGTCTGGTGGGACAGGCCGGCCTCGATGCCTTCGACCATCTGGCGAATGGCCTCGGGTTGATCGCCGGCGGGTTCGAAACGGGTGACCAGTTGGAAATCCGACATAACGTACCTCTTGAAGTCACCCCAGACTGTAAAGCGGTCGGGGACGAAATAGACCACCACCCGCGAAGATTCAGAGCGGGCCGTAGGAAATAACCATGATAGCCATACAAGTGGAGGCGAATGTGACGGCTTTCAAGGCAAACGTCTGACCCTGGGTTTTCGATCAAGGTTGCAATATGACTAACGGTCGGCAAATAAACCGAAAAACTTCGCCGAAAAGCCGTTTCGGTGGTCGCCCTCGGCACTGATGGCCTCTATACTAGCTCCCCGTTTGTGCACCGCTCTAGTGCATTCGGCTGGAGCGCGACACGTCCCTCCTACCCCCCATAGAGCTGCCGCAAAAATGAGCCTGTTCTCCGCTGTCGAAATGGCACCACGCGATCCTATCCTGGGCCTCAACGAAGCATTCAACGCCGACACCCGAACCACCAAGGTCAACCTTGGCGTGGGCGTTTACTGCAACGAGGAGGGGAAGATTCCACTCTTGCGTGCCGTTGCCGAAGCGGAAGCCATTCGTGTGGCGCAGCATGCCGCTCGTGGTTACCTGCCGATCGATGGCATCGCCGCCTACGACAAGGCCGTGCAAACCCTGCTGTTCGGTCAAGCGTCGCCACTGCTCAGCGCTGAGCGGGTAGTCACCGTGCAAGCCGTTGGCGGCACCGGCGCGCTGAAGATCGGCGCGGACTTCCTCAAGCAGCTGTTGCCGGGCGCCGTGGTGGCCATCAGCGACCCGAGCTGGGAAAACCACCGCGCGCTGTTCGAAACCGCCGGTTTCCCGGTGCAGAACTATCGCTACTACGATGCCGCCACCCACGACGTAAACCGTGCCGGCCTGTTCGAAGACCTCAACGCCCTGCCGCCGCAGTCCATCGTGGTGCTGCACGCCTGCTGCCACAACCCGACCGGCGTCGACCTGAGCCCGACCGACTGGCAAAAAGTCCTGGACGTGGTCAAGGCCAAAAACCTGGTGCCGTTCCTCGACATGGCCTATCAAGGCTTTGGCGACGGCATCGACGAGGACGCCGCCGCCGTGCGCCTGTTCGCCGAGTCGGGCCTGACCTTCTTTGTGTCCAGCTCGTTCTCCAAGTCGTTCTCGCTGTATGGCGAGCGCGTGGGCGCGCTGTCGATCGTCAGCGAGTCCAAGGAAGAAAGCGCGCGCATCCTGTCCCAGGTCAAGCGCGTGATCCGCACCAACTATTCCAACCCACCGACCCACGGCGCGGCCATCGTCGCGGCGGTGCTCAACAACCCCGAGCTGCGCGCCCAGTGGGAAGCCGAACTGGCCCAGATGCGCCTGCGCATCCGGGGCATGCGCGAGCAGATGGTCGCCGAACTGGCCAAAGCCGCCCCGGGCCACGACTTCAGCTTCGTCGGCCGCCAGCGCGGGATGTTCTCCTACTCCGGCCTGACCGTGGAGCAAGTCACCCGCCTGCGCACCGAGTTCGGCATCTACGCGTTGGATACCGGGCGCATCTGCGTGGCAGCGTTGAACCAGGCCAACATCGATGCGGTCACACAGGCAATCGTTCAGGTCCTGTAAACCTGCTGGTTGCACAAGGAGGGGAAGCCGATGGTTTCCCCTTTTTCGTATCCAGCCCCTAGACTGAACCCGACCGCCCCCTTCTGTGAGAGCCCTATGCGAAACGATGACCTGGATCTGCGCGCCGACCCCGACGATATGGACCCCTTCCCCCCGCGCGCCACCCACCACCCCAAGCGTGAAAAAAGCCTGGTGCTGCAGGTGGCGCTCGGCGTCTTCCTCGGTGGTCTGGCGTTGTGGCTGGTGCAACTGGGTGCAACGGCAATCATGGCGAAACTGGCCATGGGCACCTTCCAGTTCGGCGGCTGATGACCATCAGGTGGGAGGGGACACACCCACTCCCATCTTGATCACTCAGGCGACAGCCAGGCTGCGCTCCTCCAGCAGCTTCACAAAACTGTTCAAACTCTGCGACACCGTGCCGCGCCGCCAGATCAACCAGGTATTCAATACGCGAAAGGTATCAGCCAGCGGCCACACACTCACCGCCGCCGACCCCGGCATGCTTTCCAGCATGCTGCGCGGCATCAATGCCAGCCCGGCGCCCGCACTGACGCACGCCAACATGCCGTGGTACGACTCGATTTCGAAGATTTTGCCCGGCACCGAGCCATCCTGGGAAAACCAGCGCTCAAAGTGATGCCGGTAAGAGCAATTGGAGCGAAACGTGTAAATGTTCTCGCCATTCACATCCTGCCCTCGCCTGATCGGCGCATGGTGCAACGGCGCGATCACCACCATCTCTTCCTCGAACACCGCTACGCCTTCCAGGGTCGAGTGCAGCACCGGCCCGTCGACAAACGCGGCCGTCAGGCGCCCCGACAGCACGCCTTCGATCATGGTGCCCGAAGGCCCGGTGCTCAAGTCCAACTCAACCTTGGTGTGCTTCTGGTTATAGGCCGCCAACAACGCCGGGATGCGCACCGCCGCCGTGCTTTCCAGCGCGCCCAGGGCAAACGCGCCCTGGGGCTCCTCGCCCGCCACCGTGGCACGGGCTTCCTGCACCAGATCGAGGATGCGCCGCGCATAACCGAGGAAATTCCACCCGGCCGGCGACAGGCGCAAACGGCTCTTCTCGCGGATAAACAACTCGACGCCCAGGTCCTGCTCCAACTGCTTGATGCGCGTGGTCAGGTTCGACGGCACCCGATGGATCAACTGCGCGGCAGCGCTGATACTGCCCTGCTCGGCAACGGCCTTGAAAATTTCCAACTGCACCAGATCCAAGTCATTCTCCGATCGTGAACGTATTGCTCACTATTATTCAGTTCTCAGAAAAGATCCAGGCCCATACGCTGAACCCATTCCCCCTTCAGCAGGACGGCACCATGCACGCAGTTACCTCTCAGACCCACGCCCTCTCAATCAACCCGGCCAGCGGCGAAACCGTCGGCAGCTACCCTTACGAAACCGCACCGCAACTGGACGCGGCGCTTGATCGCGCTACCCAGGCGTTCCGCACTTGGCGTCGCCAGCCGGTCGGCCAGCGTGCCGAGCTGCTGCTGGCCCTGGCCACCGCTCTACGCGATCAGGCCGAAGCCATGGCGCAGATGATCACCCTGGAAATGGGCAAACCCATTGCACAGGCCCGTGCCGAAATCGAAAAATGCGCCCAGCTCAGCGAGTGGTACGCCGCCCACGGCCCGGCCATGCTCGCCCCGGAACCGACCCTGGTGGACAACGGCACGGCCCACATCGAGTACCGCCCGCTGGGCCCGATCCTTGCCGTGATGCCCTGGAACTTCCCAGTCTGGCAGGTGCTGCGCGGCGCCGTGCCGACCCTGCTCGCCGGCAACACCTACGTGCTCAAGCACGCACCGAATGTGATGGGCAGCGCCTACCTGATCAAAGCCGCGTTCCAACAAGCTGGTTTCCTTGATGGCGCGTTCGAAGTGATCAACGTGACCCAGGACGGTGTGTCCACCGCGATTGCCGATCCCCGTGTCGCCGCCGTTACCCTCACCGGCAGCGTGCGGGCCGGCATGGCCATTGGCTCGCAGGCCGGCGCCGCGCTGAAAAAATGTGTGCTGGAACTGGGCGGTTCCGACCCGTTTATCGTGCTCAACGACGCCGACCTCGACGCCGCCGTGCAGGCCGCCGTCATCGGCCGCTTCCAGAACAGCGGCCAGGTGTGCGCCGCCGCCAAGCGCCTGATCATAGAAGAAGGCGTGGCGCAGGCCTTTACCGCCAAGTTCGTCGAAGCCAGTCGTGCCCTGGCCATGGGCGACCCGACCGCCACCAGCACTTACATCGGCCCGATGGCGCGCTTCGACCTGCGCGACGAACTGCATGGGCAAGTCCAGGCGACCTTGAACGAGGGCGCTACCCTGCTGCTGGGCGGCGACAAAGTTGAGGGAACCGGCAACTATTATCAGCCGACGGTCCTGGCGGACGTCACCGATCAGATGACCTCTTTCAAACAAGAACTGTTCGGCCCGGTAGCCTCGATCATCACTGCCCGCGATGCCAACCACGCCGTGGCCCTGGCCAATGACAGCGAGTTCGGCCTCACCGCCAGCATTTTCACCGAGGATCCGGCCAAGGCACGCCAGATCGCCGACCAACTGGAGACTGGCGGTATCTTCGTCAATGCGTTCAGCGTTTCCGATCCGCGCGTCGCTTTTGGCGGTGTGAAAAAGAGCGGGTTCGGCCGTGAGTTGTCGCACTTTGGCGTGCGGGAATTCTGCAATGCACAGACGGTGTGGCTGGATCGCAAGTAGCCCCATTGAACAAATGGCGTTAGCATCCTGTCCACTCGGCTTAACAGCATGTTTTTAGGGTCAGGATCGCACTGTGGAAAAGCTAAATCGCCTTCAAAGCGGAATCGAAGGGCTGGATGCTCTGCTCAAGGGAGGGCTGGTGTCTGGGGCGTCTTATATCATTCAGGGGCGCCCCGGCTCCGGTAAAACCATCCTCGCCAACCAGCTGGGGTTCCATCATGCGCGCAACGGCGGCCGAGTCCTGGTCGCCACGCTGTTGGCGGAATCCCACGACCGCCTTTTCCAGTTCCTCTCCACCCTGAGCTTTTTCGACGCCGCCCGCGTCGGCGCCGAAATCCAATTCGTCAGCGCCTTCGACACCCTGGAAAACGAAGGCCTCGACGAGGTAGTGAAGTTGCTCCGGCGTGAGATCAGCAGGCAGAAGGCTACCGTTATGGTCGTAGACGGCTTGTTGAATGCACGCTCCAAGGCCGACTCGCCGATCGACACGAAGAAATTCATTTCCGAACTGCAAGGGCACGCCGCCTTCGCCGGTTGCACGGTGCTGTTCCTGACCAGCTCGCGCCTGGACGACGGCAGCCCCGAACACACCATGGTCGACGGCGTGATCGAAATGGGCGAGGAGCTGTTCGGTACCCGTTCGGTGCGCCGTATCCAGCTGCGCAAGACCCGCGGCAGCGGCGCGCTCACCGGCCTGCACGAATGCGAAATCACCAACGACGGCCTGGTGGTGTACCCGCGCCTGGAAAGCCTCTATGGCCGCCCTTCCGCACCGGACAGCGCCGACCTGACGCGCATCCCCAGCGGCATCACTTCACTGGACGCGATCCTTGGTGGCGGCCTGCACAGCTCCAGCGTGACCCTGGTAATGGGCCCGTCGGGCATCGGCAAGACCACCCTGGGCCTCAAGTTCCTGTCCGAATCGACGGTCGAAGCGCCGGGCCTGCACTTCGGTTTTTACGAAAGCCCGCAACGTCTGCAGCTCAAGGGCCTGTCCCTGGGCATCGACCTGCAGCAGATGCAGGACAGCGGCGCCCTGAGCGTGGCCTGGCAGCCCACCACCGAAGGCTTGCTCGACGGCCTGGGCGCACGCCTGCTGCGACTGGTGGAAGAAAAAGGCATCAAGCGGCTGTTTATCGACAGCCTCAGCGGCATGACCCGGGTGTCCACCAACCCGGCGCGCATCACCGATTTCTACAGCGCATTGATGAACGAACTGCGCGCCCGTGGTGTCACGGTATTCGCGACCTGGGAAATGCATGACCTGTTCGGTTCCGAGGTCAGCTCACCGGCATCCGAGCTGTCGAGCATTGCCGACAATCTGATGCTGATGCGTTTCTTCGAGATTCAGTCTGAACTTAGAAGGACGCTTTCCATTCTTAAGGTCAGAGACAGCTTCTATGACCCCTCGCTGCTGGAGGTGGTCATCCGCGACCAAGCCGTTGATCTAAGAAAGGTTTCAAGAAATGCCCCCTCAGTGGTGTCCAATTCAGCGCTGCCTGGTTCAGCTTTTTAAGTCTTTGTGTGGGTTGGACTGACATGACCACCATCCTGGTCGTCGATGACGAATATCTGATCGCCGACATCCTTGGCTTTGCGCTGGAGGATGAGGGGTTCATGGTCGTTACAGCGAGCAACGGACGCAAGGCACTGGACGTGCTCGAGCGCGAACGCCCGTCGCTGATCATCACCGACTTCATGATGCCGGTGATGGACGGCCAACAGCTCGCCGAAGCGGTGCGCGCCCTGCCGAACGTCAATCATCTACCGATCATTTTGATGAGCGGCGCGCAGGCGCACATCGGCATGCAGCGCTCGGACCTGTTCGACGCGGTACTGACCAAGCCCTTCAATATCGACCTGATTGTCGCCGAAGTGAAAAGGCTGCTGGCCTCGACTTGATGCCTCCCGCAGCCGGATACAGAGGGCTTTAACTCAACCCCGCCATCAAGGCGTCCAACACCACGCGCACCTTGGGCAGTGCCTCGCGGCGCTTGACCCAGGCCACGCTGATGGCTGCGCCTTCGGTGGCCAACTGCGGCAGCACCTCGACCAATGCCCCTTGCTGCAACGGTTGCTGAATCAACCACGATGGGAATTGCGCAATACCGCAACCTGCCAGCGCAGCCATCATCAGCCCCTCCCCATTACCGACCACCAACTGCGGCATAACCTGCCTGTGCCGGACCGCCCCCCGTTCATCCGCCACGTTCCATGGGCTGATGCGCCCATCCACCCAGCCATAGGCGATGCAGCGATGCTGGTCGAGGTCCGCTTCCAGCAACGGGGTGCCATGGTTCGCCAGGTAGGCCGGTGAAGCACACAGGGTGTGCCATTCACGGGCGAGCACACGGTGCCCCATCGACGGCGGCCAGGCCTCGGCGCCACCGATACGTACAACAATGTCAGCACCTTCCTTGATCGGGTCCACCAGCCCCTCGCTGAACGAAATATGCGGGATCAACAAGGGATGAGCCTGCAGGACCGGCAGCAGGACCGGCAGCACCTGTGAACGTCCGAACGCGCCGGGCAGATCGATACGTACCCGCCCACGTGGCTCGATATGCTCGGCCTGCAGGCAACGCTCGGCCTCTTCGAGGTCGGCGAGCACGCCCGTGCACGTGCGATAGAACGCGCCCCCTGCCTCGGTCAACGACAGGCGCCGCGTGGTGCGATGGAACAGTCGTGCGCCCAGGCGCTTTTCCAGGCGCGCGATGCTTTTACTGACGGCGGACGCAGTCAGGTTCATCTTTTCGGCGGCGGCGGTGAAGCTGCCGAAATCCGCCACGCACACAAACACATCGATACCTTTCAAACGTTCGGAGGAGAACATGCACGTTCCGTATTCATGAATTGAGTTCACAGCACTTGATAGAAATCATCCTAAATCAGAACCACGCTCCACAGTAATCTCTGGTGGGTTAACCCAACGTTTGAGGCCAGGATGCTGACCACACTGAAAAACTACCCCCGTACCGTTAACCTGCTGCTCTGCGCCGCCCTGATGCTGACATTGGCCCGTGCGATTACCCTGCCCTATCTGGTTATCTATCTGTCGCGCCAATTTGCGCTGAGCGTCGCCCATATCGGCCTGGTGATCGGCAGTACGTTGATCGTCGGCTCGCTGCTGAGCCTATATGGCGGTTTCCTGGTGGACAGGGTGCGCGGCTACCGATTGATCCTGGGATGTTGCGCAGTGTTTACCGCAGGTTTTCTAGGCGCATATGGGGCGCGCGACCTTTGGGTGTTCTACCTGTGCCTGGTCTCGATCAACCTGGCGTATGCCGTCATCGACATCGCGGTGAAATCCGGATTCGGCAGGCTGCTGCCCGTCGCCGAGCGCAGCGAAGCGTTTTCGATCAAATACACCCTGACCAATATCGGTTATGCCGTCGGGCCTTTTCTGGGTGCCGGCCTGGCAACCCTGGCTATCAGCCTGCCCTTCCTTGCGTCGGCCGGGCTGGGGGCGGGGTTCCTGGTGATGTACTACGTAGCGGGCGACCGAACCCTGGCGCCGGCTGCGGCCAGCCAGCCGACCGCGCCGTTCCTTGCAGTGGGCAAGCTGCTGTTGAGTGACTACCGGCTGGTGTGCTTTACCCTGGGCGGCCTGCTCAGCGCCGTGGTGTTCGGGCAATTCACCGCGTATCTGTCGCAATACCTGGTGGTCACCACCACCGCCGAAGCAACGTACCGGATCATCAGTAGCGTGGTGGCTACCAATGCGTTGATGGTGATCAGCCTGCAGTATGTGATCGGCAAGCGTATTTCCCACCGGCACCTGAACCTCTGGCTCATGGCGGGGCTCGGCCTGTTCCTGGCAGGGCTGGCGGGGTTTGGCCTGTCCACCAGCCTGGTGGGGTGGGTGGCCGCGATGGCAATTTTCACCCTGGGTGAAATCATCGTGTTTCCGGTCGAATACATGTTCATCGACAACATCGCGCCCGAGCCGCTGCGCGGCATGTACTACGGCGCGCAGAACCTGAGCAATGTCGGCGCGGCATTGGGGCCGGTGTTGTGCGGGATCGTGCTGGCCACACAGCCCGCCCACTCTATGTTCTACATGCTGGCGCTGTTCGTGATCGCCGGCGGTGCGTTATACCTCTTCGGCGCCTCGCTGGCCGCGCGTGCGCGAACGCCCGCATGGCCAACGTGAGCGTCAGCAACGGGTATGCCGACGCACGCACTGCACCAGCCCGTCCAGCTCACGCGACTTCACCGGCGCCAGTACGCAGACCGTGTGCTCGCGCTCGCCTTCGGACACCGTCAGGGTGTAGTGCACCTGCCCGGGGTTGCCGGGAGGCGGTGTGCTGCTTTGCGGCAACTGGAAAAACTTCGATGCTTCCACCAGTTGACGCAACTCCTGCTGGTCCGGCTCGGGCAGTGAGTCCAGTTCCACCGTGCGGGGCTTGGCCAGTCCGGGAAAAAACGCCGGCCCACCGTTTTCCTTGATCGAAATGTGCATCGCTGTTCCTCACCGCCCAGGCGGTTTGTCAGACATTAATGCCGACCGCTTTCCAGCCTTCCTTGACTGCTTTGTGCTCCTCCTTGTTCTCGCCGTACAGTCGGGCGGCAACATCATAAGTAATACGCGCAAAGCGCAGGAACCCGGAATTGGGTCGCAGTCGCGCATCGCGCAACGCGTCGTACCAGATGCGCCCCGCGCGTTCCCAGGCAAACCCGCCAATCCGGGTGGCGACTTGATAGAACGCATGATTGGGGATACCGGAGTTGATATGCACGCCCCCGTTATCGTCGTAGGTTTGCACAAAGTCGTCCATATGCCCCGGTTGCGGGTCCTTGCCCAGCAGTTTGTCGTCAAATGCAGTGCCGGGGGCCTTCATCGAACGCAGGGCCGTGCCTTTGATTTTGCTGGTAAACAACCCCTGGCCGATCAACCAGTCGGCGTCTTCTGCCTTTTGCTTCAACGCGTACTGTTTGATCAACGAACCGAACACGTCCGACAGCGACTCGTTCAACGCACCGGATTGATTGAAGTACATCAACTTGGCTTCATCTTCGGTGACACCATGGGCCAGCTCATGACCAATCACATCGAGCGCCACGGTGAAGCGGTTGAACAACTGCTGGTCGCCATCGCCAAATACCATCTGGGCCGAATTCCAGAATGCGTTGTTGTAATCCTTGCCAAAGTGAACCGTGGCGTCCAGAGCCATGCCGGCGTCATCGATGGAATTGCGGTCGAATACCTCATCGAAAAAATCGAAGGTGGCGCCCAGGCCGTCGTAGGCTTCGTCCACGGCCGCATCGCCACTGGCGGGCTGCCCTTCGCCTCGGACCAGCTTGCCCGGCAGGCTATCGGAGCCTTCGGCGGTGTAGATCGACCGCCTTTTACCCGCGCCCATGGCCAGCGCCATGTGCGCCGGGCCTTTGGCAGGCACTGCAAGCATGCGCAGCGAACGGAATGTGCTGTCCTTGGCACGCGTGCGCAGGGCATTTTCCCGTTGCGCTTTATCGCCGTGGCGTGCGATCTGGTCGAGCATGTACGGCGGGATCAGGCAGAAAATCGGATTGCGGCTAGGGTGAACACACATAGGCTTGCTCCATAAGGCGTGTGGTGAATATCCGGTTGACCGTTCCAGCATAGCCTTGCGGACACTGCCTGGCCCAAATTGTCATGAATCTGTGTTGCAGTAGTATTTACCCAAGGCCCGCAAGGAATCGCTCATGCCCGCACGTAAAGCCACAATCGACCTGTCACACCGCCCACGCCTCGCCGACCTGCGCCCGCTGGTCGCGCCCGGCCCGAGCCTCCTTGAGGCCAGGGCCGCGACCGCGCGCGTCACCGCCGCCAAGGATTTCAAGGACCGTCGCGGTTATGCCGAGGACTTTCTCAGCAGCTTCGCAGTGCCGTGGCCCACGGTCGACGATTCAATCGCCGACGACGTGCAGCCCGGGCGCCTGGACTACACGCATTTTTCGATCACCCTGTCGCGCTCGCGGCGACTGGCACTTTATGTGGGCGTCAATATCGACGGCGAACACCACGTGGATATCGTGCGCAGCAACGATACCTGGGCCTACGATGGCCGCCTGCCGATCGCCGCGCAGATCGGCGAAGACCTTTATGCCGGCAACGGCCTGGACCGTGGCCACCTGGTGCGGCGCCAGGACCCCAATTGGGGCGACGAGGCGAACACGGCCAATTTCGACACCTTCCATTTCACCAACTGCTCACCGCAGATGAGCGGCTTCAACCAGAAGACCTGGCTGGAACTGGAGGACTACATCCTGGACAACACCCAGCGCTGGAAAGCCCGGGCGACGGTATTCACCGGCCCGGTGTTCGCCGACGACGACCGCGTCTACCGTGGCGTTAAAATCCCCAAGGCCTTCTGGAAAGTGGTGGCCTATCTGGGCGACGACGGCAAGCCTTCCGCCAGCGCCTACATGATCGACCAAAGCCGTGAGCTGGGGCAGCTCGATCTGGTGTTCGGCCCACTGCGCACCTACCGACGCAGTGTGATCCAGATCGAACAACTGACCGGTATCCGCTTCGCCAACCTGGCCGACTATGACGGTTTCAGCAACGAAGAGCGCGCCACCGGCACGCGAATCGAGACGCTGATCCGCGGCCCGCAGGACATTCGTCTGTGACCGGGCGCTCTTCGGGCTATATCGCCTCGCCCTGATCGACTACCATACCGCGCCGGTTCCCGAACGGGACTAATAGGGAATCCGAAGCGCGGTACACCCGCGCCAATCGGAACTGCCCCCGCAACTGTAGGTGCCGAGCCTGCTCCCCACTGCCACTGGACGCGTCCGGGAAGGCTGGAGCGTGGCGATGACGCATCAGTCAGGAGACCTGCCGGCCCAGCAAGATCACTAACCGGCGGGGTGTCCGGGAAGGACCTCCTTGCCCGGCCCTTGGCGCCGGTGTTCAAGGGCGTGTTTCCATGAGCGTACCTCCCCCGTTGCACGTACGGTCCACACGGAGAACGCCCCATGCTGCCACGCGCTACCGCCCTGCTCGCCGGCTTCGGCCTGGCCACCCTGGCTCACGCCGCGCCCACTCACTACCCGCTGACGGTGCAGAACTGCGGCAGCACGCTGACCTTTGCCCAGGCGCCCGCGCGCAGCGTGACCATCGGCCAGACCGCCACCGAGATGCTTTACACCCTCGGCGTGGGCGACAAGGTGGTCGGCACGTCGCTGTGGTTCAACCCGGTGCTGCCGCAGTTCAAGGCGCAGAACGACACCATCGAGCGCCTGGCCAATAACGAACCGAGCTTCGAGGCGGTGATCGCCAAGCGTCCGCAACTGGTGGCCGCCGAGCTGGAATGGGTGGTCGGCCCCCAGGGCGTGGTGGGCACCCGCGAACAGTTTCATGAGCTGAACATCCCGACTTACCTGCTGCCCTCCGACTGCGAAGGCAAGGACAACCTGGTGGGCGCCGACGGCACGCGGCTGGAGCCGTTTCGCATCGACACCATTTACAAAAGCATCAGCCAATTGGCGGCCATCTTCGACGTCCAGGACCGTGGCCAGCAACTGAACGACAGCCTCAAGGCGCGCCTGGCCAAGGCCGTCGCCACGGCCCAGGGCAAGGGCCTCAAGCAGGCCAGCGCGTTGGTGTGGTTCTCCAGTTCCGAGATGGCCAGCGACCCGTACGTGGCCGGGCACAAGGGCGTGCCCGAGTTCATGCTGCAAACCCTGGGCCTGCGCAACGTGGTGCAGTCCGACGAAGAGTGGCCCGCCGTCGGCTGGGAAACCATCGCCAAGGCCAACCCGACCTTCCTGGTGATCGCCCGCATGGACCGCCGTCGCTACCCCGCCGACGACCATGAAAAGAAACTCGCTTTCCTGCGCAGCGACCCGGTCACGCGCAACATGGACGCGGTGAAACACAACCGCATCATCATCCTCGACGCCCTGGCCTTGCAGGCCAGCGTACGCACCTTCGATGGCCTGGAACAGCTGGCCGGCGCCATCGACGGCTACGACCTGCCGCAATGACTGCCAGCCTGCTGCGCACCCTCCTCGCCCTGGCGCTGCTGCTCGCTGCGGTACTCGCCGGGGTAGCCATCGGCGAAACCGCCATCGAACCCCAGGTGGTGTTGCAGGTGCTCGCCAACAAACTGTGGCACGCAGGTTATGTGCTCGACCCCATTGATGAAGGCGTGGTGTGGAACTACCGCCTGACCCGCGCCCTGGTCGCCGCCGCCTGTGGTGCGGGGCTGGCCACGTGCGGGGTGATCCTGCAATCGCTGCTGCGTAATCCGTTGGCCGACCCGTACTTGCTGGGCATCAGCGCCGGCGCCTCGACCGGCGCGGTGCTGGTGGCGCTGATGGGCGTGGGCGGTGGACTGGTGTCGCTCTCGGCCGGCGCATTCGTCGGCGCGATGGCGGCATTTGCCCTGGTGATTCTGCTTGCGCGCGCCAGCGGTTCGTCCAGCGGCACCGGCCAGATCATCCTCGCGGGCATTGCCGGCTCGCAGCTGTTCAATGCCCTTACCGCGTACCTGATCACCAAATCGGCCAGTTCCGAACAGGCGCGCGGCATTCTGTTCTGGCTGCTGGGCAACCTCAGCGGCGTGCGCTGGCCGTCGGTGTGGCTGGCGGTGCCGGTGGCGCTGCTGGGGTTGGCGGTGTGCCTGTGGCATCGTCGCGCGCTGGATGCGTTCACCTTCGGCAGCGACTCGGCGGCGTCCCTGGGCATCCCGGTGCGGCGGGTGCAGATCGTGCTGGTGGGCTGCGCGGCGCTGGTCACGGCGGTGATGGTGTCGATTGTGGGTTCCATCGGCTTTGTCGGCCTGGTGATCCCCCACGCCGTGCGCCTGCTGCTCGGCACCGGACACTCGCGCCTGCTGCCGGCCAGTGCGTTGGGCGGCGCGCTGTTCCTGATCGCCGCCGATGTGCTGTCGCGCACCTTGATCAAGGGCCAGGTGATTCCGGTCGGCGTGGTCACGGCGCTGGTGGGTGCGCCGGTGTTTGCGCTGATCCTGGTCGGCCGGAGGAACGCGCGATGACGGTGTTGAGCTGCACGGCGCTGGGCTTCAAGGTGCGTGACGCCGAGCTGCTGCGCGGGATCGATCTGCAGGTGGCTTTGGGTGAAACCCTGGGCATCGTCGGCCCGAACGGCTCCGGCAAGTCCACCCTGCTCAAATTGCTCGCCGGCCTGCGCACGCCGTCCAGGGGCGAAGTACGCTTGGGCGAACAGCGCCTGGGCGACCTGTCGCGCCGCGCCATCGCCCAGCAACTGGCGGTGGTGGAACAGCAGGCCGACACCGACGACGCCATTCGCGTGTTCGACGCCGTGGCCCTGGGCCGCACGCCCTGGCTGTCGGCGCTGAGCCCGTGGGCCGCCGAGGACGACGCCATCGTGCGCCAGGCCCTCGTCGACGTGGACGCCACCCACCTGAGCCAGCGCGCCTGGCGCAGCCTGTCCGGCGGCGAACGCCAACGCGTACACATCGCCCGCGCCCTGGCGCAACGGCCCCGGATCCTGCTGCTGGACGAACCGACCAATCACCTGGACATCCAGCACCAACTGGCGATCCTCAAAGGCGTGCAAGCGCTGCCGGTGACCACCCTGATCGCCCTGCATGACCTCAACCAGGCCCTGACCTGCGACCGCCTCGCCGTGCTGGATCGCGGGCGCCTGGTGGCGCTGGGCAAACCGCTGGAGGTGCTCACCCCGCAACGCCTGCAAGACACCTTTGGCGTGCAGGCGCACTACCTGACCGACCCGGTCGATGGGGCGCAGATACTGCGGTTGCGGTCCAACTGATAAGACAGCCAGGGCGTGGAGCGGATTCTGGGGGTTGCTCTATATGGTTGGTGGATAGGCTTGTTGTGGTGAGCGGGCTTGTCGAATCGTCGCACCGCCCGCGCTGGGCTGCGAAGCGGCCCCAAACCCAGGCACCTCGGAGTGTCAGATGAAACCACATTGTCTGGAGTGGGGCCGCTTCGCGGCCCAGCGCAGGACAAGCCTGCTCACCACAAAAAACCGCTCATCACATCACGTCGACGTGGGGCGGATTCTGGGGATTGCTCTATATGGTTGGTGGATAGGTTTGTTGTGGTGAGCGGGCTTGTCGAATCGTCGCACCGCCCGCGCTGGGCTGCGAAGCGGCCCCAAACCCAGGCACCTCGGAGTGTCAGATGAAACCACATTGTCTGGAGTGGGGCTGCTTCGCAGCCCAACGCAGGGCAAGCCTGCTCACCACAAAAAACCGCTCATCACATCACGTCGACTCACCACGAAAAGAGTCGTCAGGCCCACTATCGATGTGATGCGCGGTGTTAGAGCGAAGACTGTTCCCTAGTGAGGCAACCGCTGATCCACTGTCGGCTATACCCCAATACCGCATCCGCCATGCCCACCGGAAAGTGAATAAACCCGTGGGCCGATTCCGGCAGCAAGTGCGCCTGCGCCTGCGGCCAGCGTTCGGCGAGCAACCGCGTGTCGTCCAGCAGCGGGTCCAGCTCGCCGACGAACATCAAGGCCGGCGGCATTCCCTCCACATCACCGTACAAAGGCGATAAAGGTGGCTGCCGACGCTGGTCATCGCTCAGCCCCGGCGTCAGCAGGCGCAAGGCGTCCACCATCCCTGGCCCGTCCAGCAGCAACGTATCGGGGCCTGCCGCCCGCACGCTGGGGCTGCCGGTGAGGTCGTACACGCCGTAATACAGCACCGCGCCGCTGATCCGTTCGAGCAGCGCCGGCCATTGTTTCAATGCAAGAAGCGTCGCGGCCGCCAGGTGCCCGCCGGCCGATTCCCCGACGACAATCACCGGCAACCCGGCAAACTCCGGCTCACCGAGCAGCCAACGCACGGCGGCCAGGCAGTCCTGCATCAAGCCCTGGACCGGTGTGTCGACCGCCAACCGATAGTCCACCGACACCACGGTCACGTCGCAGGCGCGCACCATGCCCAGGTTGAGGTCGTCGTCCATTTGCGCATTGCCGATCACCCAGCCGCCGCCGTGAATATCCAGTACCACGCCCTTGGGCGGGCCGCTGGGACGCAGGATGCGCACCGGCACTTGAATGCCGTCCTGGCGGATCAAGCGGGTTTCAGCGGCTGGGCCTTTCTTGATTTTCTGGCTGATGCGCAACAACGTCTGCAACACGCGCGGCGTGACGCGATTGCGGATCTTGAAGCGCGGCATCCACCCCAGTTTCTGATTGAAGCGGCGCATCTGGGCCAGTTCGGTCGCACTGGCGGGCCATGGCTGCAGGGCCATCAGCGGTTATTACGCAGGATCGAAAAATTCAACGCCGCCGCTACACACAGCCACGCCAGGTACGGGAACAGCATCAAGCCGGTGAGCAGGTCCAGGCGCACGGCCAGCACCACCATCGCGGCGACAGTAAGCCAGAGCAGCACGATAATCACCATGCCCGCCAACAGCCGGTGGGCACCGAAAAACACCGGGGTCCACAAGGTATTCAAGGCAATCTGCGCCGCCCACAGCGCCAATACCATCTGGCTGCCGGGGATCAGGCTCAAGCGATAACCGGCCCAGGCCAGCAGCAGATAGATGATCGTCCACGCCACCGGAAACAACCAATTGGGCGGTGTGAAGCTCGGTTTAACCAGAGAGTCGTACCATGCGCCGGGCTTGAAAATAATGCCGGTACTGGCGGCGGCGGCGCAGGCGAGCAGGAAGATAAAGAAGGTCATCGTCGGTCCTTGGCTGAGGTCAGCGGGGCGAGTGGAAAGAAAACCAAGCGGTCTGCATGCTTCAAATGACTCAAGCAGGCGCGCATAAATTCAATGCGGGTCGGAAATTCGCGTCGGATCCCTCGCTTTCAGCCGTCATTAAAATTGATTACCGTGCCTTCACTCCACCCGCCCGAGAGACCAATCTTGACCGACCCCATCAGCGATCGACACAGCAGCCCCTGGGCGGTGTTCCTGATTTTCCTGCGCCTGGGGCTCACCTCGTTCGGCGGCCCGATTGCGCACCTGGGGTATTTTCGCGAGGAGTTCGTGACCCGGCGGCGCTGGCTGAGCGAGCGCAGCTATGCCGAACTGGTCGCCCTGTGCCAGTTCCTGCCCGGCCCGGCCAGCAGCCAGGTCGGCATCGCCCTGGGCCTGACCCGCGCCGGTTACGGCGGCGCGGCGGCGGCGTGGGCCGGGTTTACGTTGCCGTCGGCGCTGCTGCTGATCCTGTTTGCCTTGGGCTTGGCCCACTACGGTACGGCCGTGCCCGCCGGTGTGCTGCATGGCCTCAAGGTGGTCGCGGTGGCGGTGGTCGCCCAAGCCGTGTGGGGCATGGCGCGCAACCTGTGCCGGGGCGTAACGCGGGTGCTGCTGATGCTGCTCGCGGCCGCAGCAGTACTGTGGCAACCCTCGGCGTGGGCGCAGGTGGGCGTGATTGCCGCCGCTGGATTGGCCGGTCTGGTGCTATTCAAACCTGCACTGGCCACTGAACCCGACGCACTGCCCATCCCCCTCAGCCGACGCGCCGGGGCCTTGTGGTTACTGCTGTTTGCCGTGCTGCTGGTGGGCCTGCCGGCGCTGGCGCATGGGCTGCCCCATCACAGCCTGGCGCTGGTGGACGCCTTCTACCGCAGCGGCGCGCTGGTATTCGGCGGCGGCCATGTGGTGCTGCCGGTGCTGCAAGCCGAAGTAGTAGCGCCGCAGTGGCTGAGCAATGACGTCTTCCTCGCCGGCTACGGTGCCGCACAAGCCGTGCCGGGGCCGCTCTTCACCTTCGCGGCCTTCCTGGGCGCCTCAATGAACCAAGCCCCCAGCGGCTGGCTGGGCGGCGTGGTGTGCCTGCTGGCGATCTTCGCGCCATCCTTCTTGCTGATCTTCGGCGCCCTGCCCTTCTGGCAAAGCCTGCGCCACAGCCCACGCACCCAGGCCGCGTTGGCGGGGGTCAACGCGGCGGTGGTTGGCCTGTTGCTGGCGGCGCTGTACCACCCGGTGTGGACCAGCGCGATCTTCAACCTGTACGACCTTGCCCTGGCGTTACTCGCACTCGTCGCCCTGATGGCCTGGAAGCTGCCGCCGTGGCTGGTGGTGGCAGGTTGCGCCGTGCTGGGTGGCCTACGCGGCTGAACCGGGCGCGACGATCCTGAGCCAGGGCCAGCGCGCCTGATAACTAAGGGCCTTTTGCGCAAACAACGTGGGTTCCGAGTGCAACGGGTTGATGCGAAGCACGCCCTCGGCCACATCCTGCAACCCGTAAGGCGCATACAACTCGCCCGTCGCCACCTCCAAAGCGATGCAGGTGCCGGCCACCAAGTAACGATCCACGCCGTCGCGGGCCGAGTGCAACTGTGGATAAGGCCGACCGAAACGCTGGCCATACCACAGGTGAACCCGCGCCTGATTCCTGACCTCGACATTCACCCCCAAGTCCTTGAACAACGCCTGCGCCGCGCGAATCACCGCGTCCTCAGCTTCGTAGGACAGGTCTGGGTCGAAGTAAAAAACGTCGTAGTCCTTCACCCCCTGATCGGCCGGTCGATTCGCCTGATGGTTCCACACCGCCTGGAACAGGCAGCCCGCCGTGAGCATGCACTGCGCCACACCCAGGTCGGGTAGGCGTGCAGTGATTTCTGCATTGAGGGGGTTGGCCATGGCCAGGGAGATAAACGTGTCGACGGTCAATGTCATGGGCGCTCCTGCGGACGACGGTGCTTATTCAGGCGAAGGCGGCCACAATAATGCACCGCTGTAAATGGCGGAAACATTTACTCAACGTGACAGTCTCAGTGCCGACCCGCCCTCAATCGTCAAGGATAAAACGATGCGACTCAACGCCATGGCCCTCGCCGCCAGCGCCCTGCTGCTCACCGCCTGCAGCGACAGCCCGTCCGACACGGACATTCAAACGGCGCTCCAACCCCAGCTGCAAGGCCCTGCCTGCGTCAGCGCGCCAATGTTCAAAAGCTTCCCGGTCACCTTGAGCGAAGGCTTCAGCGCCGCCGTTTCCAGCGGCAACGCACCGGCGTTCGACGCCCTGGTCGACGCCGGCCTATTGGCCAAAAGCGACAAAACCTACAGCCTCACCGAAGCCGGCCGCACGGCCTACACCGAACAAGCACCGGGCTTCTGCTATTCCAAAGGCTACGAAATCGCCAAGATCAAGGACATCAGCCCCAACCCCGACCCAATGGGCGCCGCCGTGGACAAATCCTGGGTGGTCACCCTAGACATCCGCCAGATGCCCGTGGCCGCCTGGGCCAAAACCCCGGCCCTGGCAAAACTCACGCGCCACCCGGAAAACCTTTCCGAAGCGCCCAAGACTTACCACGTGACGGTCGGCCGCGTGAAAGGTGAACAGGGCCTCAAGCTGATCGACCCCAGGTTTTCCATCATGCGCGGTGTCAGCGTCAGCCAGGGGTTCTGATCGGAGCATTTGGACGGTGTTGGCGAAAATCGTCTGAAGGCAAAATCCGAATACCCTGCGACGCCTTGCTCCCTTGCCTACGCCTGCGTCAGAATCCGCCGGCTTGTGCGCTGGGGTGGCCGTCTCTAAGGTTGCCCGGTCGCTGAATTTCTCAGGGATCGGGTTTAGTAGCCTGAGTTGGGTATTGAAAAGTGCATGAACTTCATCATTCAGACATTGCGTCTGAACTTGATGGTGGCTGTGCGTAGGGCGCCTCCGGGCGCGCCGGCTTTAGATATCCACCGGTCTACTAACCTGCGTACAGCTGCCACCCATCGTTTAGTAGCGACAAGGTGACGGCATCATTCGGGATATCTTGTATGTACAAAGTCACGCCAGATTCACCCCATCTTTTTAGCGTCACCCCCGACGCCAGCACCGAAAGCCTCATCACCAACAGCTACGAAACCTTCACCAGCGTCAGCACACTGCTGCTCGACCTGTCCGAAGACCTCAGCGGCAAACACCGCGACATCGCCCTGGCCATCCACCAACTGAGCGAACTCGGCGTACTGCTCACCGCCCGCCTCCTCGACCGCGAAGCGCCCTGCTCGGCTTAACCTTTCAACTCATCCGCCCGATGGCTCGCCGCGTCGTCGTAAGCCACATACAACGACTCGGCGACCTGGCTCTTGATCGCTTTGCTGGCTTCCAGCCCAAGCACAAACCCTTCGGCTTTACCCCCGGCGCGGTTGAGTTCTTCATGGGTAGCGGCGCCGGTAATGGCGTCAAGAAGCTTGACGGCCTGCGGGCCGACGCCTTTGGGGAGGGAAATGTGCTCGATGGACATTGCGGTACCTATTGAGGAAAAGAACGGTAGCGCGTGGAACCACTGCCGGGGCGTGCATGGTAGACCGATTGCAGGCGTGATGGGCCGGTTTCGGCCATGACCGGCCCGCCCACTTGCTCAGCGGCAGCGCGATTACTGATAAGTGTCCGCCTCTTGCGCCGGATAAAACTCGCCCTCCTTGCCCATTTTTACCAGCCGTTCGCGCACGATCACCTCAACACGGGCCACCGCAGCCTGATCGTCAGGATCGACCAGTTGCAAGCACAGGCGCCGAACATTCTGATCGTGGGTTCCCTCACTGAGCATCTCGTGGGTGAACACTTGCTCACCACGCCATAGACACAGCTGCGTATGCGTGTCGCCGAGCCAGATCTCGTTGACCGATCTGAGGTCAGTGGTCGCCAGTTGGTCCACGGTGATTGTCTTATCCATTACGCCGTACCTTACCGATGAATAGGTACAGGTAGACTGAAAGGCACAGCGGGTCGTTCCACGCATCGGCGGGTCGACCGGACCTATGGTGTTGAACTGCGGTCTGGTTCAGGGTTGAACGGGCAGCAATTGCGGGGGCGAGGAAGAAGAGTCCAGGGTGAACCAACACTGACTTGATAGGTTGACTCACAAAGGACCGTATGCAGATAAAGCTCTTTGTGACGGGCAGTAATCGTCCAGATGCAGACCGTGGACAGGCTATTACTGCATCAGTAATGATGCGTCTATCACTGCCGCGCTTTTACGTTTAATCTCGCGATTAGAAAATCAATTTTCAGGATAATCAAGAGGTCACGTGTCGCTATGGAAAGTTACACCACATGCATTCAGCAAAACCGCGGCAGTAGTGTCGACTAATAAATAATCAGGAGCAATCATGAAAATTGTTATAGCACTCACACTTTTATTATTTACATTAGCAGGATGCGCTACAGCTGTGAGCCAATCGCCACAGCAAGCTGCACAATCTGCGGCAATTTTGTTTGAGCAACAAAAATTCAATTTAATCTGGATTCCCGCAGCTGATAACGCTATCTCTGGAGCGATGGCTTCCGCCCTTATCGGAAGTGCAGGTCTAGACTCTCCGATTGTTTCAAGCATCCACCAAATAATTGCCCCTGCAAGCGAAGCTGAAGTTCGTGTCGCCATCTCAGGAGTTAATAGTTCTTTTGCAGCTAACTCAGCTATTTCGGCTTTAAATAATACAACAACTATGCTTCCTAAATTACAACTTGCATTCATCGGTTCTAAATCAGACTCCGAGGCCGTTCGCTCGGCAGTGGAAGCTAAAGGCGGTAAATTCTTACACTCCACACCAAATGGCTCCTAAATAGCGACGAACGACGCTGGCCTGACCGGCGTCAGTCGACCTACAGCTATCGGTCGTGACAGGCAGAAATCGCCAGAAGCGGCCTGTCGACACCGGCGCCCCCATTCCTTGTGCGGTACTGCGTTCATGCAACTAGACACTGTCCTAGGCGACTTCTTCCTAACGTACGGCAAACACCTCCACATAGAGGCCAACCATGCCCTATTACGGTCGGGTGACTTCGCTAAAAACCTCTACCTCATCAAAGCTGGTGCAGTGCGGATCTGCGTGCGCGACGCAGAAGGAACGGATACCAGCGTCCAATTCTTTTTTGAGGGCGAGGTCGTAAGCTCTCTGGAGAGCCTGGTTAGCGGCTGTCCAAGCGAGTTGGAAATTATCACGATGGAAGCGTGCCACCTATGCGTGCTAGACCGGGACACCGTTCTGGCGCACACCCTTTCGAAACCAATCTTGCAGACTCAGTTGCTGGCACTCACGCAGTTGCGACTGGTCGACTACATCAAGCTCTACACCAGTGCCATCTCGCAAACCCCTACAGAACGATATCTGGGCATGCTTTCCACTCAGCCAGATCGATTGGCAAGAATTCCCATGCACGTGCTTGCAGGTTATTTGGGGGTGACCCCAGTTCACTTGAGCCGAATTCGGCGAAAGCTGAAAGCGAGCGCAGACAAAACCGGCATCTGAACATATGTAAATGACAACATAACGCCAGAGAAGCACGATTGGCCTTCACCACTGCTCTGACCAATCTGCGGCAGCTAACGGGCTGATGTTTCGACATAGCCCGCTGCCCTTGGTTACCACAGTAGCGATGAGACTTTTCAAGCATCCATCCACTTCTGGAGGTATCTCGATGGCATTGAATTTACTGGCTGTACTGCAGATTTCCGGCGCAGCATTTCTGACTTGGGCATTAGTCAAGTTAGCACGCTGGCTTTGGATCTACCTCTGGCTACCAGCGCGATTCAACGGCGAATCTTTAGCCAAACGCTACGGTAAAGGAAGCTGGGCATTCATCACTGGTGCCAGCGACGGTTTGGGTAAAGCTTTCGCCCGCGAATTAGCCCACTGCGGCTTTAACCTGATCTTGGCAGCACGTACCCAGTCCAAACTTGATCGCCTCCAGAGCGAGTTGCAGGAGTTGGGGGTTCAAGTTAGAACTATCGCGCTTGACCTGTCGGATTCGGCGCCACACACCTATCAAGCCCTGGCCGCCGCCGCAGAGGATGTTGATCTCTCGGTGCTGATCAACTGTGTAGGCACCACAGTACATCGGCGTTATGCGGATGTGCCGACTGCAACTCTACGCCGTTTGCTGGCTGTGAATGTCAGTACCACCGCTATCGTGACCCATACGTTGCTGCCTGGACTTCTCAGGCACAGCTCCTCGACAGGAAGACGTGCGGCGCTTCTGAACGTAGGCTCCATTGTGGGACGCTTTTATTGGCCGGGTACGCAGATCTATGGAGCCTGCAAGGCTTTCGTTGATCATCTCACTGTTCCGCTGGCATTTGAGTATTCAGATCAACTCGACGTTTTGTCCTTTCAGCCCACCGTCATGGCGACAGCTATGGCAGCAGGCACAGAACCAGCTGCCATTACCATTCCAGCAGAATTGGCTGCCAGCGCAGCGCTGTCTCATTTAGGCCACACACTCTCATCTCATGGCCATTGGCGACACGGTCTAATGGCAGCCCTTGTCACTATCCTTCCCGCCCGTGTACGAAATGCAGTGCTGCTCAGCGGAGCGTTGGAGATGGGGAGAGTTGAAATGGCCAAGGGCGAATAGGCCCTAGGCATCGAGCGTCCCCTTTGCTTGCTTCTCGACAATGCACCCCAGACCCCAACAGCAGCTTTATGGCGGTAGCTGCTCTTCGCTAAGGGCAGCTATGGGGTCGATTTTTGCCGGTCACCACGGTCAGAAAGCGGTCAGAACCAGGCGACTCGCGCTGGCTTTTTTGCCGCATCAGTCACTGCTGTAAACCAGATGAGGGTAGTTACCGTCCTCGCCTTTCACCCATCGAAACGCAAGAAATCTGGTCATTGCTATCCAAGTAATACATCCCTTCCAAGAAGCCGACCATCGGCGTGAGCCCGAGTAATGGTTCAGACTCAAATGTGATGGGGAAAGAAATCCGTTTCGCTTCATCTGAGGCTTCATCCCAGGATGGGTTTAACAATTCCTGCCCAGAACGAAACAACTGTGCCGTCATTGAGGAACAGCGTGGGTTGTCGATGGTTAATATGTTCAATCAGACTCCAGTGCACGTATCCCAGATAGCGAGTGCCATCGGCACCGAAAAACTCGGCTCGCACGATCATCGCCAAGCCTACTTCCTCGACACAAGGTCGATTAAAGTAAGTGCCCTCAAAGAAAGCGCCTCGAATCGTTTTTATACCCGATATGGTTTCCAGTTCGTCCAAAGCAGTGAGTTCGACAATTATTATGTCCGCCACAATCTTACGGTGAGCGGCCCAGCGTGTTAGTGGGTTGAAGGCAGAGTCGGTGGCAGATCCCATTGTTTAAATGTGGTCGCACCCCGTTTGCATGCTTCTACTTGCAGCGCCGGTTGTTCAATGCGGCGATTCTGTTGTGACTGACGGCCATTCAATAGGTATCAGCAAAAAACTCTGTCTTAATAGGCGCTTACTTGTACAGAGGCGTCTGTCTGATGATACGTAGCATTTTCACATTCCTTTTGGCGGCAGGCATTGGGTGCGTTCATGCTGCCGAGAAAGTCCCGTTGGCGCGTGACATCAAGGACTGGATTATCGGCTGCGATAACACACGAACATGCACGGCGATCAGTGCCGTGCAGGAGCGCGATGACACGGGCTTTTCAACGTTCAGCATACGAGTCACACGTGAAGCCGGCCCGCAAGGCGCCTTGCATGTCGGGGTGTTCAGCTATACAGAAACCCGTGGCCAGCCAACACTTGATGACAAACCGCTGAAGTCTCAATTTGAACGTGGCGAACTGAAAGAAGGCGATACCCCCGAGGTTTATGCACTCAACGGTTCGTCAGCCCAAGCCCTGATCACAGAGTTGCGCAATGGGAACTACCTGGTGCTGCCGGTCAAGGAGGGCAAATCGTACGCATCGCTAAGCGGGATGAGTGCGGCGCTGTTGCTGATGGACTCGGTTCAGGGGCGGGTCGGCACGCAGGACGCATTGATCTCCAAGGGCCCGGCGCCCGCTAGCAGCGTGCCGTCAGCCCCTGCCGCTCCGATAGCGCCAATTTGGCAGGCACCTGCCGCGCTAACTGCGGACAAAGCAAAACAGATCGCGGATGCCGTGGTCGTTGCTACGCGCAAGGACTGGCAAGAAGATCTGAATGAAGACATCACGCCAAAAGCCAGCGCCTACGCCTTGAGTTCAGATCAAGCACTAGTGATCATCGAAACCGGCTGTGGGGGCTACAACTGCTTCTACAGTATTTACCAAGCACCCTTGGACCACCCAGAGCAGGCGCGCGCAGCGCTAATCGCCGAAGTGCCAAACCTGCCGGAACGAGAGCCCCAGGGCTTCGTAGAGTTTGATCCGGCCACGGGTGTACTTAGCAGTCAGGAAAGAGCGATGAGGATGGGCGGTTGTGGTACTACGCTGCGCTGGCGTTACGACGGTAGCGGTTTCACGCTCACGCATGCGGCTGAAATGATCCCTTGCATGGGGCTGGACCAGGCTTATTGGCCTGTGCTGTGGCGTAGCCAGGGAAGTCGCTGATACTGCGAATATCCCGCAAAGGAGGCCTGTAGTGGTCTAATGAAACCGGACACCCATTTAGGCGAGAATGCTCGCCAGATCG
>NZ_JARVSS010000006.1:0-86328 GCF_030209095.1 Pseudomonas sp. lyk4-R2A-8
ACCGTCGAGGCGGTCCATGTTGGCTTCGGTGGCGTGGCCGGCGTTGGCGCCTTTGGTGGCTACTTCGCCTTCATCTTCTTTGTCGAATTCGTCCCAGCTCAGCATGACGTGTCGTCTCCTGCGTGAGGGCTCCAAGGTGCCCGTGTGAAACCGGATGGTTGGGTGTTCACACGGCTCTCGGGCCGCGGTGGATCTTAAGGAATCGTTTCTTGCAACAGCTCGCGCAGGCATTAAACGGAAATTGCGTAACGGGTGCTCTGCGTGAGGCTTGAGGGGCGGAGCAACAGGTGCAAGCTCCGGCGGTGGCCTCAGGTCTGGCTCTTCGTCCCTGTGTAAAGGGATATTGCAGGCCCGATTTACCCGCGCATTATAGGGAAAAATTCGGCTTTGTGTTGCGACGGATGGTCTCGGATCAGAGACAAAAAGGCGGCTATTTGAGCCAGAGTGAGGGTTTGCGGGGGGTTGATGGGGTAGGAAATTTTTGACGGGCGGTGGGCTATTTATTGTGGGGGGTAGGGTAGGGCTTTTTGAAGAGAGGAAGGGAGGGGAGGGGCTGAGTGACGACCGCTATCGGGGGCAACCCCATTCCCACATGTACCGCGTGCCTTGCCAGGCGTCGGTTCTTTGCCGCAAGAACGATTTCTTGCGGCGAATAAGATCCGGGTCTGTTCCAACTAACGAAGTTGTTATCCGTTAGAGCAACCATTACCCATCACGTGATAATTAAGAATGTGACGCTGACCTTGGGAATCTTCATATTCCATTTTTACCGGTACAACTTCGCAGACTTCCGGGATGTTGCTCATGGACAACACTTTGGCTACGTCCAGCTTGGTGCTGTAGGTGTAGTCCTCAACAATCGGTGCATTCTGGCCGGCCAGTTCAGTCGGGGCCTCGTCGGCCAGGGCGGCGGTGGCGCACAGGCTGCTGAGGGCCATAACTAATAAAGCTTTCATTACTGTATCTACCTTCTTCAGGGCGAAAGGGGTCACGGGGCCCTTGTGAGGCCGCGTGTGTAACTTAAAAGTTGGGAAGTTCGGATTAACGTTGCCTTCGTGGGGGCTGTTACGGTGTTAATCACGGTGCCTTGGTTGGCGGAACTGATTCTAGGCCTGCGGGTTATATTCATATACCCGTGCTTTTGATAAACACTTTTGGCGGTTTTTGTAACAATCGCCGAATCAGGTTTTTTCCATCTGCGCGCAAAGCCGCGCAGGCAGCGGGCCAGAGCGGTGTAAGGGCATAGCAGGGCAATTTGTAGGGTCTTGTTACTACCATCGTCGAATGGTTCTATAGGCTCACCCCGGCTACAACAGGGGCCATACAAAAACAACTATTGTCACCGAGGTAAGAAAGATGAGTGCGGCTTCCCTGTACCCCGTTCGCCCCGAAGTAGCAGCCAACACGCTGACCGACGAGGCGACCTACAAGGCCATGTACCAGCAGTCGGTGGTCAACCCCGATGGTTTCTGGCGCGAGCAAGCCAAGCGTCTCGACTGGATCAAGCCTTTCACCACGGTGAAGCAGACGTCGTTCGACGATCACCACGTCGACATCAAGTGGTTTGCCGATGGCACCCTGAACGTTTCCTACAACTGCCTGGACCGTCACCTCGCCGAGCGCGGCGACCAGGCGGCGATCATCTGGGAGGGCGATGACCCTGCCGAAAGCCGCACCATCACCTACCGCGAGCTGCACGAAGAAGTCTGCAAGTTCGCCAACGCCCTGCGTGGCCAGGACGTGCACCGTGGTGACGTGGTGACTATCTATATGCCGATGATTCCCGAGGCCGTGGTCGCCATGCTGGCGTGCGCGCGTATCGGTGCAATTCATTCGGTGGTATTCGGTGGTTTTTCGCCGGAGGCCCTGGCCGGTCGTATTATCGACTGTAAGTCGAAAGTGGTGATCACCGCCGACGAAGGTATCCGCGCCGGTAAGAAAATTCCGCTCAAGGCTAATGTCGACGATGCCCTGACCAACCCGGAAACCAGCAGCATCCAGAAGGTCATCGTGTGCAAGCGCACCAATGGCCAGATCAAGTGGAACCAGCATCGCGACATCTGGTACGAAGACCTGATGAAAGTGGCGGGCACCGTGTGTGCGCCCAAAGAGATGGGCGCCGAAGAAGCGCTGTTCATCCTCTACACCTCCGGTTCCACCGGCAAGCCTAAAGGCGTGCAGCACACCACCGGCGGTTACCTGTTGTACGCGGCCCTGACCCATGAGCGCGTGTTCGACTACCGCCCGGGCGAAATCTACTGGTGCACCGCCGACGTCGGCTGGGTCACCGGCCACACCTATATCGTTTACGGCCCGCTGGCCAATGGCGCGACCACGCTGTTGTTCGAAGGCGTGCCGAACTACCCGGACATCACCCGGGTGGCCAAGATCGTCGACAAGCACAAGGTCAATATCCTCTACACCGCACCGACCGCGATCCGCGCGATGATGGCCTCGGGCACCGCCGCCTGCGAAGGCGCCGACGGCAGCAGCCTGCGCCTGCTCGGTTCGGTGGGCGAGCCGATCAACCCGGAAGCCTGGGACTGGTACTACAAGAACGTCGGCCAGTCCCGTTGCCCGATTGTCGACACCTGGTGGCAGACCGAAACCGGCGGCAACATGATGAGCCCGCTGCCCGGCGCCCACGCGCTCAAGCCGGGCTCGGCGGCGCGGCCGTTCTTTGGTGTGGTGCCGGCGTTGGTGGATAACCTCGGCAACCTGATCGAAGGCGCCGCCGAAGGCAACCTGGTGATCCTCGATTCGTGGCCGGGCCAGGCGCGTACGCTGTACGGCGACCATGACCGTTTCGTCGACACCTACTTCAAGACCTTCCGTGGCATGTACTTCACCGGTGACGGTGCGCGTCGTGACGAGGATGGCTACTACTGGATCACCGGGCGCGTGGATGACGTGTTGAACGTGTCCGGCCACCGCATGGGCACCGCCGAGATCGAAAGCGCCATGGTCGCGCACCCTAAAGTTGCCGAAGCGGCGGTGGTGGGTGTGCCGCACGACATCAAGGGCCAGGGCATTTATGTCTACGTCACCTTGAATGGTGGCGAAGAGCCGACCGAAGCGCTGCGTCTGGAGCTGAAAAACTGGGTGCGCAAAGAGATCGGGCCGATTGCTTCGCCGGACGTGATCCAGTGGGCGCCGGGCCTGCCGAAGACGCGTTCGGGCAAGATCATGCGTCGTATCCTGCGCAAGATCGCCACGGCCGAATATGACGGGCTGGGGGATATCTCCACCCTGGCCGACCCGGGTGTGGTGGCGCATTTGATTGAAACGCACAAGACCATGAACGTCGCGTAAGGCGGGGTAGGTGGCAAACAGCCCCATTCGGCGTAGGCCGAGTGGGGCTTTTTTGTCGTTGCTTAAAAACGGTGGACATCCAAGTAGAGCGGGCGCAGAGCGTCCTGGGCTGCATTCCCACGCGGAGCGTGGGAACGATCAAGGTAGAAACCAATAAATATCGGTTTTTCCCGTAGGAGGTTTCTGAATGTTACCGAGCGGTGCAAATGTGTAACCTCCTGCCCAGGCATGAGGCAAAGCGCTACGCTCATGCCGCGAAAAACCGCGTTTTAGACACCCTTTGAAATAAGATTAAACGCCAGACTTGCCGTGCTAGAAGGGTTTGCGAATAATAGGCCCGCAATTTGCAGCATCAACAGGTTTAATATCTTTTGTCTCTGCATAAATTTCAGAGGCTGTCAATGAGCTGGAACCGCTTTCTCGGTGCTTCTGTAAATTGTTGTCGCATTGAGGAAATATCGGCTTCCGGCCTGTCGTTAGAATGCCGATCACTCGCTCGTCGTCGCAGGTAGCCACCGGCGCAGGACGCAGCACCGCTATTCGGTTTTACTCAATCGCATCGTGGGCCCTGGCTCATACTGCTGTTTCTGCCCTATACCGATGGAGTCCCAAGATGAAGAAACTCGTGCTGTTGGGCGCCCTGGCGCTGTCCGTGCTGTCCATGCAGGCTTTCGCTGAAGGCAAGCCGCTGAAAATTGGTATCGAAGCAGCCTACCCTCCGTTCGCATCGAAAGCGCCGGATGGCAGCATCGTCGGTTTCGACTACGACATCGGCAACGCGCTGTGCAAGCAGATGGACGTTAAATGCACCTGGGTCGAGCAGGAATTCGACGGTCTGATCCCCGCGCTGAAAGTGCGCAAGATCGATGCGATCCTGTCGTCCATGTCCATCACCGACGACCGCAAGAAGTCCGTCGACTTCACCAACCGCTACTACCTGACCCCGGCGCGCCTGGTGTTGAAGGAAGGCACGACCGTCAGCGACAGCCTGGATGAGTTGAAAGGCAAGAAGATCGGTGTGCAGCGCGGTTCGATCCATGATCGTTTCGCCAAGGAAGTGCTGGCCCCTAAAGGCGCCACCGTGGTTCCTTACGGCACCCAGAACGAAATCTACCTGGACGTGGCCGCCGGTCGTCTGGACGGCACCGTGGCTGACGCCACCCTGCTGCAGGACGGTTTCCTGAAGACCGACGCCGGCAAAGGCTTCGCGTTTGAAGGCCCGGCATTTACCGACGTGAAATACTTCGGCGACGGCGTAGGCATCGCGGTACGCAAAGGCGACAAGGAAAACCTGGACCGCATCAACGCTGCGATCGCTGCTATCCGTGCCAACGGCGAGTACAAGAAAATCCAGGACAAGTACTTCGACTTCGATATCTACGGCGCCGACGCCAAGTAAATCGTCGCGGCTGTCTGTCCAGAATGGCGCAAGCAACAGAATTCCTGCGGTTTGCGCCATTTTTTCATCCCCCTTTTCGAGGACCTGAATCATGTTGAAAGGCTACGGGGCCGTCATCCTCGATGGCGCATGGTTGACGCTTCAGCTCGCCTTGTCGTCCATGGCCTTGGCCATTGTTCTGGGTCTGATCGGGGTCGCGTTGCGCCTGTCGCCGGTGCGCTGGTTGGCCTGGCTGGGTGACTTGTACTCCACGGTGATCCGCGGGATCCCCGACCTGGTGCTGATCCTGCTGATTTTCTACGGCGGTCAGGACCTGCTCAATCGCGTCGCGCCGCTGCTGGGCTTTGACGACTATATCGACTTGAACCCCTTGGCCGCCGGCATCGGCACCCTGGGTTTCATCTTTGGCGCCTACCTGTCGGAAACCTTCCGCGGCGCCTTCATGGCCATCCCCAAGGGCCAGGCCGAAGCCGGCCTTGCGTATGGCATGAGCAGCTTCCAGGTGTTTTTCCGGGTGATGGTGCCGCAGATGATCCGCCTGGCGATCCCCGGCTTCACCAATAACTGGCTGGTACTGACCAAGGCCACCGCGCTGATCTCGGTAGTGGGCCTGCAAGACATGATGTTCAAGGCCAAGCAGGCGGCCGACGCCACCCGCGAGCCTTTCACCTTCTTCCTCGCAGTGGCGGCGATGTACCTGGTGATCACCAGCGTGTCGTTGCTGGCCTTGCGTTACCTTGAAAAGCGCTACTCGGTAGGCGTAAGGGCGGCTGATCTATGATCTTCGACTACAACGTCATCTGGGAGGCCATGCCGCTGTACCTCGGCGGCCTGGCGACCACCCTGAAACTGCTGGCGATCTCGCTGTTCTTCGGCCTGCTCGTGGCGGTGCCCCTGGGCTTGATGCGGGTGTCCAAGCAGCCGCTGGTCAACGGCGCGGCCTGGCTCTACACCTACGTGATCCGCGGCACGCCGATGCTGGTGCAGCTGTTTCTGATCTACTACGGCCTGGCGCAATTCGAAGCGGTGCGCGAGAGCTTCCTGTGGCCGTGGCTGTCCAGCGCGACGTTCTGCGCGTGCCTGGCCTTTGCGATCAACACCAGCGCCTACACCGCCGAAATCATTGCCGGTAGCCTCAGGGCCACTCCGAATGGCGAGATCGAAGCGGCCAAGGCCATGGGCATGTCGCGCTACAAGCTGTACCGCCGCATCCTGCTGCCGTCGGCTCTGCGCCGCGCGCTGCCGCAGTACAGCAACGAAGTGATCATGATGCTGCAGACCACCAGCCTGGCCTCCATCGTCACATTGATCGACATCACCGGCGCGGCCCGTACCGTCAACGCGCAGTATTACCTGCCGTTCGAAGCGTATATCACCGCCGGCGTGTTCTACCTGTGCCTGACCTTCATCCTGGTGCGCCTGTTCAAGTTGGCCGAGCGCCGCTGGCTGAGCTACCTGGCTCCACGGAAGCACTGATATGGAACGTATCGACCACCTGTTGCCCTGGGGCCACCTGGGCTGCGAGCGCCAGCTGAGTGTGTTCCGTTTCGGCAGCGGCGAGCGCAAGGCGTATATCCAGGCCAGCCTGCACGCCGATGAGCTGCCCGGCATGCGCGCCGCCTGGGAGCTGAAAAAGCGTCTGATCGAACTGGAACGGCAAGGCGCCCTCAACGGCGTGATCGAGCTGGTGCCGGTGGCCAACCCGATGGGCCTTGGGCAGCTGCTGCAAGGCAGCCACCAGGGCCGTTTCGAAGTGGGCAGCGGCAAGAATTTCAATCGCGACTTCGTTGAATTGAGCGAGCCCGTGGCCGAGCTGCTCACCGGCAAGCTGGGGGATGACCCTCACGCCAATGTGCGCCTGATTCGCCAGGCGATGAGCCAGGCGTTGGACGCACTGCCCGAGCCGAGCAGTCAGCTGCAGGGCATGCAGCGCGTATTGCTCAAGCATGCGTGCACCGCCGATATCGTGCTCGACCTGCACTGCGACGCCGAAGCCGCGCTGCACATGTACGCGTTGCCCCAGCACTGGCCGCAGTGGCGTTCGCTCTCGGCGCACCTGAATGTGAAGGTCGGCCTGCTCGCGGAAGACTCCGGCGGCAGTTCGTTCGATGAAGCCTGTTCGCTGCCGTGGTTGCGCTTGTCGCGGGCATTCCCCGAGGCGCAGATCCCGTTGGCGTGCCTGGCGACGACGCTGGAGCTGGGCGGTCAGGCCGACACCGGTCGCGACGAAGCGATCTTCCATGCCGAAGGCATCCTCGCCTTCCTCGCCGAGCAGGGCCTGATCAAAGGCGAGTGGCCGGCGCCGCAACACGAACCGTGCGAAGGCGTGCCGTTCGAAGGCACCGAGTTGCTGTTCGCGCCCCACGCCGGGGTGATCAGTTACCTGCGCAAGGCCGGGGACTGGGTCGACAAAGGCGAACCGATTTTTGAAGTGATTGATCCCCTGACCGACCGCGTGAGCATTATCTGCGCGGGCACCTCGGGGGTGCTGTTTGCCGTTGAACGGCTACGTTATGCCCAAGCGGGTTTCTGGCTGGCCAAGGTGGCGGGGCGCGAAGCGCTGCGACACGGGCGCTTGCTCAACGACTGACCACCTGTTTTTGTGAGAACCGACCGCATGTACAAGCTTGAAGTCCAAGACCTGCATAAACGCTATGGCAGTCATGAAGTGCTCAAAGGCGTGTCCCTGGCCGCCGCCGCCGGTGATGTGATCAGCATCATCGGTTCCAGCGGTTCGGGCAAAAGTACCTTTTTGCGCTGCATCAACCTGCTGGAGCAACCCCACGCCGGCAAGATCCTGCTCAATAACGAAGAGCTGAAACTGGTGGCCAACAAGGACGGCGCCATGAAGGCGGCCGATCCCAAGCAGCTGCAACGCATGCGTTCGCGCCTCTCCATGGTGTTCCAGCATTTCAACCTGTGGTCGCACATGACCGCGTTGGAAAACGTGATGGAAGCACCGGTGCATGTGCTGGGCATGTCGAAAAAAGACGCCCGTGAAAAGGCCGAGCACTACCTGGCCAAGGTCGGCGTGGGCCATCGCAAGGATGCGTTCCCCGGCCATATGTCCGGCGGCGAGCAGCAGCGCGTGGCGATTGCCCGTGCCCTGGCGATGGAACCGGAGGTGATGCTGTTCGACGAACCCACCTCGGCCCTCGACCCTGAGCTGGTGGGCGAAGTGCTCAAGGTGATGCAGGACCTGGCCCTGGAAGGCCGCACCATGGTGGTGGTGACCCACGAAATGGGCTTTGCTCGTGAAGTGTCCAACCAGTTGGTGTTTTTGCACAAAGGCATCGTCGAAGAACGCGGCAACCCGCGTGAAGTGCTGGTGAATCCACAATCGGAGCGGTTGCAGCAGTTCCTGTCCGGCAGCTTGAAGTAGCCACTCCGTGTGAGCGCTGCTTTATGTGGGAGGGGGCAAGCCCCCGCCCACATTGGATATTCATCGTTTTTGAGATTTGTGTTCATTTACGGGCTAGCATTGGCCCACGGCTTCTTTCACTGTTTTTGCTTCGGATAGCCTTCCATGACCGCCCACAAAATTGGTTTCCTGATCTGGCCCAGCACAAAAGCACTCACGCTTGCGCTGGCTGAGGAGGCCTTGCGCGTGGCCCAGCGGGTGCATCCGGAAGTGGTCTACGAGCTGTCGTTTCTGCTTGCCGAACCTGCCGCCGAAGGTGCCTGGCAACTGCCGGGCGAGCCGTGGGCCGGCAAGCTCGAAGGCTTTCAGAAACTGTTCCTGCTGGCCGACGAGCCACCTGCCGTCATCGCCTCTCAACTGAGCAGCGCGCTCAAGCAATTGGTGCGCGCCGGGTGTGTGATCGGCGGGTTGTCGGCCGGCGTCTATCCGTTGGCCCAGCTCGGTCTGCTCGACGGCTACCGTGCCGCCGTGCACTGGCGCTGGCAGGACGACTTTGCCGAGCGCTTCCCCAAGGTCATCGCCACCAGCCATCTGTTCGATTGGGACCGCGACCGCCTGACCGCCTGCGGCGGCATGTCGGTGCTCGACCTGCTGCTGGCGGTGCTGGCCCGTGACCACGGCGCCGAACTGGCCGGTGCGGTGTCCGAAGAACTGGTGGTCGAGCGCATCCGCGAAGGCGGCGAGCGCCAGCGTATCCCCCTGCAAAACCGCCTGGGCTCCAGCCATCCGAAGCTGACCCAGGCAGTGCTGCTGATGGAAGCCAACATCGAAGAGCCGCTGACCACCGACGAAATCGCCCAGCACGTGTGCGTGTCGCGACGACAACTGGAACGCATCTTCAAGCAATACCTCAATCGCGTCCCCAGCCAGTACTACCTGGAACTGCGCCTGAACAAGGCGCGCCAGATGCTCATGCAAACCAGCAAGTCGATCATCCAGATCGGCCTGTCCTGCGGCTTCTCTTCGGGGCCGCACTTCTCCAGCGCCTACCGCAATTTCTTCGGCGCCACCCCCCGTGAAGACCGCAACCAGCGCCGCAGCAGCAGCCCATTCGAGTTGTCGTCGGTGCCGGCCGAGCGCGGCTGACGGGTTACTCCTCCACGGGCTCCGGCGGTGTCGGCGGCGCCAGAGGGGCGCCTGCATCATCGTGGGCCGCATCCGCGACTCCCAGGTCATTGCCGGTCTGCAAGAAATAGGTTCTTAAACGCTCGATGCTGGCAGGCGAAAACGAGTTCCCACTGAAGTCAGACTCTTCATCGAAGGGCAGTTGCCGTTCGAGGATGTCGGCGGGCACCTCTACGATGGCGTTGTCGCTGACGTCCAATGTGGTCAGGTGATGCAGGCCAAATACGCCACTGGGAAACTCGGTGAGCCCGACGTCCTGCATATACAGCGACTGCAGGTTGGACAGCTGGCTCACGTCAATCGGCAGGCCCAGTGGGTTCTCGCTCAGGTCCAGGTACTCCAGTTGCGTCATCGCCGCCAGCGCGCCGGCGGTTTCCTCAGTCAGGATAATCCGGCATTCCTGAAGGCTCAGGGAGGTCAGGCTGGGTATGTCGAATATCGAGGAAGGCAGCTTGCTCAGGGCGTAACGGAACACCGACAGGCTTTTGAGTTTGGGAAAGCCTGCGAGCAACCCGTCGATGTCGGTGGTGATGTCGCCCGTGCTCAGGTCCAGTCGAGAGATGTGTTCGAAACGCGCGTTCAACCTCGGTAGTGCGCCACGCAGCGGTGTCTCAAACGTCAGCTCGTGAGTGGGTGGCTCGCCGCCATTGAGTTCATCCAACGGACTCTCGCGGCGCCAGCCCTGTTCCAGCAACTCTTTGAACATCAGGCGGTTGATCTGCTCCTGGGCCTGGAGCTGCTCATCCATCCGGGCGCCTTGCGTGGGCTCGGGTGCCGGGACATCCAGTGCCCACGTCTGCAAATCTGCGCAGAGCTGGCGGTACTCGGCTTCCAGGCTGTCGAGTGCTCGAGGTACGGCGTCCATATCGCCTGGCAGGTTGAACACAAAACGGTTGGCCTCCGCCGAAGAGAATGTTGGGTAAAGCACTGATACCCGCGCGCGCTCGTTGGCTGGCGCATCGGCTTGCAGATGCTCGCCCTGGGCCTGGCTGTAGGTTTTGATGTGCTGCAATGCCTGGCGCGACAGCGGGTTGCCCGATAGGTTGAAGGCTCTGGTGGCCGACGCAGGCAGTGCGAACAAATCCTCGGGCAACTGGCTGATCCGGTTGTGGCTCAGGTTGATTTCACGGCGTCCCGTGGGCACCAGCAGGCTGGCGGGGAGCTCGGTCATGCCGGTGTTTTGCAGCGATAGCCTGAACAACCTGGGCAGACGTTCGAAATCGGGTAGGTGGGTGAGCGGGTTGTGACTGAGGTCCAGGTGCTCAAGGTAGTACAGGCCGATAAGGCCTTGTTCCTCGCCGGCCGACAGGCGCACGCCGCAGCGTGGCAGCTGCAGCGAGACCAGGTAGGGCAGCTCGAAGACCGTGGGTGGAATGGCACCGAGCAAGGCGTTTTCCACCCGCAGGCTGGTCAGTTGAGGAAACGCTTTAAGGAACTGCGCCACTTGCAGTGGGCTGGCGTTACCTTGCAGCTCAAGCGATGAAACCTCGCGGAAAAGCACGCCCAGCGCCGGCAGGTCACCGGCAAGCGGCGAGGGAACACGCAGTGCGTAGGTCGGTACGATGCTGGTACTGCGCTCGTCCAACGCCGACTCCTTGCGCCAGCAGGCTTCAAGCAATGCCTTGAAGGTCTGGCGCGTCTGGATGTCCTGCGGACGTGGCGCTTGCGTGGCCCATTGGGTCAATTCTGTCTGCAGGGCTGTGTACTCCTGCTCAAGGCGTGTCAGTTCTATTCGCCCCATTTCCAAAGTGCCGTGCAGGCCAAAGATAAAACTGCGCACTTCACTGTCATTGAAGGACGGATAAAGCGCTTTAACCCGGGCGACGTCCAAGGCGTGTGGCGTGGCTTCCCAGTGGCTGCCGGTGCGTTGGAAGTAGATTTTCACCTGTTCCAGGGTCGTCGGGGTGAACGGGTTGTTCGCCAGGTCGAAGTGTTCGCTGACAGCCGCCGGCAAGGTGAACAGCTCGGCGGGCAACGCGCTGATGCGGTTGTTCGACAGGATCGCGGCTTCCAGTCGCGGGCGATTCGCCAGGCCTGGCGGTACTTCGGTGATACCTGTGTGGTTGAGGTCCAGAAAGCTCAGCTGCGGCATGTTCGTCACATCGGGCGTGATGCCCAACGGGTTGTTGTAGAGATCCAGGCTTCTGAGGCGCGTCATGGCCGACAGCGTTTGCGCGCTCCGGGCATTCAAGGTGATCGAACAGTTGCTCAGAATCAGTTCATTGAGGTGCGGCATGCCCGGTGTGGCGGCGGGAAGTGCGTTCAGCGGCATGTCGCGCACCGCCAGCAGGCGCAGGTTTGGAAACAGCGCCAGGAAGGCGTCGAGGTGCGCGACCGGGCGCTCGCTGCCTTGCAGTTCCAGGAGTGTCACGTGAGGCAAGCGTGCGGTCAGTTGTGGCAGCTCGCCTTCGATGGGGGCGCTGAGCAGCAGGCGCAGGCCGTTGCGGGTGATCGGCTCATAGTAGTCGTCGACCGTGGTTTCGTGGCGCCAGGCGCGCCGGATTTCATCGGCCCAAAGGCGGCGATTGCGCCTTGCATACGTGTAATCCTGATGCCTCAGGCGTTCTCCGGTGGTGGACCGCTGAGGTGTATTGCTTTCCCAGATATCCAGGTCATTGTCCAGTTGCGCGTATTCGACTCTCAGTGCCGCCACCGCGCTCGAGGGTCCACCGGGTAGGCGCTGCAGGGTGATGACCAGCGCATTGATGCGTTCTTGAGAGAGGCGGGGATAGAGCTGTTGCAACTGCGCCTGGATGCTTGGCACGGTGCCGGGCTGGTGCGCGGGTGCCGCTCGATAACCCTCCATGCCGCCGAGCAGGCGCATGGTACTGGGGTCATGGCTGGGCTTGAGAATGGGATCGGCCGCCAGTAACGGGCTGAGTTGGCGGTGTTCCAGTGCGTGTTCGGCCATTGCCTGCCTGAGCTGCGGGCCTTGGCCGATGTGCAGGCCCAGTGCGTCACGTTGGGTGTCGGGCAGGGCCTGCAGGACGGCGGTGTACAGGTCGGTGACCCCGAGCAGCTCATCGGTGAGCGTGGTCGGTGTATAGCCTCCGGTTTCGTGGCGGATCAAGGTTCGGTGGATAGGGGCGCTGGCGCTGCCAATGCTGTCGCGCAGCGGGCCGCTGGCACTGTAGTCCCTGACCTCGATACGCACGTCACTCGACCAACCCGGCAGGCGCTGCAATGAATGCAGGGCCAGGCGGTGGGTGTCCAGCGAAGCCAGCGACTCCCGATACAGCCCTTCATAGGCGCGAGCCACGCGTACCTGATGCAAGGCGGCGCGTGCCCGCTGTTGAAGGGATTGCGGGATATTGCCCTGGTTCAGCTCACGCAGTTCGCTGGTGCTGGCGTGATGCAGCAGCGCTTCGGCGGCGCTCAGAGGCAGGCCGCGCTCTGCGTTGATAAGACTTTGCAACCCAGCGTCGGTGGTGTGTTCCAGGCTGTGGTAGCGCGACTCGAACAGCGCCGCATGTTTGTCCTGGGCCAGGTCGGCCAATCGAGCCCTGAGGGTCCCGGCTCGTGCCTCCAGGGAGATCGGCGGCAAGCCGAACTCTTCCTCCAGCAACTGTTTACGTTCAGGTTCGTCCAGTGCATGCAGCAGGGTTTTCAACAGGTCGCCGTTCGTTAACTGTTCCTCGGGTATCTGCACCACGGCGGCATCCGGGTTGCCGACGACTTCCCAGGCAACGGTGCCGTGGCGGTCGAGAAAACGCAGGGTTTTGGTCTTGGGCCACAGGCCGTAACGGGTCAGCAGGAACAGCTGGGTCTGGGCATCGGCGTGACTATATACGGCCGGATCGTCGCTGCGCAGTTGAGCGGCGAAGGTGTGCAGGTCGTGGTCGATCTTGAAGCGCCTGAGGCTGTCGGCCAAGAGTGCCGGCGGCGGCTGCCGGTTCAGGTAGTGCGCGCGCAGCGCATCGTCATCGACCCCGCTGATGTGGCGAACCTGCTCCAGTTGGGCATCGCTCAGGGCATCGACCTGATGGCCGAGCCGGCGCAACAGGGTCGGGCGGTCCCACGCCAGCGGGTAGTCCAGTTCGGTGACCCAGGCACCGCGGTCATTGGTGTACAGGCGCGGACGGTAGGCATCGGGGCGTGAAGGATGTTGCAGGCGATAGTGCCCGGTTACAGGGTCCGTCGCCACGGCGTAGTGCTGGCCGGCCAGGGGCAGGACGTCTTTGCCGGCGTGGCGATACAGGCCCTTGGCATCGGGCATGGCGTCGGCGGGCAGCGACAGGTCGTGGGCATAGGGTGCCAGGTCCGCATTCCACAGCCTGGAGGAGCCATCCTTGCGCATGACCGGTGTGAGCGTGTCAAAAAATGCCCACACGTGCGCGGGCAGCGCCTGGCGCAGCAAACTTTCGGCGATGGGCAGGCCGGTGGCGAACAGGCCCAGTTGCACCAGTTGTTCAAGCACCGACATCAGGTGTTCGAAGGCTTGGTCCTTGACGCCTTCGGCCCAGTCGACAATGCCCTCGAAGGTCTCATCGAGCAATTGGTAGGCGGTGTAGCCGAGCATCAACAGCCCCAGTGGCGGCACGAAAGGCGCGGCGATGAAGGCGACGACCTGCAGCAAGGCCGAACTGATCTTACCCAGCAGGTCCCAACGCCGCCAGCGCGCCTGCTGGTCGACGCTGGCGGTAGCGATCGCCATGCTCCGCGCATCGTTGAGCAGCTTATTCAAGTGGCTGTGGTAGAGGTGCTCGAACAGGTCTTCGCCGAAAGGGGTGGAGACCGCTTGCAGGTCAGGAGCGGCTGTCGGTGTTTCGCGCCAGCTGGGGCGTGCGTCCCCCTGGGTGTGTGGATGCCAGGTGACTTCGCTGAGGCGCGTGTCCAGCAGGGTGAAAAAACGGCCCTGTTCCTCATGGCCGACAAAATGGCTGAAAAAGCGCTGGTACTTGGGATGGCGCAGTTTGATCGTCAGTTCCTGCATGAAGTGGGCGGTGGAGGGGTAGTACTTGAGCGGGTGTTCCGGGTCGCCGGGAATGTAGGCCACTACGGGCACCACGGTTTGACTGCGTTCAAGGTCTGCGGCAAACAGCACGATGCCGGTGAGCGGGGTGGACAGCAGGCTCAAGTCGTGACGCAGCAGCGAAGTGCAGTCCTGGCCATTGAACAGGCGCGCGAGGGGATCAACACTGGCTTGCGGGATGTCGCCCTTCATCCGTGCCATCTGCAAGGCGACCTTCAAGGCCGACTGGTGGCTTTGCCTGAGCTTGAGCTGCAGGGCCGCCTTGGCCGCCGCATCCTGCACCCCCAGGTACTGCTCGAGGTAGGCGCTGTACTGGCGGCCGATATCCAGCTCGCGGCATAGCTGGGTGAAGGCGGGTACGCTGATGCGGGTGGCGACGCCGGGCAGGCTTTCGAAATGGCCATCGGCACCGGGGCGGGTGATGAAGGTGGACGCTTCTTCGTACGCGCCTTCTCGGGTTTCCGATTCTTCGAAGTTGTGCAACGCCGCTTCCAGCAGCGACACCGTCCAGGTACGCGCGGCACCGGACTTGACCTTGAGCCAGGGAATGGTGGCGGGGATATAGAGCCGAAGGTAGGTGCTGCGCACATCACGCTCGACACCGAAGCGCTGCTTGAGGGCTTGTTGCAGAATCGGTGCGCCGAAGTCTTGGGGGGATTTGAGGCTGGTCATCACCCGGTCCACTTGGTTTTGCGCGGCCCACGCTTCGCCGATCAGCGGCTTGAGCGCGTCATGTTGCTCGGCGGTGGCATTCGCATGCCAGGGCTCGATGCGCGGGGTGACAGCCTTGAGGGCTGCCCGGCGAGCATCGGACGCGTTGCCCAGCCAGGCGGGAATGGCCTTCGCCAGTAGGTCGTGGTGAAGGTCGCGATAGGTGGGAAGTAAATCGAGCGGGGCGGTTGGGTCGGGTTGCACGGGCATCGGCTGGCGCCTTCATGTGGTAAATGAAGGCCTAGCAAGCCAGAGGGTGACATAGGGGCGGTGTTAGATAGTTGCGCGGCTTGTCCGGATTAAAACAATCCGCCTTGGCCTGCCTCTGCGGCTTTACACGGTTTAAACTGCGCCATTGCGACGCTATTTGTCGCATTGGCGTAAACCCACGAAAATCGCGGGTTGGCGCTATAAGAAGTTGTCGCTTGGCGGCAAGGCCGCGCCGAAAACTGTCCTTACAATCCCTGCATCGCCCGCCAGTTCCAGGCAGGCGTTCCTCTTCAGGAGACTCCGATGTCCGTTGAGCAAGCCCCGGTGCAACGTGCCGATTTCGACCAGGTCATGGTTCCCAACTACGCACCTGCCGCGTTCATTCCCGTGCGTGGCGCAGGTTCACGTGTATGGGACCAGGCCGGTCGCGAGCTGATCGACTTTGCTGGCGGCATCGCGGTCAACGTATTGGGCCATGCCCACCCGGCGTTGGTCGGCGCGTTGACCGAACAGGCCAACAAGCTGTGGCATGTCTCCAACGTGTTCACCAACGAGCCGGCCCTGCGCCTGGCGCATAAGCTGATCGACGCCACGTTTGCCGAGCGCGTGTTCTTCTGCAACTCCGGCGCCGAGGCCAACGAGGCCGCCTTCAAGCTGGCCCGCCGCGTGGCGTTCGACCGCTTCGGCAGCGAAAAATACGAGATCATTGCCGCGCTCAACAGCTTCCACGGCCGTACCCTGTTCACCGTCAACGTCGGTGGGCAGTCCAAGTACTCCGATGGTTTCGGGCCTAAAATCACCGGCATCACCCACGTTCCTTATAACGACTTGGAAGCGCTGAAAGCCGCCGTGTCGGATAAGACCTGCGCCGTTGTATTGGAACCGATCCAGGGCGAAGGCGGCGTACTGCCGGCCGAACTGGCTTACCTGCAAGGCGCCCGCGACCTGTGCGACGCGAACAACGCGCTGCTGGTGTTCGACGAAGTGCAGACCGGCATGGGCCGCAGCGGCCACCTGTTCGCCTACCAGCATTACGGCGTGACCCCGGACATCCTCACCAGCGCCAAGAGCCTGGGTGGCGGTTTCCCGATCGCGGCGATGCTCACCACCGAAGCGCTGGCCAAGCACCTGGTGGTCGGCACCCACGGCACCACTTACGGCGGCAACCCGCTGGCATGTGCGGTGGCTGAAGCGGTGATCGATGTGATCAACACCCCTGAGGTGCTGGCGGGCGTGAAGGCCAAGCACGCACTGTTCAAGGCGCGCCTGGAGCAGATCGGCAAGCAGTACGGCCTGTTCACCGAAGTACGCGGCATGGGCCTGCTGATCGGTTGCGTATTGAGCGATGCATTCAAGGGCAAGGCCAAGGACGTGTTCAACGCGGCCGAAAAAGAAAACCTGATGATCCTGCAAGCCGGCCCGGACGTGGTGCGTTTTGCCCCGAGCCTGGTGGTGGATGAGGCGGACATCAGCGAAGGCCTGGACCGTTTCGAGCGTGCGGTAAAGACGCTGACCCAAGCCTGATACACATCTGTCTGTCGGACCGGATCAAATGTGGGAGGGGCTTGCCCCCGATGGCGGTGTATCAGTCACAGATGTATCAACTGACAGACTGCTATCGGGGGCAAGCCCCCTCCCACACTGGAATATGCCCACTTGAAGCTATGTGGCGTTCCTGACCTGTCCGGTATTTTTTTCTGTGAATTTTCGAGTTAAGGAGTGACACCATGCTGGTGATGCGCCCCGCGCAAATGGCTGATCTGGGCGAGGTACAGCGTCTGGCTGCGGACAGCCCGATTGGTGTCACCTCCTTGCCGGACGATGTGGAACGCCTGAGCGACAAGATCGCCGCCAGCGAAGCGTCTTTCGCGGCCGAGGTGAGTTTCAACGGCGAAGAAAGCTATTTCTTCGTGCTCGAAGACACCGAGACCGGCAAGCTCGCCGGTTGCTCGGCCATCGTCGCCTCGGCCGGTTATTCCGAGCCGTTCTACAGTTTTCGCAACGAGACCTTCGTGCACGCCTCTCGCGAGCTGAAGATCCACAACAAGATTCACGTGCTTTCCCAGTGCCACGACCTGACCGGCAACAGCCTGCTCACCAGTTTCTACGTGGTGCCGGAACTGGTCGGCTCGCCGTGGTCGGAACTCAATTCCCGCGGGCGCCTGTTGTTTGTCGCCAGCCATCCGGAGCGCTTTGCCGATTCGGTGGTCACCGAGATTGTCGGCTACAGCGACGAGAACGGTGACTCGCCGTTCTGGGACGCCATCGGCCGCAACTTCTTCGACCTCAACTACGCCGCCGCCGAGCGCCTGTGCGGGCTCAAGAGCCGCACCTTCCTCGCCGAGCTGATGCCGCATTACCCGATCTACGTGCCGCTGCTGCCGGACGCAGCCCAGGAGGCGATGGGCCAGGTGCACCCGCGCGCGCAGATCACTTTCGACATTCTGATGCGCGAAGGCTTCGAGACCGATCATTACATCGACATCTTCGACGGCGGCCCGACGCTGCATGCGCGGGTCTCGGGCATCCGTTCGATTGCCCAGAGCCGCGTGGTGCCGGTGAAGATCGGCGAGATGGTCAAGGGCGTCGGCCGCCAGTACCTGGTCAGCAACGCGCAGCTGCAGGATTACCGTGCGGTGATGCTGGAGCTGGATTACGCGCCTGGCAAGCCGGTAACCCTGGACCTGGCCGCGGCTGAAGCCCTGGGCGTCGGCGAGGGCGCCAGTGTGCGCCTGGTCGCGGTTTAAACGCAGAGTTTCGCGGGTGGCCAAGAGCGGCCCGTCTGAGGAGATAGCATGATCGTTCGTCCCGTACGCAGCAGCGATTTACCGGCCCTGATTGATCTGGCGCGCAGCACCGGCACCGGCCTGACCACCCTGCCGGCCAACGAAGAGCGTCTGACCCACCGCGTGGGCTGGGCGGAGAAAACCTTTCGCGGCGAGGCCGGTCGCGGCGATGCCGACTACCTGTTCGTGCTGGAAAACGACGAGGGCCGCGTGGTCGGCATTTCCGCGATTGCCGGTGCCGTCGGCCTGCGTGAGCCCTGGTACAACTTCCGGGTGGGCCTGACCGTCAGCGCGTCCCAGGAATTGAACATCTACCGCGAGATCCCGACGCTGTTTCTGGCCAACGACCTCACCGGCAATTCCGAATTATGCTCGTTGTTCCTGCACGCCGATTACCGCAACGGTCTCAACGGCCGCATGCTGGCCAAGGCGCGCCTGTTGTTTATCGCGGAGTTCGCGCAGCTGTTCGGCAACAAGATCATTGCCGAGATGCGCGGCGTGTCCAACGAGGCCGGGCGTTCGCCGTTCTGGGAGAGCCTGGGCCGGCATTTCTTTAAAATGGAATTCAGCCAGGCCGACTACCTCACGGGCGTGGGCAACAAGGCGTTTATCGCCGAGCTGATGCCGAAGTTTCCGCTGTACAGCTGCTTTTTGTCCGAAGACGCGCGCAGCGTGATCGGCAAGGTCCACCCCGACACCGAACCGGCGCTGAGCATGCTCAAGAGCGAAGGCTTCAGCTACCAGGGCTATGTCGACATTTTCGACGCCGGCCCGGCGGTGGAATGCGAAACCAGCAAGATCCGTGCGGTGCGCGACAGCCAGTCGCTGGTGTTGGCCATCGGTACGCCAGGGGACGACGCCACGCCGTTCCTGATTCATAACCGCAAACGCGAAGATTGCCGCATTGCCGCCGCACCGGCGCGCCTGGCCGCCGGCACGCTGGTGGTCGACCCGTTGACCGCCAAGCGTCTGCAACTGGTGGTCGGCGATCAGGTGCGTGCCGTACCGTTGTCCGCTGCTCGGGAGTCGAAGTAATGAATTCGTTGTATATCGCAGGTAGCTGGCTGGCCGGCCAGGGTGAACTGTTTGAATCGCGCAACCCGGTGACTCAGCACGTGCTGTGGGCTGGCAACGGCGCCACCGCCGAGCAGGTCGAGTCCGCCGTACAGGCCGCGCGTCAGGCGTTCCCGAGCTGGGCTCGGCGCAGCCTGGAAGAACGCATCGCGGTGCTGGACGCTTTCGCCGCCACGCTCAAGCGCCGCGCCGATGAAATCGCCCGCTGCATCGGTGAGGAAACCGGCAAGCCGCTGTGGGAAGCGGCGACTGAAGTCACCAGCATGGCGAACAAGATCGCCATCTCCGTGCAAAGCTATCGCGAACGCACCGGCGAGAAGAGCGGCCCGCTGGGCGACGCCACCGCTGTGCTGCGCCATAAGCCTCACGGCGTGGTCGCGGTGTTCGGTCCGTATAACTTCCCCGGTCACTTGCCCAACGGGCATATCGTGCCGGCGTTGCTGGCGGGCAACACGGTGCTGTTCAAACCCAGCGAACTGACCCCGAAGGTCGCCGAGCTGACCGTGCAATGCTGGATCGAAGCCGGCCTGCCGGCGGGCGTACTGAACCTGCTGCAAGGCGCGCGGGAAACCGGAATCGCCTTGGCGGCCAATCCAGGCATCGACGGCCTGTTCTTCACCGGTTCCAGCCGTACCGGCAACCATCTGCACCAGCAATTCTCAGGGCGCCCGGACAAAATCCTGGCCCTGGAAATGGGCGGCAACAACCCGCTGGTGGTGGACGAAGTGGCCGACGTGGACGCGGCGGTCTACACCATCATCCAGTCGGCATTTATCTCGGCCGGCCAGCGTTGTACCTGCGCCCGTCGTCTGCTGGTGCCGCAAGGCGCCTGGGGCGATGCGTTGCTGGCGCGGTTGGTGGCAGTCAGTTCGACCATTGAAGTCGGCGCGTTCGATCAGCAACCGGCGCCGTTCATGGGCTCGGTGATTTCCCTCGCCGCCGCCAAAGCCTTGATGGACGCCCAGGAGCTGATGCTGGCCAATGGCGCCGTGGCGCTGCTGGAAATGACCCAGCCCCAGGACCAGGCAGCGTTGCTGACGCCGGGTATCATCGATGTGACCGGCGTGACCGAACGCGAAGACGAAGAGCTGTTCGGCCCGCTGCTGCAGGTGATCCGTTACCACGACTTCGAAGCGGCGATTGCCGAAGCCAACAACACCCAGTACGGCCTGGCCGCAGGCTTGTTGTCCGATTCCGAAGCGCGCTACCAGCAATTCTGGCTGGAAAGCCGCGCCGGTATCGTCAACTGGAACAAACAGTTGACCGGCGCCGCCAGCACCGCGCCATTTGGTGGAGTAGGGGCCTCGGGCAATCATCGCGCCAGTGCGTATTACGCGGCGGATTATTGCGCGTACCCGGTGGCATCGCTGGAAACCCCAAGCCTGGTGGTGCCCGCGACACTGACCCCTGGCATTACCCTCATCTAGAGGTGGGAGGGGATGTGTTGAAGACTTTTGATGCCTATAAAAACAGATGTTCGTGGAGCCTCGCCGATGAAATCCTATGAAGTCAATTTTGACGGTCTAGTGGGGCCGACCCATAACTACGGCGGGTTGTCCTACGGCAACGTCGCGTCCCAGAGCAACAGCCAGCAGTCTTCGAACCCCAAGGAAGCGGCGTTGCAGGGCTTGCAAAAAATGAAGGCCCTGATGGACATGGGCTTCGTGCAAGGCGTGCTGGCTCCCCAGGAACGTCCCGACGTGGCCGCGCTGCGCAACCTCGGCTTCAGCGGCAGCGATGCTCAGGTGATCCAGCAGGCGGCCAAGCAGGCCATGCCGTTGCTGGTTGCCAGTTGTTCGGCATCGAGCATGTGGGTGGCCAACGCCGCCACCGTCAGCCCCAGCGCCGACACCGCCGACGGCCGCGTGCATTTCACCGCCGCCAACCTCAACTGCAAATACCACCGCAGCATCGAGCACCCGACCACCAGTCGCGTGCTGGGCGCCATGTTTACCAACCCGCAGCACTTCGCCCACCACGCCGCGTTGCCGGCAGTGGCGCAGTTCGGCGACGAGGGCGCCGCCAACCACACGCGTTTCTGCCGTGACTACGGCGAGGCCGGTGTGGAGTTTTTCGTGTTCGGCCGCAGTGCGTTCGACACCCGCTACCCGGCACCGCAGAAGTACCCGGCGCGCCAGACCCTGGAAGCTTCCCAGGCCGTCGCCCGTCTGCATGGCCTGAAGGATGACGGCGTGGTCTACGCCCAGCAGAACCCGGCGGTGATCGATGCCGGCGTGTTCCACAACGATGTGATCGCGGTGGGCAACGGCGAAGTGCTGTTCTACCACGAGGATGCGTTTCTCAATACCGAGCAGATGCTCGGCGAACTGCAGGCCAAGCTGGGCAAGCTGGGCGGCAATTTCCAGTCGGTGTGTGTACCGCGCGCCCTGGTGAGCGTCGAGGACGCGGTGCGTTCCTACCTGTTCAACAGCCAGTTGCTGACTCGCGCCGACGGCTCGATGCTGCTGATCGTGCCGGAAGAGTGCCGCGCCAATGAACGCGTCTGGCAGTACCTGCAGGGCCTGACCGCCTCGGGTGGGTTGATCCGTGAAGTGAAGGTCTTCGACCTCAAGCAAAGCATGCAGAACGGCGGTGGCCCGGCGTGCCTGCGCCTGCGCGTGGCGCTGAACGAAACCGAACTGGCGGCGGTAAACCCAGGGGTTATCATGACCGCGCCGTTGTACGACACGCTGACCCAATGGGTCCACAAGCACTACCGCGACAGCCTGCGCGAAACCGACCTGGCTGACCCGCAATTGCTGCTTGAGTGCCGGACGGCACTGGATGAACTGACGCAAATCCTTAAACTGGGCGCGGTTTATCCTTTCCAGATCAATTAACGCCGCACGGCTGAGAGCATTTTATGACCGACACCCTGAAACTGATCCTTGAAGACACCGACGGCACCCAGCTGGAAACCTCCTGCACCCGCGTCGCCGTGGTGTGGCAGGGCAAGGAAATCTGGATTCAGCACGACGGCCGCGGCCAACTGCTGATCGGTGTGGACGTGGAGGAAGGCGACGCCGAGTACGCCAACCTGCTGATGCGCCCGTTGGCCACCAACCTGATGAGCCTGCAACTGGAAATGGAACCGGCCGACGTTGACGGCGATGATGACGATCACGTCCACGGTCCTGGCTGCAACCACTAAGGAAGCTTGCGTATGCTCGCCCTCGGCAAACTGCTTGAACTGACCCTCGCCGGTCGCGAACCGGCGCAAAAAATTCAACTGACTGTCGACGGCGTGCAGATGCGCTGGCTCAGCGAGGGCGCATTGGAAGTGCGACCTCCCGAGACAAGGGACAATGGCAGCGATCTGCTGCTGTCGTCCGGCATCCATGGCAACGAAACCGCGCCGATCGAACTGCTCGACCGCCTGTTGCATGGCATCGCCCGTGGGGACATCAAGCCCCGCACCCGTATTCTGTTCCTGTTCGGCAACCCCGAGGCCATGCGCCGCGGCGAGCGTTACCTGGAACTGGACATCAACCGGCTGTTCAACGGCCGTCACGAAAAAAACATCGGCCCCGAAGCCATGCGTGCCGCAGAGCTGGAACAACTGGCGCGCAGTTTTTTCAGCAAACCCGAGCGCACGCGCCTGCATTACGACCTGCACACCGCCATCCGTGGCTCCAAAATCGAGCAGTTCGCGCTGTACCCGTGGAAAGACGGGCGCCAGCATTCGCGTCGCGAGCTGGAACGTTTGCGTGCGGCGGGCATGGAAGCGGTGCTGTTGCAGAACAAAACCTCGATCACCTTCACGGCCTTCACCTACGAGCAACTGGACGCCGAGGCTTTCACCCTGGAATTGGGCAAGGCGCGGCCGTTCGGGCAGAACCAGGGGGTGGACGTTTCACGCCTGGAATCGCGCCTGACGCAGATCATCGAAGGCACCGAGCCTGCGACCGACAGCCTGGATGGGTTGAAACTGTTTGCCGTGTCGCGGGAAGTGATCAAGCACAGCGATGCGTTCCTGCTGCACTTGCCGGCGGATGTGGAAAACTTTTCTGAGTTGAAAAAGGGTTATCTGCTGGCCGAAGACGTGGCCAAGACCCGTTGGGTAATCGAGGAGGAGGGTGCGCGCATCATCTTCCCCAACCCGAAGGTGAAAAACGGTTTGCGGGCAGGGATATTGATTGTGCCGACCACGGACGTGGGCCTGGCATAGACCTGGACCGAATGTGAGAGGGGGCAAGCCCCCCTCCCACATTTTGTTTTGCAGTATTGCTTAGACTGCTACCGCCCGTGGCTCGCTGCGACGGATCGCCCGCACTTTGTGCAGCGTGTCGGCGCAGGTCCGTGCCGCTTCCTGGCCCTTGTGCACGAAGTGCTCGTAGAAGAACGTCGTGTGTTCGCTGCCGCCGTGGAAGTGATGCGGCGTCAGGGATACCGAGAACACCGGCACTTCGGTTTCCAGTTGCACCTGCATCAGGCCGCTGACCACCGATTGGGCGACGAACTCATGGCGGTAGATACCGCCATCCACCACCAGCGCAGCAGCGACGATGCCGGCGTAACGGCCGGTCTTGGCCAGCAGTTTGGCGTGCAGGGGCATTTCAAAGGCGCCGCCGACTTCGAAGAAATCGATGTCCGATTCCTGGTAGCCCTGGGCGATCATTTCGGCGAGAAAGCCTTTACGGCTCTGGTCGACGATATCCTTGTGCCAGCAGGCCTGGATAAACGCGACGCGCTCGCCGTGATGGTTTTTGCTTTTGCTGTCGATAGCGGTGGGTTGCATGTTCTGACTCCTGTTTAAGAAAAAAACAGGGCGTTATGAATCGAATGGGATTTAAGGGTACGCATGCGCAAACAGGCGTGCGGCCCTTAGGTGCCAATCCCGTTCTCTCTTCATCCGGACTATGACCGTCGGCCCCGGGATCACACCGGGTCTGCTGACCTTGGCGCCGGCCTGCGTGAGCAGTCCAAGGCGTCAAGCGCTCGCGGGCTATGCACATTGCGTGCAATTACCGCCGGTGGGGAATTGCACCCCGCCCTGAGAACGTTGCCGCCAGAACCCTGGCGGCGCAGAGTTTTTAACACGGTTTTTCAGAAACTGCACGGACGCCGTATCGATAAGCTATATCGGTTTGTTTGGTAGCTATTCGATTGACTGCACATAGGGCTTGATATCTCGCGGGTTTGCCCGCAGTAATCGTCAATACGACAAAACGCCCCACCTGCCCGAGGCCAGTTTGATGACCGTGATAGACCTTCGCAGCGATACCGTGACCCAACCCACCGCCGGCATGCGCGATGCCATGGCCAGCGCCGTCTGCGGCGATGACGTCTACGGCGAAGACCCCAGCGTCAACCGCCTGGAAGCCGAGCTGGCCCAACGCCTGGGGTTCGCCGCCGCGTTGTTCGTGCCCACCGGTACCATGAGCAATCTGCTGGCGCTGATGGCCCACTGCGAGCGCGGCGAGGAATACATCGTCGGCCAGCAGGCCCACACCTACAAATACGAAGGCGGTGGTGCGGCGGTGCTGGGTTCGATCCAGCCACAGCCGTTGGAAGTGCAGGCGGACGGTTCGCTGGATCTGGACCACGTGCTGGCCGCCATCAAGCCCGACGACTTCCACTTCGCCCGCAGCCGCTTGCTGGCCCTGGAAAACACCATGCAGGGCAAGGTGCTGCCGATGGAGTACCTGGCCAGGGCACGGGCATTTACTCGCGAACACGACCTGGCCCTGCATCTGGATGGCGCGCGGCTCTACAACGCGGCGGTCAAGCTGGGCGTGGACGCGCGTGAGATCGCCGCGCATTTCGATTCGGTGTCGGTGTGCCTGTCCAAGGGCCTCGGTGCACCCGTAGGCTCGGTGTTATGCGGCTCTACCGCGCTGATCGCCAAAGCGCGCCGGCTGCGCAAGATGGTCGGTGGCGGTATGCGCCAGGCCGGTGCTCTGGCGGCGGCGGGCCTGTATGCACTGGACCATCAGGTGCAGCGCCTGGCCGAAGACCATGCCAATGCCCAGTGGTTGGGGGATGAGCTGCGCAAGGCCGGCTACACGGTGGAGCCGGTGCAGACCAACATGGTCTATGTGCAGGTGGGCGACCAGGCGCAGGCCTTGAAGGCGTTTGCCGCCGAGCGCGGGATCAAGTTGAGCGCCGCCCCGCGTCTGCGCATGGTCACTCATCTGGATGTAAGCCGGGCGCAGATGGCGCAGGTGCTGGAGACATTCGTCGAATATTCGCAAAAATGATCGTGCAGACCGTCTAATTGAACGTCGCTATCGCATAAACACGCTGTACCACCGGCAAAGGGCCGATATAATGCGGCCCTTTGCCGTCGCTCCGTCTGATGATGTTGCGCACTGGCCTTTGGCCGCAGCCTCCGTGGAAGAACCTAATGAAAAGCGCAGAAATCCGTGAAGCCTTCCTTCGCTTCTTCGAAGAGCAAGGTCACACCCGTGTCTCCTCCAGCTCCTTGATCCCAGGCAATGATCCCACCCTGCTGTTCACTAACGCGGGGATGAACCAGTTCAAGGACTGCTTCCTGGGCCAGGAAAAGCGCGCCTACACCCGTGCAGTCAGCAGCCAGAAGTGCGTGCGCGCCGGTGGTAAGCACAACGACCTGGAAAACGTCGGCTACACCGCCCGCCACCACACCTTTTTCGAAATGCTCGGCAACTTCAGCTTTGGCGATTATTTCAAGCAGGACGCGATCAACTTCGCCTGGACCTTCCTCACCGGCGTACTGAAACTGCCGAAGGAAAAACTGTGGGTCACCGTTTACGAAAGCGATGACGAGGCGTACGACATCTGGACCAAACAGGTCGGCGTGCCGGCCGAGCGCATGGTGCGCATCGGCGACAACAAAGGCGCGCCGTACGCGTCAGACAACTTCTGGACCATGGGCGATACCGGCCCGTGTGGCCCATGCACCGAGATCTTCTACGACCACGGCGCCGACATCTGGGGTGGCCCGCCGGGTTCGCCCGAAGAAGACGGCGACCGTTACATCGAGATCTGGAACAACGTCTTCATGCAGTTCAACCGCACCGCCGACGGCGTGCTGCATCCGTTGCCGGCGCCGTCGGTGGACACCGGCATGGGCCTGGAGCGGATCAGTGCGGTGATGCAGCACGTCCATTCCAACTACGAAATCGACCTGTTCCAGAGCCTGTTGGCGGCGGCCGCCAAGGCTATCGGTTGCAGCAATGACAACCAGGCCTCGCTCAAGGTAGTGGCCGACCATATTCGTTCGTGCGGCTTCCTGATCGCCGACGGCGTGCTGCCGTCCAACGAAGGCCGTGGCTACGTGCTGCGCCGCATCATTCGTCGCGCCTGCCGCCACGGCAACAAGCTGGGCGCCAATGGCAGCTTCTTCTACCAGATCGTCGCGGCCCTGGTCGCCGAGATGGGCGATGCCTTCCCGGAACTCAAGCAGAACCAGGCGCACATCGAGCGTGTGCTCAAGGCCGAAGAAGAGCAGTTCGCCAAGACCCTGGAACAGGGCCTGAAGATTCTCGAGCAAGACCTTGCCAACCTGTCGGGCAACGTGGTGCCGGGTGACGTGGTGTTCAAACTCTATGACACCTACGGTTTCCCGATGGACCTGACCGGCGACATCGCCCGCGAGCGCAACCTGACCCTCGACGAAGAAGGTTTCGAGCGCGAGATGGAAGCCCAGCGCGTGCGCGCACGTTCGGCCAGCGCTTTCGGCATGGACTACAACAGCCTGGTCAAGGTTGACGTGGCCACCGAGTTCACCGGCTATAAGGCCACAAGCGGAGCGGCCAAAGTGGTTGCCCTGTATAAGGACGGCCAGTCGGTCGACGTTTTGAACGAGGGCGACGAGGGCGTCGTGGTGCTGGACCAGACCCCGTTCTACGCCGAATCCGGCGGTCAGATCGGCGACTGCGGTTTCGTCAAATCCACCTCCGGCCGTTTCGACGTGCGCGATACCACCAAGACCGGTGGCGCCTTCCTGCACCACGGTGTGCTGGCTTCGGGCAGCCTGACCGTGGGTTCGCCGGTCGACACCCAGGTAGACGCCGATGTGCGTCACGCCACGGCGCTGAACCACTCGGCCACCCACTTGCTGCACGCCGCACTGCGTCAGGTGCTGGGCGAGCACGTCCAGCAGAAAGGTTCGTTGGTCGACAGCCAGCGCCTGCGTTTCGACTTCAGCCACTTCGAAGCGATCAAGCCTGAGCAGATCAAGGCGCTGGAAGACATCGTCAACGCCCAGATCCGCAAGAATACCCCGGTCGAGACCGAAGAGACCGATATCGAGACGGCCAAGGCCAAGGGCGCCATGGCGCTGTTCGGCGAGAAGTACGGCGACAGTGTGCGCGTGCTGAGCATGGGCGGCGACTTCTCGGTGGAACTGTGTGGTGGTATCCACGCCAACCGCACCGGCGACATCGCTTTGCTCAAGATCATCAGCGAAGGTGGCGTGGCGTCCGGTGTGCGTCGTATCGAAGCGGTGACCGGTGCTGCGGCCCTGGCCTACCTGAATGCGGCGGAAGAACAACTCAAGGAAGCGGCCAGCCTGGTCAAGGGCAGCCGCGACAATCTGGTCGACAAGCTGTCCGCCGTACTGGAGCGCAACCGTGCGCTGGAGAAACAGCTGGAGCAGTTGCAAGCCAAGGCCGCCAGTGCTGCGGGCGACGATCTGTCAGCTTCGGCCGTCGACGTCAAGGGCGTGAAAGTTCTGGCTGCGCGCCTGGACGGTCAGGACGGCAAGGCGTTGTTGGCGCTGGTCGACCAGTTGAAGAACAAGCTCGGCCGCGCAGTGATCCTGCTCGGCGGTGTCCATGAGGATAAGGTCGTTCTGGTTGCCGGTGTAACCAAAGACCTGACTGGCCAACTCAAAGCCGGTGATTTGATGAAGCAAGCCGCCGCGGCAGTGGGCGGGAAGGGCGGTGGTCGTCCGGACATGGCGCAAGGCGGTGGTGTAGACGCCGGTGCCCTGGATGCGGCCCTGGCCCTGACCGTGCCGTTCGTCGAGGCTGGCATTTAAGGCGCTGTTAATCGGCCCGTGGTCTAGTCGCGGGCCTGACCAGTGCGGGTGGATTGGAAATTTAGGCGCCCCTTTACGGGCTGAGGCGGCTGGAAATGGCTTTGATCGTACAGAAATTTGGAGGCACCTCGGTCGGTTCTGTCGAAAGAATCGAGCAGGTGGCCGACAAGGTTAAGAAATTCCGCGACGCGGGCGACGACCTGGTGGTGGTGCTGTCGGCCATGAGCGGCGAGACCAATCGCCTGATCGATCTGGCCAAGGCAATCAGTGGCGACCAGCAACCGCTGCCGCGCGAGCTGGATGTGATCGTGTCCACCGGTGAGCAGGTGACGATCGCTTTACTGGCCATGGCCCTGAACAAACGCGGCGTGCCGGCGGTGTCCTACACGGGCAGCCAGGTGCGCATTCTGACCGACAGCGCGCATACCAAGGCGCGTATCCTGCAGATCGACGATCAGAAAATCCGTACTGATCTCAAGGCCGGGCGCGTGGTAGTTGTAGCAGGCTTCCAGGGTGTGGACGAGCAGGGCAACATCACGACCCTGGGGCGTGGCGGTTCGGATACCACCGGCGTAGCGCTGGCGGCGGCCCTCAAGGCTGACGAGTGCCAGATCTACACCGATGTGGATGGCGTCTATACCACTGACCCACGCGTGGTGTCGGTGGCCCAGCGCCTGGACAAGATTACCTTCGAAGAGATGCTGGAAATGGCCAGCCTCGGTTCGAAGGTGTTGCAGATCCGCGCGGTGGAATTCGCCGGCAAGTACAACGTTCCGCTGCGCGTATTGCACAGCTTCAAAGAGGGTCCGGGCACCCTCATTACTATTGATGAAGAGGAATCCATGGAACAGCCGATCATTTCCGGCATCGCTTTCAATCGCGATGAAGCCAAGCTGACGATCCGTGGCGTGCCAGACACTCCGGGTGTGGCGTTCAAGATCCTGGGCCCTATCAGCGGCGCGAACATTGAAGTCGACATGATCGTGCAGAACGTTTCGCACGATAACACCACCGATTTCACCTTCACCGTGCACCGCAATGAATACGATGCGGCGGAGCGGATTCTGCAGAACACGGCCAAGGAAATCGGTGCCCGTGAAGTGGTGGGCGACACCAAGATTGCCAAGGTGTCGATCGTTGGTGTGGGCATGCGTTCCCATGCAGGCGTTGCCAGCCGCATGTTCGAGGCTCTGGCCAAGGAAAGCATCAACATCCAGATGATCTCCACCTCGGAAATCAAAGTCTCGGTAGTGATCGAAGAAAAGTACCTTGAGCTGGCCGTACGCGCGTTGCACACCGCTTTTGAGCTTGACGCTCCGGCCCGACAGGGCGAGTGATGCACTGCCTGAAAGGCGCGGTTTACCGCGCCTTTCATTTTTTTGTAGGGCGCATGGTCTTTTGCCTGCGCTGGACAATACTTAGGTGGGTAGGGCTATGGCCTTCTGGTTGTAGGTCGATTGCCTTTTTTTTGCAGACTGTTGTTCCTGAACTGAAATGCGTGAGGAGAAAGGCATGCTGATTCTGACTCGTCGTTGCGCAGAAAGCCTGATTATCGGTGATGGCGAAATCACCGTGACCGTGCTCGGCGTCAAAGGCAATCAAGTGCGTATCGGAGTTAACGCTCCGAAAGAGGTAGCGGTTCACCGCGAGGAAATTTACCTGCGGATCAAGAAAGAGAAGGACGAAGAACCAAGCCTTTAATTTTTATCGTTTTTTATGTTTGCAAACGGGGATCAACGTGGTTAATATACGCCCCGTGTTGCGGAGAGCTGGCCGAGTGGCCGAAGGCGCTCCCCTGCTAAGGGAGTACACCTCAAAAGGGTGTCGGGGGTTCGAATCCCCCGTTCTCCGCCATTATTTGCTTAGTACGTTGCAATCTGGATTTATCGGTAAGTTGTTGAAATTACTCGAAAAAATCGCTTTACATAGAGATTGAACGGCCTATAATGCGCGGCAACAAATGCACTCGTAGCTCAGCTGGATAGAGTACTCGGCTACGAACCGAGCGGTCACAGGTTCGAATCCTGTCGAGTGCACCATTTAAGAGTTAGTTGCAGCAATGCAGGTAGCTTGGCTCCAACCAGTTGTGATCTGGTCTAAAAACACAATATGCACTCGTAGCTCAGCTGGATAGAGTACTCGGCTACGAACCGAGCGGTCACAGGTTCGAATCCTGTCGAGTGCACCATACAAACAAAAAGCCCGCCTAGTGCGGGCTTTTTGCCGTCTGGGTTTTATCTTTTTTCGCTCCAGTCATGTGTTTTCCTTTTCTGCTGCGTCGTCGCAGTTCATAGATGCGGCTACTACTCAACTTTGGCTTGCAAGCGCTTGTTCTTTCCAGTTTTTTAACATTAAAAGCGCCCGCAAAGGTGTATCATTGCGCCCGTCAGCCCCGCCGGGGCTTGTGGAATACCTCCATGGACTTACCCAGTAGTTACTCAGTACCGCGTTTTACCAATCATGAATTGACTGATTGATCCTTCCGGCGTGCCCTGCTGCTGGGAGTGGAGCTCGCCTATGACCGAAGTTGAAGTAAAGAAAACTCAAGAAAGCCTGCAGGATCGCCTTGCTCAAGTCATCGAGCTGCTGCAGCGCCAACGTGTGGTCGAAGACCTCACGCATCGCCAGGAAGGTCCGCACCACGACCGCGTCGAAAACCTGGTACACCGGCAAAACCTCGTCGAGCTGCAGCGCAAGCTCGACGACTTGCACTCCGCCGACGTCGCTTACATTCTCGAAGCCCTTCCGCTCGATGATCGCCTGACCCTCTGGCAGTTGGTCAAGGCTGATCGCGACGGCGACATCCTGCTCGAAGTATCCGACTCGGTGCGCGAAACCCTGATCGCCGACATGGACGATCATGAGCTCCTCGCCGCTGCCAAGGAGATGGATGCCGACGAACTCGCCGACCTGGCCCCTGAGTTGCCTCGGGACGTTGTCCATGAGCTGATGGAAGCGCTCGACGGTCAGCAGCGTGAGCGCGTGCGGTCGGCGTTGTCCTATGACGACGACCAGGTCGGCGCGCTGATGGACTTCGAGATGGTCACCATTCGCGAAGACGTCAGCCTGGAAGTGGTGCTGCGTTACCTGCGCCGGCTGAAAGAATTGCCTGGCCATACCGACAAGCTGTTCGTGGTCGACTACGAAGGCATTCTCAAGGGCGTCCTGCCGATCAAGCGCTTGCTGGTCAATGACCCGGAGAAAAAAGTAGCCGACTTGATGGCCAGCGACACGGTGAGCTTCCATCCTGACGAGGACGCCTATGAGGCGGCCCAGGCGTTTGAGCGGTATGACTTGATCTCCGCGCCGGTGGTCGACAAGAACGGCAAGCTCATTGGTCGTTTGACCATCGACGAAATCGTCGACCTGATCCGTGAAGAGAGTGAAACCGAAGTCCTCAACATGGCGGGTCTGCGTGAAGAGGAAGATATTTTTGCTTCGGTCTGGCGCTCGCTGCATAACCGCTGGGCCTGGCTGGCAATCAATCTGATTACCGCGTTTATCGCTTCACGCGTAATCGGACTGTTTGAAGGCTCCATCGAGAAACTGGTGGCGCTGGCGGCATTGATGCCGATTGTGGCGGGTATCGGCGGTAACTCCGGTAATCAGACCATTACCATGATCGTGCGTGCGATGGCGCTGGATCAGGTGAGCACAGCCAACTCCTCGCGGTTGTTGCGCAAAGAGCTGGCGGTTGGTCTGATCAATGGGCTGGTATGGGGTGGAGTGATCGGCGTAGTGGCTTACTTGCTCTACGGCAGCTGGTCGCTCGGGGTGGTGATGACGGCTGCCATGACCCTGAACCTGTTGCTCGCTGCACTTATGGGGGTGCTGATCCCGATGACATTGGCGCGCTTGGGGCGCGACCCTGCCATGGGCGCCAGTGTCATGATTACGGCCATGACCGACAGTGGCGGTTTCTTTATCTTCCTGGGTCTGGCGACGATCTTCCTGCTCTGAGCCATGCCCATGCGCGGCGTTCCCGTCGCGGCGCTGCGGGAGCGAGCTCGCTCCTGCATTTCAACACTCAAATCCCAGGCAAAAAAAAGCCAGCACTAGGCTGGCTTCGGCTTTCAGTAGCGTATCAGTCGGCTTCTGCGGCCGCCTCGACGTCGTGCGCAATAAGCGAGACGAGCGCATTTTGCTGGCGGTGGGAGAGCTGACGGAAACGCTGCAGCAGTTCGCGTTCGTGCAGCGACAGCTCCGGGCTGTCCAGGCGCATGCTCAACTCTTCGCCCAGCGCACCTTCCTGAATAAGGCTCTGTTCCAGGCGCGCGATGATTTCGGAGTTCATGCTGCGGTGATGATTGCGAGCCACCTCGGCAATGCGTTCCCGCATTCCGTCTGGCAGACGTACGACGAACTTGTCAGCCGTACGGCTGGAATAAATTGCCTGTTTCAATGGGCGCATATATTTAACCGGTTAGTTCAGGGGAGCGGTTTTTGGAATTGGCCGCAAGATGAGTGTTAAGACAAGACTCACGACCAAAGTTCAACCCGAATTGCAAAGAGGCCGCATCATGCCTCAGATTTGCCAGTTCCTTGGCGTCAATTCTGTGACAAATATTGAACTGCCTGGAGGCTTTATGCCAGCACTGATTTACATTTTTGCGGACTGGTTGGAAAACTTCCCGTCGGGAGGATTTCAGTAATCATTCCTGCAAAACCAAGCCACAGCTGGGGTTGAGGGCCGCACATCCTAACGCAGAGTGGCCTTTTGCCCTTATGTTTAAGACTAGTGGCAATCTGCCGATTGACTAGGTCGAGGCGACGTAAGGTAGGGCGAAGGAGAGGGGGGGGTGGCAGGTGTCGGGCGAATATCCATGATTCAGACGCGAGAGTCAGCGCAACACTGGGTCGAACTTGATACGGCGCCCTACGATCAGGGTCAGCAACCACAGGCAGGCGCAGACGCCGCTGGCAATGAATGCCGTGGTCTGCTCGTCTTGGGCATGCGTTCCCAAGCCATATATGCAGGTTGCAGTGGTCAGGCAAAGGAAAAACCAGGCGGATTTACTCATCGATCGTGTCCTTAGAAAACCCAGTGTTCGGATGCGGGGGCGCCCTGGGTATCTTGTGCAAGGCGTACCGGGGATTGCGCGCCAGGCGTCATTACCGCCAGTTGCGGGCGTTGTTGCAGATGGTGCGGAATCGCCTGGCTGATCTGGGCCGGATCCGGCGCCTGTGACGACTGGAAGTGAAACATCACCAGCGCAGCCAAGGCGATTGTATTGAGGGCTAACAGAAGGGCACTGTTCATGGTGATGTACTCCGCTTACCGCCGTGGCTGAATAGGGTGTTTGCGAGAGGGATAGTGCAGGTCTCGTGCCAAACTATTTTATTAATGAAATCAACGGTTTGGTTGAGTATTGAAGGCTTTGGAGGTTGCAATTTGCAACATGGTCACTGAGGGGGAGTGCATTTTGCACGATGACGGCTATCTCCCGTGTTTGCTGGACGAAACTGCACATTCCGGCCTCGGGATCGCCCTACACTCAAAAAGCTGACGGACGACATGACAAAATGCACCTCGGCCGTTAACATGCACGCCGTCCATCGCCTTACCCGGCTTGGTGGCTGTCATTAGTCCCAGTAGCTCAATTGGATAGAGCATCCCCCTCCTAAGGGGAAGGTTGGCCGTTCGAACCGGCCCTGGGACACCAGATTCAAAGCCCCGCACGGAGATATCCGGCGGGGCTTTTTTGTGTGCGCCGGATCTTTTCCAACCCCGGTCGAACCTTGGCGACGATCCAGGTTCACAGCAGGGGCTTGGCGTGTATTTAGTGCAACGTTGTAACTTGCACCTCACTGGGCAGCGTCTGAGCTGTAGCCAATCGTTTTAAACAAATTTTCCCCGGAAACCGCCCGTACCGCCTGTCCGGAACCGGCTACCCAGGACTATCATGCCGATAGCCCTGTCTCTCACTGCAAGGAGCCGCTCGGAACGCCGATGCGCCAGATCTGGAAATCTTTTCGAGCCCTTTATTTCGCCTCCTTGATGATGCTGATCGGCTCCGGCCTGCTCAGTACTTACCTGGCCCTGCGCCTGGCGGCCGATCATGTCGACAGCCTGTGGGTGGGTGCGCTGATGGCGGCCAACTACTTCGGCCTGGTGCTGGGCGGCAAAATCGGGCACCGCCTGATTGCCCGGGTCGGGCATATCCGCGCCTATGCTACCTGCGCCGGGATCGTCGGCGCCGCAGTGCTTGGCCATGGTTTGATCGACTGGCTGCCGGCCTGGATCGTGTTGCGGGTGATCGTGGGCCTGGGGATGATGTGCCAGTACATGGTTATCGAAAGCTGGCTTAACGAACAGGCGGATGCCAAGCAGCGTGGCGTGGTGTTCAGCGGTTATATGATCGCTTCGTACCTGGGCCTGGTGCTCGGGCAGTTGATCCTGGTGATGCATCCCCAGCTCGGCCTTGAGCTGCTGATGCTGGTGGCGCTGTGCTTTGCGCTGTGCCTGGTGCCGGTGGCGATGACGCGGCGCATCCACCCCGCGCCCTTGCACCCGGCACCGATGGAGCCGCGCTTCTTTATCAAGCGCGTGCCGCAATCACTGAGCACGGTACTCGGCGCGGGGCTGATCGTCGGGTCGTTCTACGGCCTGGCGCCGCTCTACGCGGCCCAGCAAGGGTTGACGACCGAGCAGGTCGGTCTGTTCATGGGTAGCTGCATTTTCGCCGGCTTATTGGTGCAGTGGCCGCTGGGCTGGCTGTCGGACCGCTATGACCGCGCGCTGCTGATCCGCTGCTTTGCGCTGTGCCTGGCCGTTGCGGCCCTGCCGCTGGCGATCCTCACCCAAGTACCGCTGGAGGTGCTGTTCGTCGCCGGATTCCTGTGCTCGCTGGTGCAGTTCTGCCTTTACCCGTTGGCGGTGGCGTTTTCCAATGACCATGTCGAGGGCGATCGTAGGGTTTCCCTGACGGCCATGCTGCTGGTGACTTATGGCGTTGGCGCCAGTATCGGGCCGCTGCTCGCGGGCGTGGTGATGAAGCTGTTCGGCAGCCAGATGCTGTACGCGTTTTTCAGCCTGTGTGCGCTGATTCTGGTATGGCGCATTCGTCCTAAAGCGGTGACCAACCTGCACCAGGTGGACGATGCACCGTTGCACCACGTGGCCATGCCCGACAGCATGTCCAGTTCGCCGCTGGTAGCGGCACTGGATCCGCGGGTGGATGAGCAGGTGGTGCAGGACCAGATGCAGACCACTCCGCCTGAGGCGCAAACCGACCCCGAGCAGCCGCCGGTCGACGAGCCGAGCCCTGAACCGCCCACCGAACCGTTGGACCCGGACGAGCATCCTCACGACTTGAGCAGGGCGCGCCCCTGAAACAAAAAACGGGCAGCCCCTTTAAGGAGCTGCCCGTTTTTTTGTCGCTGACCGGACCGTTTAAAAATCGTCGTCTTTATCGAATCGACGGGCTTCGCGCTGCAACTGGTAAACAAATCGCTCAACCTGGCGCTGCACCAGGCCACTCATGTTGTGGAAGCGTACGCCGGCGAAAGTGGTGTTGATCTTTTCTTCGAAGTGCAGGTAACGCAGTTCGACTGAGGTGGTCATGCTGCCGAAGGGCAGGGCGGCGACAAAGCGGTCGTACACCTGTCCCAATTGCAGGCGCGCGCAGATATCACCCTCAAAACGCAATTTGCAGCCGGTAGCGGAAATATCCAGTAGCTTGCCGCTGACCGGTGCCTTGAGCTTTTCGCCGCCCAGCTCGATGTTCACCAATTGCGCCAGTTTCAGAGCGGCGCGAAAGGCATTGCGCCGCTGATGGTAGACCACCTCGTCGGGCATGCTGCCGGTATAGATGCGATGGCCGTTTTTTTCGCTGATGGTCAGGCTGCCGTTGCTTTCCCAGGCGACACGCACGCCGTCGTGAAAGCCTTCGATGCGGAACGGCTCGCCGTTTTCAAGGTGGCGTTCACCGTCGCGGGGGATCATTTCGTCCAGCGCCAGGGTCTTGTTGTCCCGGTCGACATCCACCAGATAACTCTGGAAACGCTGGCTGCGCTCGTGGAAGGTGATGATCAGCGGGTCATGGCTTTCCTGCAGCATTCGCAAGGTGCCGGCGATTTCCAGGGGCGTGGTGAGGACCTTGGGGGGCTGCGGAGCATCTTCCGCATTAAGGGCGTTGAACACGGTTCTTCCATCTCCAGGCAAAATACGACTACACGCAAGAACCGGCATTTTGCCAGCATGTAGCGCGCCTTGGATAGGGCGCGCGATAAACGATGTCAGGCTTGGCTGCGAGTGCTTGGCTTGACCAGGCGCGAGGTGGAACCCTGGGCATTGTAAAGCGCCGGTGGCTCGCCGCCGTGGAGGATACGCAACTGGTTGGCCGTGGTGGCTTGCTGAAGCTGGATCGATTGGCCGTTAAGCTGGTTGGCTTCCTGGCACTTGGCAAGCAATTGATTGAGTTCTTTGCTCTGGGCCAGCAGCTGTTCGCCGACCGAGGAGTGGCTGGCCAGTTGCGCGAGCCCGTCGTGATTGGCCGGCAGGCCCAGGCTGATCAGGATCTGGCTGCGTTTTTTGCCGTGCTGCTCCAGCAGGACAATCAGCGACTGCTTGCGCGCGAGAATTTCTTCGAGCAGCGGCATGTCCCGACCGTAGAGGGCCAGGGACTCTTCTTTGAGCAGATCGAGCAATTGTTGCGTCGGCTCAAGATCATCGATGATCAGTTGAAGCAGATTTTCGTCGTGATGCATGGCTGGCCTTGGGATTTAAGCGTCCAGAAGCCCAGCGCAGGCCTTTGCCTAGCGCTCGGCTTCGAAGTTAAGCAGCTTGCTGGCGACACGGTTGCTGTCGACTTTGTAGCTGCCATCAGCGATTGCCTGTTTCAATTCGGCCACGCGGGCTTTATTGACGACCGGTTGATCGCGCAGCGAGTCAGTGACCTTCTGCAACTGTTGAGCCTCATTGCTCAGGTGTACCGATTCCCCGCTCTGGCTGGCGCTGGCCTGTTCTGCCTTGGCGGGCAGCGCAGCCTTGGCGTCTGCACTTTCCTTGGCACCTGAAGTGCGCGTGGCGCCGGACGTAGCCGGGGAGTTATTTAAACGACTGAAATCAATGACCATGATAAAAAACCTCTGGGTATTTGGACGCTTGCCATGTTTTCGGCCATACCCGGATTAACTTTAGGCGCGAATGACAATAAATCTCCACACGGGACTTGTCCGTGCACAGTGTAGGAAAACCCAGCGTCCTCTACCAGTGATCTATAAGGCCACCTCGACTTGCCCCGGCGCGGTCACGCGCGCCTTGATGACGCGATTGGAGTTGAGATTCTTGACGCGGATCTGTTCGCTCATGCCCCCGTTGGACAGCGCTTCTCCCGGCATTTTCACGTTCAAGGCGCCGCTGCTGGCGGAAATCACCACTTGATCGCCCTTGCGAATCACCTCGGCCTGCTCCAGATGGACCAGCGTGAGGAGCTGGTCGGTGACCACTGGTCGGGTCAACCTCTGGCCGATGGCCTGATCAACGGACGTCAGATAGCCCTGATTGATCTGGCTGATGTCGCGTTCACGCAGCACCACGTCTTCAAAACTGATGATGCCGGTGCGTTTGAGCGGTCTCGCTACCACGACCACATCGCGAAACAGTTTGACCTGCGCCGGCACAAACACCGTCCAGGGCGAGGCGCCGTCGCAGCGTACACGCACCGTCACGCGGCCGATGGGCTGGGCCGGGCTTTCCAGGGTCGCTGTCAATTCCTTGTCGCATAGTGGCATGCGCAGGCGTGGGTCCAGCTGGTTGACTTGGATTTCATAACGCCCCGGCGTCTGTGTGCTTGCCAGATAATCTTCTACAGTGAACTCAAGAAAGCCCTGAGTGACGCCGATAAGGAGATCAGGCAAGGTGACGTTCTCTGCGCGGGCCGTGGCGCCCAGGCAGAAAGCAAGCAATGCCAACGTGACGCAGAGCAATCTGCGGTGGCGGGGGTGTCGGGAAACTGTCGTTTTCATATCCATAGCCAACAAATAGCAAAGCTCGTGCCGTTTAGTGTTGGGTGCGCGTCGTACCCCCGAAGGTTTTAGCGTAGGAGTCTGGGCATGGCAGGTGTAATGGATTCAGTAAACCAGCGCACACAGCTGGTAGGGCAGAATCGCCTGGAATTGTTGCTTTTTCGCCTTGATGGCGGGCAACTGTACGGCATCAACGTGTTCAAGGTGCGGGAAGTGTTGCAGTGCCCCAAGCTGACGATCATGCCCAAGTCCAGTCCGGTGGTGTGCGGCGTGGCGAATATTCGTGGCGCGACCATCCCGATTCTTGACCTGGCGTTGGCGACCGGTTCGTCGGGCCTGCAGGATCGCGAGAGTCCGTTCGTGATCATCACCGAGTACAACACCAAGACCCAGGGCTTCCTGGTGCGCTCGGTGGAGCGCATCGTCAACATGAACTGGGAAGAGATCCATCCGCCACCCAAGGGCACCGGCCGCGATCATTACCTCACGGCGGTGACGCGGGTCGATAACCAGTTGGTCGAAATCATCGACGTGGAAAAAATTCTCGCCGAAGTGGCTCCCACCTCGGAGACGATTTCGGTGGGAGTGGTGGACGCCGAGACGGCGCACAAGGCCGTGTCCCTGCGTGTGCTTACCGTGGACGACTCCTCGGTGGCGCGTAAGCAGGTGACCCGTTGCCTGCAAACCGTCGGCGTTGACGTGGTGGCGCTCAATGATGGCCGCCAGGCGCTGGATTACCTGCGCAAACTGGTGGACGAAGGCAAGAAGCCGGAAGAAGAATTTCTGATGATGATCTCGGATATCGAGATGCCGGAAATGGACGGCTACACTCTCACGGCCGAGATACGAAGTGACCCGCGTATGCAAAAACTGCATATCGTCCTGCATACTTCGCTGTCGGGCGTCTTCAACCAGGCTATGGTCAAGAAGGTCGGGGCGGATGACTTCCTGGCCAAATTCCGTCCTGATGACCTCGCATCCCGGGTAGTCGACCGGATCAAGGCAGCAGATCACAGCTAAGGTATTTCCTTGGCGGTCATACGATTTAAGAGGCGGTAGTATCAGTGTCTACGGGTAATTTGGATTTTGAACAGTTCCGGGTCTTCCTGGAAAAAGCCTGTGGCATATTGCTCGGTGAGAACAAGCAGTACCTGGTATCCAGCCGTCTCAACAAGCTCATGGAGCAGCAGGGCATCAAGTCCCTGGGCGAGTTGGTTCAGCGGATCCAGAGTCAGCCGCGCGGTGGGCTCAAGGAGATGGTGGTCGATGCCATGACCACCAACGAAACCCTGTGGTTTCGAGACACTTACCCCTTTGAGGTGCTCAAGAGCAAGGTGCTGCCGGAGGCCATCAAGGCCAGCCCCGGCCAGCGCTTGCGCATCTGGTCGGCGGCCTGTTCGTCGGGGCAGGAGCCATACTCGATTTCCATGGCCATCGACGAGTTCGAGCGGACCAACATGGGCCAGTTGAAGGCCGGGGCACAGATCGTCGCCACCGACCTGTCCGGGACCATGCTGACCAATTGCAAGACCGGCGAGTATGACAGCCTGGCCCTGGGCCGTGGTTTGTCCCAGGAGCGTCTGCAACGTTACTTCGACTCCAAAGGGGCGGGGCGTTGGGCGGTCAAGGCGCCGATCAAGAGCCGCGTGGAGTTCCGTTCGTTCAACCTGCTCGACAGTTACGCCAGTCTGGGCAAGTTCGACATGGTGTTCTGCCGTAACGTGCTGATCTATTTCTCGGCGGAAGTGAAGAAAGACATCCTCTTGCGCATCCATGGCACGCTCAAGCGGGGCGGCTACCTGTTCCTCGGGGCCTCCGAAGCACTGAACGGCCTGCCGGACCATTACCAGATGGTGCAGTGCAGCCCTGGCATCATTTACCAGGCCAAGTAAACAAGGCCTGTGCAGTCAAAAATGTGGGAGGGGGCTTACCCCCGATAGCGTTTGGATCAGTCACCTATCCATGACTTGATACGCCGCTGTCGGAGGCAAGCCTTCTCCCACTTTTAGTTTCGCGGCAATCCCCCATTGCCGCTTTACTGGCGCCAGGCGGAAGCCGCTTGCCGCTTTTCTGGCATTGCCGCCGGCAATATCGGCTTAAGTCCTTGATATACGGGCGTTGAAAAGATTGGCATGCACCTTGCTATACCTCTGTTAACGAACAGCAGGTCAGCCTAAAGGTTTCCGCCATGAGCATCAGCTTCGATAAAGCGCTCGGTATCCACGAACAAGCCCTGGGCTTCCGCGCCCAGCGTGCCGAAGTCCTGGCCAACAACATTGCCAACGCCGATACCCCGAACTACAAGGCTCGGGACCTGGACTTTTCTGCCGTGCTCGCCGCGCAGCAGGACAAGACCAAGAACGGCACCTTCGCCTTGAACATGACCAACAACCGTCATATCGAAGCGCAAGGCCTGAGCAGTGGCGACGAGTCGCTGCTGTATCGCACGCCGATGCAGCCGTCCATCGACCAGAACACCGTCGATGCGCAGTTGGAGCAATCGGCCTATGCCGAGAACTCGGTGAACTTTCAGGCCAGCTTTACCCTGCTCAACAGTAAATTCAAAGGGCTGATGTCAGCCCTGCGTGGAGAGTAAGCCATGTCCCTGTCCAGTGTTTTCAATATTGCCGGCAGTGGCATGAGCGCGCAGACCACGCGCTTGAACACCGTCGCCAGTAACATCGCCAACGCCGAGACTGTGTCTTCGAGCATTGACCAAACCTACCGCGCCCGTCACCCGGTGTTCGCCACCATGTTCCAGGGCGGGCAGAGCGGCGGCAGCGATTCGCTGTTCCAGAACCAGGATGCCGCAGGCCAGGGCGTGCAGGTGCTCGGTGTGGTCGAAGACCAGAGCAACCTCGAAGCCCGTTACGAGCCGAACCATCCGGCGGCCAACGAAAAAGGCTACGTGTACTACCCGAACGTCAATGTGGTCGAGGAAATGGCGGACATGATTTCGGCCAGCCGCTCGTTCCAGACCAACGCGGAAATGATGAACACCGCCAAAACCATGATGCAGAAGGTCCTGACCCTGGGTCAGTGATAAGGGGCGCCAACCATGGCCATTGTCGATACGTCTAACAATACGGCGGTTCAGGACCTTTTCAATTCGAAGGTCAAGACGGCGTCGGACAACACTAATCTGGCGAACGCCTCCAAGGCCGCGACCGGCAATCAGTCGCTGGGCAAGGACGCGTTTCTGCAGTTGCTGGTCACCCAGCTGAAAAACCAGAACCCGCTGTCGCCCCAGGACAACGGCGCGTTCGTCGCCCAACTGGCGCAGTTCAGCAGCCTGGAAGGTATCAACACCCTGAACGACTCGGTGAACTCGATTTCCAGCAACTTCAGCTCCTCCCAGGCGTTGCAGGCTTCGTCGTTGGTGGGGCGCTCGATCATCACCCAGACCGACAAGGCGCTGGTCGATACCAGCAAGAGCATGAACGGTTCGGTGGCAGTGACGGCGGCGACGGGCAATGTGTCCGTCAAGATCACCGACAAGGACGGCAATGTGGTCCGCACTATCGACATGGGCGCCCAAAGCGCCGGCACGTCCGACTTTATCTGGGACGGCAAGAACGACAAGGGTGAAGTGGCGGCGGCGGGTACTTATACCTTCGCGGCCACCACCAAGAACGACAAGGGCGAATCGGTGGCCCTGGCCACCTCGCTGCCGGCAACCGTCACCAGCGTGACATTGAGCAAGACCGGCGGCGAAATGCTGCTGAACCTTGCGGGCGGCATGGGCAGCGTCAAGCTGTCGCAAATTCAGACTATCGGTACATAGAGCCGGCTAAATACGGCAGAGGGAGAGAAACATGTCTTTTAACATCGGCCTTAGCGGCCTCTATGCGGCCAACAAACAGCTGGACGTGACCGGCAACAATATCGCCAACGTTGCGACCACCGGCTTCAAGTCGTCCCGTGCGGAATTCGCCGACATCTACGCCGCGTCCAAACTGGGCACCGGCCAGAACAGCATCGGTAACGGCGTGAACCTGGCGGCGGTGTCGCAGCAATTCACCCAGGGCGACGTCAACGGCAGCGGCGGTATCCTGGACATGGCGATCCAGGGTGGCGGGTTCTTCGTGCAGAAGGGCAGCGACGGTTCGCTGGAGTACACCCGTTCCGGTGCGTTCCGTGCCGACAAGGACGGCTACATCACCAACAACACCGGCACCTCGCGTCTGCAGGGTTACGCTGCGGATGACGACGGCAAGATCATCAAGGGCGGCCTGACCGACCTGCAATTGAACCTGTCCAACCTGCCGCCGAAGGCGTCCACCAAAGTGGACTCCACCAGTAACCTGAACTCCTCTGAGCCGGTGATCGACCAGACGCTCAAGCCGTTCAACCCGTCCGATACCAGTACGTTCACCACCCAGTACAGCACCACGTTGTACGACTCCCAGGGCAACGCGCACCCGATGGTGCAGTACCTGGTGAAAACCGACGGCAACAAGTGGAACGCCTATACCTTGATCGATGGCCGCAACCCGGACGGTTCGGCGCCGACCGGCACGCCTTCGACGCCGCCTGTACCGTCGACCCTGAGCTTTGACGGTGCCGGCAAACTCACCGGTATTCTGACCGGTACCGTTTCCAGCACGACCCTGAACGTTACTGGGTGGGTACCGGGTACCGTGACCAACGGCGTATGGAAGGCAAACGGCGCGGATGCCAACCCGACCGGTATCGCCATCAACATGGCTAACATCACCCAGTACAACTCGGCCACCTACCGTAACCCACCGGTGACCGACGGTTATGCCACCGGCCAGATCACCGGCCTCAAAATCGACGGCAACGGTGTACTGTTCGCAACGTTCAGCAACCAGCAGAGCAAGGCCATCGGCCAGATTTCTCTGGCCAGCTTCAACAACGAACAAGGCCTGCAGCCGGCGGGCGGCACTTCCTGGCGTGAAACCTTCGCCTCGGGCCAGCCAGGTTACGACACCCCGCAGTCCGGGACCTTGGGCTCGATCGTGGCCAACTCCCTGGAGAACTCCAACGTCAACCTGACCAACGAGCTGGTGGACCTGATCAAGGCCCAGAGCAACTACCAGGCGAACGCCAAGACCATCTCCACCCAAAGCACCATCATGCAGACCATCATTCAGATGACCTGATGCCATGGCGTCACGCGCTTGACTGAAAACCCCTCGATCGAGGGGTTTTTTTTTCTGACGAATATCGTATGGAACGCCCTACGCCCTCAATGCCACCCAGGAGGCGGCAAGCCGTTGAGCTTGTGATCTGGGGTGGGGACAGCGATGGGAAATCAGTGGCAGGTGGGTTTTGCCGGGGCCGCTGCAGCGGCACCGCTTTATTTGAGCGGCAAGGGCGCGACAGACGATATCAGCGAGGACGCGGGCGCAACTAAGAACGCTGTCGCAGCACTGCTCAAGGAACTGGACGACGCCCAAAGTACCGGCAAGAGCCAGACCGTCCGGGAGCTACGCGACAAGCTCAATGAGAAGCGCAATGCGCTGGGGGACGAGGCGTTCAAGAAGATCCTCGAGCAACTCAAGGACGAATGGTCCCGACGATGGCTTGAGCTGTTGAAGATGCTGTTTCCGGATTTGTTTCCGGATGCGCCTTCTCCTTCTCCCGCGCCCCCATCGCCTGGTGGCGGCGGTGGCGGCGGTCATTTTCCTGGCCGCGGCGGGTTCGGTCCCAGCGAGTCGATGAGCCACAAGCCGATTACCGAAGGCTCAAGGCACTATAACTACAAGCCCGACACGAGCAGCCCCGGGCAGAAGCCGAACAATATCTGGAGTGGGTTCAGCCAGGGGCCTGACGGCAATTGCGTGACGGTATCGGCAATAAAGGCTGCAATGATGCAGTACGGCCAAAAACCTACGGACGTTTTCAAAGAGGTCAAGGAGGTTGGCAACGGCTATGAAGTGACCATGCGTGACGGCTTCCAGCTGTCTTTGTCCAAGGATGAAGTGAGGCAGGCGGCCACGCATGCGCGTTTCAAGGGCGATGACCCGGCAATGATGACCGATGCCAACTTCATGTATGCCGCGAGCGCCAAGCGGGCGCAGATGGAAAACAACGATGGTAGCGCCGGACGCAGTTTTCAGGCGGCCATGAACAGCCTCAACGATGGTGAACACTCGCGTGAAGGGCTGGATCGTTTGGGTTTGAGGGGACGTTACCGGCCGGCAACCGATGCTGACTTGAGAAGCAGCAAGGTGGGGACGGTGGAATACGACGGTCATTCGATGGCCGTGATTGAGGGCCGTATTGAGTTGTGGGGCAAACGCGGCGGCATGCCTCGATCGGGTATTGCAACCGTCTTGTTCTAGTCGCGGCGCTGTTCATCCGGCAAAACAAAGCCCCCGGTATGCGATAAGCATAACGGGGGCTGGTTAACCCAGCGGGCTCAGCTTATTGGCAAGCTTCGCAATCCGGCTCGTCGATCGCGCAGGCCTTTGGCACTGGCGCCGGGCCGGCCGGGGCGGCGAGTACCGAATCATCACCGTGGTTGCCGCTGGACACTGCGTTCAGCTTACCGGTGTTGATGGTCGACTTCTCGGTGCTGGTCGCGGCCAGGGCACGGAGGTAGTAAGTGGTTTTCAGGCCACGGTACCAAGCCATGCGGTAGGTCACGTCCAGCTTCTTGCCCGAAGCGCCGGCGATGTACAGGTTCAGGGATTGCGCCTGGTCGATCCACTTCTGACGACGGCTGGCGGCGTCAACGATCCACTTGGTGTCCACTTCGAACGCAGTCGCGTAGAGCTCTTTGAGTTCCTGCGGGATGCGCTCGATCTGCTGCACGGAACCGTCGTAGTACTTCAGGTCGTTGATCATGACCGAGTCCCACAGGCCGCGGGCCTTGAGGTCGCGCACCAGGTACGGGTTGATCACGGTGAATTCGCCCGACAGGTTCGATTTCACATACAGGTTCTGGTAGGTCGGTTCGATCGACTGCGACACGCCGGTGATGTTGGCGATGGTGGCGGTCGGTGCGATGGCCATGATGTTGGAGTTACGAATACCTTTCTGCACACGAGCACGTACCGGTGCCCAGTCCAGGGTTTCGTTCAGGTCAACGTCGATGTACTTCTGGCCACGGGCTTCGATCAGGATCTGTTGCGAATCCAGCGGCAGGATGCCCTTGGACCACAGCGAACCCTGGAACGTCTCGTAGGCGCCGCGCTCGTCGGCCAGGTCGCAGGAAGCCTGGATCGCGTAGTAGCTGACCGCTTCCATGGACTTGTCGGCGAACTCGACCGCAGCGTCCGAACCGTAAGGAATGTGCTGCAGGTACAACGCGTCCTGGAAGCCCATGATCCCGAGGCCCACCGGGCGGTGCTTGAAGTTGGAGTTCTGCGCCTGCGGCACCGAGTAGTAGTTGATGTCGATCACGTTATCGAGCATGCGTACGGCGGTGTTGACGGTGCGCTCCAGCTTGGCGGTGTCCAGCTTGCCGTTGACGATGTGGTTCGGCAGGTTGATCGAGCCCAGGTTGCAAACGGCGATCTCGTCCTTGTTGGTGTTCAAGGTGATCTCGGTGCACAGGTTCGAGCTGTGGACCACGCCCACGTGCTGCTGCGGGCTGCGCAGGTTGCACGGGTCCTTGAAGGTCAGCCATGGGTGGCCGGTTTCGAACAGCATGGACAGCATCTTGCGCCACAGGTCTTTGGCCTGGATGGTCTTGAACAGCTTGACCTTGCCTGGGTACTCGGTGAGGGCTTCGTAGTACTCGTAGCGCTCTTCGAAGGCCTTGCCGGTCAGGTCGTGCAGGTCCGGTACTTCGGAGGGCGAGAACAGGGTCCACTTGCCGTCATCGAAGACGCGCTTCATGAACAGATCCGGGATCCAGTTGGCGGTGTTCATGTCGTGGGTACGACGACGGTCATCACCGGTGTTCTTGCGCAGCTCGATGAACTCTTCGATGTCCATGTGCCAGGTTTCCAGGTAGGCACACACAGCGCCTTTGCGCTTGCCGCCCTGGTTGACCGCTACGGCGGTGTCGTTCACCACTTTCAGGAACGGTACGACGCCCTGGGACTTGCCGTTGGTGCCCTTGATGTACGAACCCAGTGCGCGCACCGGCGTCCAGTCGTTGCCCAGGCCACCGGCGAATTTGGACAACATGGCGTTGTCGTGGATCGCGTGGTAGATGCCCGACAGGTCGTCCGGCACGGTGGTCAGGTAGCAGCTCGACAGCTGTGGACGCAGGGTACCGGCGTTGAACAGGGTCGGGGTCGACGACATGTAGTCGAAGGACGACAGCAGGTTGTAGAACTCGATCGCACGGTCTTCTTTGTGCTTCTCTTCGATCGCCAGGCCCATGGCCACGCGCATGAAGAACACTTGCGGCAGTTCGAAACGGATACCGTCCTTGTGGATGAAGTAACGGTCGTACAGGGTCTGCAGGCCCAGGTAGGTGAACTGCTGGTCACGCTCGTGGTTGATCGCCTTGCCGAGTTTTTCCAGGTCGAAAGTGGCCAGGACCGGGTTCAGCAATTCGAATTCGATACCCTTGGCGATGTACGCAGGCAGGGCCTTGGCGTACAGCTCGGCCATTTCGTGGTGGGTGGCGCTGTCGGCCACGCCCAGGAAGCCCAGGCCTTCGGCACGCAGGGTGTCCATCAGCAGGCGCGCGGTCACGAACGAGTAGTTCGGTTCGCGTTCAACCAGGGTACGGGCGGTCATCACCAGGGCGGTGTTGACGTCGGTCAGGGCCACGCCGTCGTACAGGTTCTTCAGGGTTTCGCGCTGGATCAGGTCGCCGTCGACTTCTTCCAGGCCTTCGCAGGCCTCGGTGATGATGGTGTTCAGGCGGCCCAGGTCCAGCGGCGCGAAGCTGCCGTCGGCCAGGGTGATGCGGATCGACGGGTGCGCTTGTACCGCCGCTTCTTCGGCGGGCGTGCGCACGGCACGTTCCTTGGCGCGCGAATCGCGGTAGATCACGTAGTCGCGAGCCACTTTCTGCTCGCCGGCACGCATCAGGGCCAGTTCGACCTGGTCCTGGATTTCTTCGATGTGGATGGTGCCGCCCGAAGGCATGCGGCGCTTGAAGGTCGCAGTGACTTGTTCGGTCAGGCGGGCAACGGTGTCGTGGATGCGCGACGAAGCGGCAGCGGTGCCGCCTTCAACTGCAAGAAACGCTTTGGTGATGGCGACGGTGATTTTGTCATCGGTATAAGGAACGACAGTGCCGTTACGCTTGATCACGCGCAGCTGGCCAGGTGCGGTGGCGGACAGATCCATAGTCGAATCGGCGGCCTGCGGCACGGAGCCCTGCGGGTTCTCGCGAGTTGTGTCGGTTTGCATGGGGGGATGTCTCCACGTTCTATATTTGATTGCGAGTGCCAGGCTCTTCCTGCAACACCCGTACCGTTTTCCATATCGGGATGGAGAAACAGGTGCCATCCGCGTGAGCGGTTTGGTCTACTGAAAATCGGTTGGTTCCACGCTGCACTAACAAATAAAGCGCTTGAGTTTCGAGCCACTTGTGTGGTTGGGCGTTTAGGTCGAAAACGCTACATGTAGGGTCTTCGATGCCGCCGAGCTACAAGATAATGCGTTTTGGAGGGCTTAGCAACGCAGTAACCTGTGGATAACGCTGTGGGTAAAATGTGTATGAAAGGTGCAATGGTCTTGTAGGCCGCGTTACCACTGCGTCGGACCGTTTGTCATGAAATGTTTCGTCCAAAAAACCAGGGTGCCCTTTTCGAAGGGCGCGAACCCTATCACAAAAAAACACGATCACCGAATGGATTTCCCGCCTTGTGTTTGAGGGCTGGCCCATGGCTACAATCGGCGCTAGTTTGTCCGCGCCACGTGACAACTTAAGGCGCGTGCTTGCGGCCCTCTGGGCTTTTTCGCGAGCGCGCTCGCTCCAATAATAAATACAACCGAGGTAGCTGATGGAGCACGACGCCTGGCACATCCTGATCGTCGAGGACGACGAGCGACTGGCCGAGCTGACGCGCGATTACCTGCAAAGCAACGGTCTGCGGGTCGCAGTGGAAGGCAATGGGGCGCTGGCGGCTGAGCGCATCATCCGCGAGCAGCCGGACCTGGTGATCCTCGACCTGATGCTGCCCGGCGAAGACGGCCTGAGCATCTGTCGCAAGGTGCGTGAGCGCTACGACGGTGTCATCCTGATGCTCACCGCGCGCACCGACGATATGGACCAGGTGCTGGGCCTGGACCTGGGGGCCGACGATTATGTGTGCAAACCGGTACGCCCGCGCCTGCTGCTGGCACGGATCCAGGCGCTGTTGCGCCGCAGCGAGCCGGCGCAAGCGCAGGCCTTGGCGCTTGAGCGGCGCCTGCAATTCGGCCCGCTGGTGGTGGACAGCGCGTTGCGTGAGGCGTGGCTGCATGACGCCGGTATCGAACTGACCAGCGCCGAATTCGACCTGCTGTGGCTATTGGTCGCGAATGCCGGGCGCATTCTGTCCCGCGAAGAAATCTTTATCGCCCTGCGCGGCGTCGGCTACGACGGTCAGGACCGCTCCATTGATGTGCGCATCTCGCGCATTCGCCCTAAAATCGGTGACGACCCGATCCACCCGCGCCTGATCAAGACCATCCGCAGCAAAGGCTACCTGTTCGTCCCCGAAGCCGCCGTCGACCTGCAGCTGTGAACTCAATCTTCCTGCGCATCTATGGCGGTATGTGTGCCGCACTGATCCTGGTGGCGCTGCTCGGCGTGCTCGCCTTGCACCTGCTCAACGAGGTGCGCAGCGACCAATACCGCGAGCGCCTGGCCCACGGCACATTTGCCCTGATGGGCGACAACCTTCAGCCCATGAACCGCATCGAACGCCAGCGCGCCCTGGCGGTGTGGGAGCGTTTACTCGGCATACCACTGGAGTTGCGCACCTTCGCCGACGCCCGCCTGGACCTGGGCCAGCGCACCAGCCTGCAGCGCGGCCAGGTGCTGGTGCAACAGACCGGCCCGCATGCGGCGCGGGTGGTGCGGTTGGTCAGCGAGCAGGAACAACTGGTGCTGACCGGCGAAGTGCAGCAAATCAGCGAACAGTTGGCGCGCGCGACGATTTACCTGCTATCCGATGAACTGGTGCGCTATCCCGTGGCGGAACAGCCTCAACGGCTGGCGGCTATAAAGGAGACCAAAGGCTTTGGCTTCGACATGCGCCTGATGACCCTGGACCAGGCCGACATGGATGACGACCAGCGCCGGCGCGTCTCCGAGGGCGATACGGTGATGGCGCTGGGTAAGGGCGGCGACTCGATCCGTGTGTTTGCCGGCATGGTCGGCACGCCGTGGGTGTTGGAGATCGGCCCGCTGTACCAGATGAACCCGTATCCGGCGCAATGGCTGATCCTGATCGCCTTGATCGGCCTGACCCTGATCGGCCTGATCGTGTATTTCCTGGTGCGCCAGCTGGAACGTCGGCTCAAAGGGTTGGAAGCCGCCGCCACGCGTATCGCCAAGGGCAACCTGCACGTGCGTGTGCCGGCCCGGGGCGCGGATTCGGTCGGGCGTCTGGCGGCGGCCTTTAATGGCATGGCCGAGCACTTGCAGCAGTTGCTGGCGATCCAGCGCGAACTGGTGCGTGCGGTGTCCCATGAGCTGCGCACGCCGGTGGCGCGCCTGCGCTTTGGCCTGGAGATGCTTGGCGAGGCCGCTACGTCTGAAGCGCGCCGCAAATACCTGGAGGGCATGGACAGTGATATCCAGGATCTGGACGGCCTGGTGGATGAAATGCTGACCTACGCGCGACTGGAGCAGGGGTCGCCGGAGCTGAATTTCCAGCGCGTGGACCTGGATGGGCTGCTCGATCAGGTGATCGGCGAATTATCGCCACTGCGCCCGACTATCGTCGTCAGTCGCGGCATTTGCCTGTCATCGGCCCTTTGGGACGGCGCCCGGGTCGATGCCGAGCCGCGCTACCTGCACCGCGCGCTGCAGAATCTGGTGACCAACGCCATGCGTCACGCCCGCAGCCAAGTGTTGATCAGTTATCAGGTAGGGCAGGTACGCTGCCGTATCGACGTGGAAGATGACGGCCCCGGCGTACCGGAAAGCGCCTGGGAGCGCATCTTCACGCCGTTCCTGCGCCTGGACGACAGCCGCACCCGCGCTTCCGGCGGGCATGGGCTGGGCTTGTCGATCGTGCGGCGCATCATTTATTGGCACGGCGGGCGAGCGTTGATCAGCAAAAGCAACAACCTGGGCGGCGCGTGTTTCAGCCTGAGCTGGCCGAGGGACCAGGATAAGCACGCGCACTGATCAGCACGCCTGGGCCTGCACGGCCACCAGGCTCAGCAACTGACCGTCGTCCAGTGCGAACTGGCCTTGCAGCTCCGTACCCTGGCACCATTCGTGGGACAGGTCCGTGAGCAACCGCAGGCGTGCATGGCCTGTGTCAGACCACTCCAGCAGCTCGGCATGCTCAAAGTAAAAGCGCTTGTGCACGAGCGGGTAGAGCGCCTTGAACAGGCTTTCCTTGAGCGAAAACGTCAGTGTCACCAGCAGCGCGACCTGCTCTGGCTTGAGTCTGGCCATGCGTTGCAGTTCATCGGCGGTCAGAATCTCCCCGGCCAGGCGTTGCGCCCGTTCGGCACTCAGCAGATTTTCCAGGTCCATGCCCAGGCCGCGCCATTGCGCCGTGTGCCCGACAATTGCGGCGGCGTGCCCGGTGCTGTGGGTGATGGAACCGCTGACAGAGGGGGGCCAAACCGGCGCGCGATCTGCGCCGATCGCCGGGATGCAATCGGGATGACCTAGCTGGTGCAGGGCGGCGCGGGCGCACACGCGGCCGGCCAGGAATTCGGCCTGACGCTTGGCGACCGAACGCTGGATGCTCGCCGGTGGCGGCACGGCGCAGCGTTGAAAATCGTCCACCGCCAGCATCGCGGGATCGAAACGGGTGCTGAGCAACACCGTGCCCGCCAGTGGATCGGGCAGGGGCCAGCGGGCGTCGAGCGGAGTGCAGCAAGCGGGTAGGAGATTCATGGGGCGGTATTTTGCCCAGTTGCCGTCTCACAGGATAGCCCGCGCCGGTTCAGGCCAGGTTCAGAGCCTGTTCAGGGGGAGTTCAGGGGCGCCTGCGTAGTCTGGCCGGACAGCCAAACGCGTATGAGGTAACACCATGACTGCGATCAAAAAGCTGATGCTGGCCTTGACCCTGCTGAGTGCCGCTGCCGGAGCGCAGGCGTCGGAGGGCGCCTTCGCCGAATTCGGCAGGGAGAAAACCAGAAAGCCCAGTAACCTGATCCATCGTGTGAGCTTCGAAGAAGCGGGCTGCCAGACCTCGCCGTGGGGCCAGGCCTTGGGCGCGACGACCCCGCAGCCAGCCTACCGCGTCGGTTATGCGCAGCTGACCGGTCAATTCAATGGCATCAAACTGCGCCCGCAAGACCTGCAGGGCCGCTATGATGTCACCCAGTCGGACAGTTGATACGCTTTGGAGAGCCCTATGAAATTGCTGGTGGTGGAAGATGAGGCGCTGCTGCGCCATCACCTGTTTACCCGCCTGACCGACAGCGGCCATGTGGTCGAGGCCGTGGCCAATGCCGAGGAGGCCTTGTACCAGACCGGCCAGTTCAATCACGACCTGGCCATCGTCGACCTGGGCCTGCCGGGCATGGGCGGCCTGGACCTGATCCGCCAGTTGCGCGCCAAGGGCAAGACGTTCCCGATTCTGATCCTCACCGCGCGCGGCAACTGGCAGGACAAGGTCGAAGGCCTGGCCGCCGGCGCCGACGACTATGTGGTCAAGCCGTTCCAGTTCGAAGAGTTGGAAGCCCGCATGAACGCACTGTTGCGCCGCTCCAGCGGGTTTACCCAGTCCACCATCGTCGCCGGGCCGTTGCTGCTGGACATCAACCGCAAGCAGGCGTCCCTCGACGAACAGCCCCTGGCGCTGACCGCCTACGAATACCGCATCCTCGAATACCTGATGCGCCATCACCAGCAAGTGGTCGCCAAGGACCGCCTGATGGAACAGCTCTACCCGGATGATGACGAGCGCGACCCGAATGTCATCGAAGTGCTGGTCGGTCGTCTGCGCCGCAAACTGGAAGGCCCGGCCGGGTTCAAGCCGATCGACACCGTGCGTGGCCTGGGCTATCTGTTTAATGAGCGCTGCCGTTGATTCGCTCGTTACGTGTGAGACTGATGCTGGCGGCCGCCACCCTGGCCGTGCTGTTTATGCTCGGCCTGCTGCCGGCGATGCAAGGTGCGTTCAGCCTGGCGTTGCAGGATTCCATCGAGCAGCGCCTGGCGTCGGATGTGACCACGCTGATCTCCGCCGCGCGGGTGGAAAACAACCACTTGCTGATGCCGGCGCAACTGCCGGATGAACGCTTCAACCTCGCCGACAGCCGGCTGCTGGGTTATATCTACGACCGCGAAGGGCACCTGGTGTGGCGCTCGCGCGCGACCCGCGAAGAAAACATCAATTACAAACCGCGCTATGACGGGCGCGGCAACGAGTTTGCAAGGATTCGCGAGGCCAATGGCCAGGAATTCTTCGTGTATGACGTCGAGGTCAAGCTGCTCGGCGGCAAGAGCGCGGCATTCAGTATCGTCGCCCTGCAACCGGTGCGCGAATACCAGTTGACCCTCGAAGGTCTGCGCGAAAACCTCTACCTGGGCTTCGGCGCGGCGTTGCTGGTGCTGCTGACTCTGCTGTGGCTGGGCCTGACCTGGGGCCTGCAGGCGTTGCGGCGGTTGAGCCAGGAACTGGACCAGATCGAAGGCGGTACCCGCGAAAGCCTGTCCGAACAGCATCCCCGCGAACTGCTGCGTCTGACCGGTTCCCTGAACCGTTTGTTGCACAGCGAGCGCGAACAACGCACGCGTTACCGCGATTCCCTCGACGACCTGGCCCACAGCCTGAAAACCCCGCTCGCGGTGTTGCAGGGTGTGAGCGAAGACATGGCCCAGCGCCCCGAAGACCGCGATCAGGCCCGGGTACTGCAAACGCAGATCGAACGCATGAGCCAGCAGATCAGCTACCAGCTGCAGCGTGCCAGCCTGCGCAAGAGCGGCTTGGTGCGCCATCAGGTGCGCCTGGAACCGGTGGTCCAGAGCCTGTGCGACACATTGGGCAAGGTGTACCGCGACAAAGCAGTGACGGTCTCCTTCCAGTTGCCCCAGGCGTGCGACGTGCCCATCGAGAAGGGGGCCTTGCTCGAGTTGCTCGGCAATCTGTTGGAGAACGCCTACCGCCTGTGCCTGAGCCAGGTGCGCATCAGCCTGATCGAAAACGAAGACGGCACGGAACTGTGCATCGAAGACGATGGCCCCGGTGTGCCGCCGGACCAGCGGGCGCGCATCCTGCAACGCGGCGAGCGCCTGGACCGCCAGCATCCTGGGCAGGGCATCGGCCTGGCGGTGGTCAAGGACATTATCGAAAGCTACGGCGCGCGGCTGACCCTGGACGATTCACCCCTGGGCGGCGCGGCGTTCAGGATTCACTTCCCCGCCGTGTGATCTTCAGTGGCTGGGCTGGCCATGCACGGGGCAAGCCCGCTCACCATAGCAAGCCCCCGATGAGGCCCTCACACACGACGCAGTGCTAGCTCTCCTGCGCCCGATAGGCGCCCGGTGTCAGCCCCGTCCACTTCTTGAACGCCCGATGAAACGCCGACGGTTCTGAAAAACCCAACTGCTCGGCGATCTGCTGCAAGGACAGATCCGCCCGACCCAGGTGGTAGATGGCGATGTCCCGCCGCAATTCATCCTTGAGCGCCTGGAAACTGGTGCCTTCTTCGCGCAGGTGCCGGCGCAGGGTTTGCGGGCTGATATGCAGATGCTGGGCGACCGCTTCCAGGTCGGGCCAGGGCGTGCGGTCGCGGCTCAGCAGGCGGCGCAACTGGCTGCTCAGGCTGTCGCCTTCATCCGGGCGCGATAACAGGTCGGCCGGGGAGCGCGCGAGGAAATGCTTGAGGGTGCGCTCGTCCTGCAGCAACGGCAGGCTCAGGTAGCGCACCGGAAACACCAGGCTGCTGTGCGGTGCACCGAACACCTGGGTGCAGGGGAACAGCAGGTCGTATTCGCTGGCATGGGGCGGCCTGGGGTAGGCGAAGGTGGCCTGGTGCAATCGGATACGCTGGCCGATCAGCCAACTGCCCAGGCGGTGCCAGATCACAAGCAGGCACTCGCTGAGGAAGTGGTCCGGGTCCCAGAGTCGCGAATGGTCCAGGCTCAGGCGCGCCATTTCGCCTTCGCGCGTCAGCTGCCAACGCGGGCCCTGCGGGAATAAGCTATAAAACAGTAAGCCGCGTTCCAGAGCCTTCTCCAGGGTGCGGCAGTGGATCAGCGCGTGGCACATCATGGCGAAGGTGCCGCGTTTGCTGGGGCCATCGGCGAACCCGAGGTATTCGTCGTCCAGCGCCAGCCAGAGCATTTGCAACAACCGGGTAAATTGCTCCGGCGCGATGCGGGCGCGGGGTTCGGTCAACAGTTCCTGTGGGATGCCCACCTGCTGCAGCAGGGCCGAATAGTCATGACCGGCCCGACGCGCACCCCCCAGAGCGGCGCGGGCAAAGTGGCTGGCAATGGTTCGTTCACGCATGCGGGGCCCTCGTCCATGGAGTGGCGGATGGTAGCCACCGCCCGGCGGGCGCGGCAAGGCGGATATCCGCCAAATTGCAGGGCACTGCAGAGCGGTGCGGCGGAAAACCGCCACGTATTGATCTGCGTTGGTGGCGGCTTGAAACCGCCGGCCCCGGTGTCTAAAGGCCCTCAGCGGATTTATGCAAAGTGGCACGGCGTTTGCGATAGGTCGACAGGTAAGGCAGTGAAAGATTTATCCCACTGCCCTCACAAACAACAAATCCCTCCAGTGCAGGAGGGTTCGCAATTCAAGTGTCGTGGGCAATGGCGGATATTTGCCACACGGGACGTTTGAGGAATTTTGCAATGACGACTCGTCAGCCACTCTACAAATCCCTGTATTTCCAGGTGATCGTTGCAATCGTTATCGGTATCTTGCTCGGTCACTTCTACCCGCAGACCGGCGTGGCCCTCAAGCCACTGGGTGACGGGTTCATCAAACTGATCAAGATGGTCATCGCCCCGATCATCTTCTGTACCGTTGTCAGCGGCATCGCCGGCATGCAGAGCATGAAATCGGTGGGCAAGACCGGCGGCTACGCGCTGCTCTACTTTGAAATCGTCTCCACGATTGCCCTGCTGATCGGTCTGGTGGTGGTGAACGTGGTGCAGCCGGGTGCCGGCATGCACATCGACGTAGCCACCCTGGACGCTTCTAAAGTCGCGGCCTACGTGACCGCCGGTGCAGACCAGAGCGTGGTTGGCTTTATCCTCAACGTCATCCCGAACACCATCGTCGGCGCCTTCGCCAACGGCGATATCCTGCAAGTATTGATGTTCTCGGTCATCTTCGGCTTTGCCCTGCACCGCCTGGGTGCCTACGGCAAACCGGTGCTGGACTTCATCGATCGCTTCGCCCACGTGATGTTCAACATCATCAATATGATCATGAAGCTCGCGCCGATCGGTGCCCTGGGCGCCATGGCGTTCACCATCGGTGCCTACGGTGTGGGTTCGCTGGTGCAACTGGGCCAGCTGATGATCTGCTTCTACATCACCTGTGTGCTGTTTGTGGTCGTGGTGCTGGGCGCCATCTGCCGCGCCCACGGTTTCAGCGTGCTGAAATTGATCCGCTACATCCGTGAAGAGCTGCTGATCGTTCTGGGTACGTCCTCCTCCGAATCCGCGCTGCCACGCATGCTGATCAAGATGGAGCGTCTTGGCGCGAAGAAATCCGTAGTCGGTCTGGTGATCCCGACCGGCTACTCCTTCAACCTCGACGGTACCTCGATCTACCTGACCATGGCCGCCGTGTTCATCGCCCAAGCGACCGACACCCACATGGATATCACCCACCAGATCACCCTGCTGCTGGTGCTGCTGCTGTCTTCCAAGGGTGCTGCGGGCGTGACCGGCAGCGGCTTCATCGTCCTGGCGGCGACCCTGTCGGCTGTCGGCCACCTGCCGGTCGCCGGTCTGGCGCTGATCCTGGGCATCGACCGCTTCATGTCCGAAGCCCGTGCGCTGACCAACCTGGTGGGTAACGCCGTTGCCACCATCGTCGTGGCCAAGTGGGTCAAGGAACTGGACACCGATAAACTGCAGAGTGAGCTGGCGTCGGGCGGTACCGGTATTTCCGAATCCCGTGAACTCGATGACCTGGGCGTGGCCGAAGGTCCTGCACCGGTGGTCAAGTAAGACGCTGATGGCGTGAACTGACGCCCCCAGCCTTGCACAAACGCCCCGACATGTTCGGGGCGTTCGCGTTTATGGCTCGGCACTTCGGGCGATTTTTTGGTTTACAGTGAGCGCGATAGTGACCGCGGGAGGCTTGATGGACAGTGTGGATCTGAATGTTCTGCGTAGCGTGCTGGAGTGGCGCCGCGCCGGGCAGCGAGTGGTGTTGTACAGCGTGGTCCAGACCTGGGGCAGCGCGCCACGCCCACCGGGCGCCATGTTGGCGTTGCGTGGCGATGGCGTGGTGATCGGCTCGGTATCCGGCGGTTGCATCGAAGATGACCTGATTGCCCGCCTGCACGACGGCCGCCTGGTAGACGACGGTCCGCCGGTACAGTTAGTGACCTACGGCGTCACCCAGGACGAAGCCGCACGTTTTGGTCTGCCTTGCGGCGGCACCTTGCGCCTGACCGAAGAGCGGGTGCAGGACTGGCAATGGGTCGCCGACCTGCTGGCACGCTGCGAGGCCCATGAGATTGTCGCACGGGAGCTGAACCTGACCACGGGCGAGGTCACCTTGAGCGGCGCCACCAAAACCGATGGTCTGAGCTTTGACGGTGAACGCCTGCGCGCCATCTACGGCCCGCGTTGGCGCCTGCTGCTGATCGGCGCCGGGCAGCTGTCGCGCTACGTCGCGGAAATGGCGCGCTTGCTGGATTTCGAAGTGCTCATCTGCGATCCCCGCGAAGAGTTCGTGTACGGCTGGGAGGCGCAGCACGGGCGCTTCGTGCCGGGCATGCCCGATGAAGCGGTGCTGTCTATCCAGACCGACGAGCGTACGGCTATCGTCTGCCTGACCCACGACCCGCGCCTGGACGATATGGCGCTGCTGACGGCGTTGGACTCCCGTGCGTTTTACATCGGCGCGCTGGGCTCGCGGGTCAACAGTCAGAAACGCCGGGACAACCTGGCGGCGTTGGGGCTGACGGCGCAGGCGATTGCGCGGTTGCACGGGCCGATCGGCCTGCATATCGGCAGTCACACGCCGTCGGAAATCGCCTTGTCGCTGATGGCGGAAATTGTCGCGATCAAGAACGGCGTGGCGCCTATGCAGAAAAAACACTTGCCGGTGCTGGCTGAGTGACCGTCACGGCGATAGTGCTGGCGGCAGGGCAGGGCAGCCGTTTCCGCGCCGAAGCCGGGGCTGACCAGGACAAATTGCTGGCGCCCTGCGTGGGTCTGGACGGTGTGACCCGGCCGGTGATTGAGCAGGTGCTGGTCAACCTACCCGCCGCTGTGGTTGAGCGCTGGGTCGTGACACTGCCGGAGCGCACCGACGTCATTCGGCTGGCTGAAGCCTACGGCTGCCAAGTCCTGACGTTGTGCTCCGCCGGCATGGGCGAAAGCCTTGCGGCGGCCGTCGCGGCCAGTGATAACGCCGAGGGCTGGCTGGTGCTGCTGGGGGATATGCCGTTTATCCAGGCATCCAGCATCGAGCAGGTGATCCACGGGTTATCCAGAGAAGGCATCCGTGTGCCTGTGCAAGCCGGCCGTTATGGGCACCCTGTGGCCTTTGGCCGTGATTTCGGGCCGGGGTTGATGGCGTTGACGGGTGATCGCGGCGCCAGGTCTTTGTTCACTCAGGCAGATGTCACCCAGGTGCCGGTGAACGATCCGGGCGTGTTGTGGGATGTGGACGTACCTGCGCTGTTGAATTACCACTGAGCGATACAAAAAAGCCCCGCCTGATCACTCAGGCGGGGCTTTTTAGTGGCTGATGGAATCAGGCGAGAGGTTTAGGCTCGTGCTCTGCTTCCTGGGCCTTGGGCTCTGCCGCTTCTTCGACGACGCGCGGGGCTTCGTCAGCGACAGGGGCGGCGGGTTCTGCCACCGGTTCAACCGAGGCTTGAGCAGCTGCCGCAGCGGCAGCTGCTTCAGCTTCTTTGCGACGGCGACGCACTTCACGTGGGTCGTTCGGCGCGCGGCCATTTTCGGTCAGGGCAGTGACTGGCGCGGCTTCAACCACTGGGGCTGCAACCTCGGCGACCACAGGGGCCTCGACGACCGGCGCGGGCTCGACGACTGGCGTCGGCTCGACTACCACGTTTTCGGCAACCGGCGCTGGTGCTTCTTCTGCCACAGGGGCAGGCGCTGGTGCTTCAACCGGAGCGGCAGGTTCAGCGTTCCATTGGAAGGCGGTCTGTTCTTCGCGAACTTCACGCACTGCCGGGGCGGCTTCTTCGGCGACCGGTGCTTCAATCGCTGCTTCCACCACTGCCTGAGGCTCAGCCTGCGGCGCAACCTCAACGGCTATCACATCGGTGACCGGCTGGGCGTCGCGAACCGGTGCTACTTCCACTTCCGGAACCACGGGGGCTTCGATCGGGGTCGTTGCTTCTACCGCCGGAGCTTCCACCACGGCAGGCTCAACGGCCGCAGTTTCGGTAACCGGGGCTTGCACGGCAGCAGTCTCTTCGACAGCGGCGGTTGCGCGTTCAGCCTGCTCGTGGGCCTGGGCTTCAGCTGGTGCGCTGATAACCGAGCTGGCCACGGCAGCGGTGACGGCAAGGCCGGCGGCCAGTTCGTCGCCAGTCGGTTGCTGGGCACCGGCTTCGGTGTGTTCGCCGGTTTCTTCCGAACCTTCGATCACGTTGCCGTTGGCGTCGCGCTGACGCTCACGACGGTTGCTGCGACGACGCTGGCCACGGGAGCGGCGGCGTGGACGATCGCCTTCGGCGTTGTCCTGGCCGTCTTCCTGCAGTTGCTCTTCGCCGGTCAGCACTTCTTCTTCGCTGGCGGCAGCGGCCTGTTCGGCGCGCGGTTGACGCTCTTCACGCGGGGCACGAGGCTGGCGTTCTTCACGCGGCGCACGTTCTTCGCGCGGCGGGCGAGCCGGGCGCTCTTCGGTGGCGGCGGCAGCGGCAACGGCCGGAGCAGCGTCCAGCGGCTCACGCAGTTCACGTACGCGCTCTTCACGCTCACCGCGAGGCTTGCGATCTTCGCGCGGAGCGCGTGGGGTGCGTGGCGCGCGCTCTTCACGCGGTGCACGTTCTTCACGGGCTACGGTCGGCGTGTCTTCGCGGGCTTCGCGAGGCTGGCGCTCTTCGCGTGGCGCGCGTTCTTCACGCGGTGCACGTTCTTCGCGCGGCTTGCGTTCTTCGTCACGGCGGCCGTTGCGGTTACGGCTCTGCTGGCGACCGTTGCGACGCTCTTCATTACGTGCCGGGCGCTCGGTGGCAGGCTTTTCAACCACGACCGGGGCGGCGGCAGGCTCTTCCTTGGATGCGAACAGGCTGACCAGCGACTTGACCAGGCCTTTGAACAGGCTCGGCTCAGGCATTGCGGCCGGTGCTGCAGCCGGCGCGGCGACTTCAACCGGAACCGGTGCGTTGGCGCGCGCCGGCGCGGTCTTCACGGCAGCTTCCTGGCGAACCAGGGTGCGGGTCGCGGCGGCTGGCTGGACTTCTTCCACTTCCGCGGCGGCAGCGGCGATTTCGTAGCTGGACTGGCCGCTGTGGGCTTCCGGGCTGTCGTCACGCAGGCGCTGTACTTCGAAGTGCGGCGTCTCGAGGTGATCGTTCGGCAGGATCACGATGCGGGCACGGGTGCGCAGTTCGATCTTGGTGATCGAGTTGCGTTTTTCGTTGAGCAGGAAGGCCGCAACCGGGATCGGCACTTGCGCGCGGACTTCGGCGGTGCGGTCTTTCAGGGCTTCTTCTTCGATCAGGCGCAGGATCGCCAGGGACAGCGATTCAACGTCACGGATGATGCCGGTGCCGTTGCAACGCGGGCAGACGATGCCGCTGCTCTCGCCCAGGGATGGACGCAGGCGCTGACGGGACATTTCCAGCAGGCCGAAGCGCGAGATGCGGCCAACCTGCACGCGGGCGCGGTCGGCTTCCAGGCATTCGCGGACTTTTTCTTCCACGGCGCGCTGGTTCTTGGCCGGGGTCATGTCGATAAAGTCGATCACGATCAGGCCGCCGATATCACGCAGGCGCAGCTGGCGGGCGATTTCTTCAGCCGCTTCCAGGTTGGTCTGCAGGGCGGTCTCTTCGATGTCGCTGCCTTTGGTGGCGCGCGCCGAGTTGATGTCGATGGACACCAGGGCTTCGGTCGGGTCGATCACGATGGAACCGCCGGAAGGCAGTTCGACCACGCGCTGGAAAGCGGTCTCGATCTGGCTTTCGATCTGGAAACGGTTGAACAGCGGGACGCTGTCTTCGTACAGCTTGATCTTGCTGGCGTACTGCGGCATCACCTGGCGAATGAAGGTCAGGGCTTCGTCCTGGGCTTCAACGCTGTCGATCAGCACTTCGCCGATGTCCTGGCGCAGGTAATCGCGGATAGCGCGGATGATCACGTTGCTTTCCTGATAGATCAGGAACGGCGCGGAGCGATCCAGGGAGGCTTCTTTGATGGCGGTCCACAGTTGCAGCAGGTAGTCGAGGTCCCACTGCATTTCTTCGCTGCTGCGGCCCAGGCCGGCAGTGCGCACGATCAGGCCCATGTCGGCCGGAGCGATCAGGCCGTTGAGCGCTTCACGCAGTTCGTTGCGCTCTTCGCCTTCGATGCGACGGGAGATGCCGCCGGCACGCGGGTTGTTCGGCATCAGGACCAGGTAACGGCCGGCGAGGCTGATAAAGGTGGTCAGGGCGGCGCCCTTGTTGCCACGTTCTTCTTTTTCGACCTGGACGATGACTTCCTGGCCTTCGCTCAGGACGTCCTTGATGTTTACGCGGCCTTCGGGGGCTTTCTTGAAGTACTCGCGGGAGATTTCTTTGAGGGGCAGGAAGCCGTGGCGCTCGGAGCCGAAATCGACAAAGGCAGCCTCAAGGCTTGGTTCGATGCGAGTAATACGGCCTTTGTAGATGTTGGCCTTCTTTTGCTCGCGTGCACCGGATTCGATATCCAGGTCATAGAGGCGCTGGCCATCTACGAGTGCAACACGCAACTCTTCGGGTTGAGTTGCGTTAATCAGCATTCTTTTCATGTTGTACCGTCGGTTTCCGGGCTGCCGGAAACGGCGTTCGGCACACACGACTTCTCACGGTCGGTGTCAGGTGCGTCAAGAGTGGTTGGCCACTCCAGTGTCCAGCAAAATCGGCCAATTGGGCCGGTATGCGACGGACGCGTCCTGCTTGTTAGCGGTGGTGACAAAGGCACCACTTCAACAAAAGCTAAGGTCAGGAGGAGGAATCAACCGGCGACTGTGGACGAGATGAAGCGTCTAAATATAAGCCTAGTGCTACACGGTCCGACGGTTGTGCATCTCCACCCTACACGTATCCCTGATAATTCGGGTGCTGCCGCGCGCAGAATCCGCAGCGGGTTGGCATTTACCGTGTACTCCAATGGGGAGTTCACGCTCATGGCTAAACAGGCCTGAATGAAAGCGACTGCGCTCTCACTCAGCTCTTAACAGGCGTTGTTTCCGAAGCATTCGCCATGGTCTGGCTCAAGACTGACTGCACTTTGTGAACTGGCCGTAAATATCGGCGCAGAAGGCGAGTATTCACTCTGCTTTCCGCGCTCGCTTCAGGCCTCATGTCACCTGCGCTTGTTACAATCCCGAGCTTTCCAAGGTGGCGAACGCCCCGTAGGACGGCCTCGCGTCCTGATGAATTGCGATGGTCAGGGCCGGCAGTTTGCCGCAAGTCCTCTGGCCAGGCCGCTTTTGGCGGCGTTCGCGACTATAGCAGCAATGATTAAGTGCTTCAATTCCATAAAAAATTGTTATCATCGCCGCCATGACGACTACCACCCCCCCGACCCCCAGCGTCCAGCTGCTTGAGGTCTCGCCGGAATATGCCGGCCAACGCATCGACAATTTTCTCCTGGCCAGGCTCAAGGGCGTGCCCAAGACCTTGATTTACCGCATCTTGCGTAAAGGCGAAGTGCGCGTGAACAAGGGGCGCATCAAGCCCGAGTACAAGTTGCAGGCCGGCGATATCGTCCGCGTACCGCCGGTTCGCGTGCCCGAGCGCGACGAACCCGTACCGCTGGCCCAGGGCCTGCTGCAACGCCTGGAAGCCTCGATTGTCTTTGAAGACAGCAAGCTGATCGTGATCAACAAGCCCTGCGGGATTGCCGTCCACGGCGGCAGCGGCCTGAACTTCGGCGTGATCGAGGCCTTCCGTCAGTTGCGCCCGGATGCCAAGGAGTTGGAGCTGGTCCACCGTCTGGACCGCGACACGTCCGGACTGCTGATGATCGCCAAGAAGCGCAGCATGTTGCGCCATCTGCACACAGCTCTGCGCGGCGATGGCGTGGACAAGCGTTACATGGCGCTGGTACGCGGCAATTGGGCCAGTTCGATCAAGAGCGTCCGCGCGCCGTTGCAGAAGAGCAACCTGCGTTCCGGCGAGCGCATGGTCGAGGTGGACGAGGAGGGCAAGGAGGCGCTGACCCTGTTCAAGGTGCTGCGCCGCTTCGGTGACTTTGCCACTATGGTCGAGGCCAAGCCGGTCACCGGCCGCACCCACCAGATTCGTGTGCACACCCTGCACGCGGGTCATTGCATTGCCGGTGACACCAAGTACGGCGACGAAGATTTTTCCAGGGAGATTCGCGATCTGGGCGGCAAACGTCTGTTCCTGCACGCGTACATGCTGACGGTGCCGCTGCCCGATGGCGGTGAGCTGAAGCTTCAGGCACCGGTTGACGAGATGTGGGCCAAGACCGTGGAGCGTTTGAGTGTCGCACCGTGATTACAAGCTGCTGATTTTCGATTGGGACGGCACGCTGGCCGATTCCATCGGTCGCATCGTCGAATCGATGCACATGGCTTCGACCCGCTCGGGGTTCGAGTTGTGCAGCGACCTGGCGGTCAAGGGCATTATCGGGCTCGGCCTGCCGGAAGCGATTCGCACCCTGTATCCGCAGATATCCGATGGCGAGCTGCTGGCGTTCCGTGAACATTACGCCGAACACTACATTGGGCTGGAGGTCGAGCCTTCGCCTCTGTTCGAGGGTGTGCGGCAATCGCTTGAGGCTTTCCGTGCCGATGGTTATCACCTGGCGGTGGCTACCGGCAAGGCTCGTCGCGGCCTGGATCGGGTGCTCAAGGCTCATGGCTTTGAGGATTATTTCGATGCGACCCGCGCGGCCGATGAAACCGCCAGCAAGCCTCACCCTCTGATGCTGGAGCAGATCGTGGCGCATTGCGGGGTGTCGCCGCGCCAGGCATTAATGGTGGGCGATGCCAGCTTCGACCTGATGATGGCGCGCAACGCCGGCATGGACAGTGTGGCCGTCAGTTATGGCGCCCAGTCCGCCGAGGCGCTGCAGCAATACGAGCCGAGGGTCACGATTGATCATTTTTCGCAATTGCAGGCCTGGCTTGGTCGGGCCCAATAAGTCTTTGCTGGGGTTGATGGCATGAGTGACGAGTGGAAAGCGCCTGAGAAGGCTCAAAGCGGTGACGACAAGAGCTGGCAGTTGCTGGAGAAGACGCTCCTGGCCAGTGTCCAGGAGCAGCGGCGTGCGCGGCGCTGGGGGATTTTCTTCAAGCTGCTGACCTTTGCTTACCTGTTGATCATGCTGGCGCTGTTCAGCCCGCTGATGGATATGGAAAAGAGTGCGACCCGTGGCGCCAATTACACCGCGTTGATCGAAGTACGTGGGGTGATTGCCGATAAGGAGCCTGCCAGCGCCGACAATATCGTCAGCAGCCTGCGTGCCGCGTTCGAGGACCCCAAGGTCAAGGGCGTGATCCTGCGAATCAACAGTCCCGGCGGCAGCCCGGTGCAGTCGGGTTACGTGTATGACGAGATTCGTCGCCTGCGCGGCCTGCACCCCGATATCAAGCTGTATGCGGTGATCGCCGATCTTGGCGCCTCCGGTGCTTACTACATCGCCAGTGCAGCCGATCAGATCTACGCCGACAAGGCCAGTCTGGTGGGCTCCATCGGCGTGACGGCGGCCGGTTACGGCTTTGTCGGAGCCATGGAGAAGCTGGGGGTTGAACGTCGGACCTATAACTCCGGCGAACACAAGTCCTTCCTTGATCCGTTCCAGCCGCAAAAGGCCGATGAAACCCAGTTCTGGCAGGGAGTGCTCGACACCACCCATCGCCAGTTCATCGCCAGCGTGAAGCAGGGGCGTGGGGATCGCCTGAAGGACAAAGACCATCCGGAGTTGTTCTCCGGGTTGGTGTGGTCGGGCGAGCAAGCATTGCCGCTGGGTCTGGTCGATGGACTGGGCAGTGCCAGTTCGGTAGCGCGGGATGTGGTCGGCGAGAAAGAGCTGGTGGACTTCACCGTTGAAGAATCGCCGTTTGATCGTTTCTCCAAGAAACTAGGCGCCAGCGTGGCTGAGAAACTGGCGCTGTACATGGGCTTCCAGGGGCCGGCGCTGCGTTAATATCTCAAGTCTGCCGTAGATCAACATGTGGGATGGAGCTTGCTCCCTCCCGCATTTGGTTGTGTTCTTAAGGGATTTGCACGCCTTCGCTGAGCAGCATGTCCACCAGCCGAATCAATGGTAAGCCGACCAGGCTGGTCGCGTCCGGCCCTTCGGTGCTTTGGAACAAGCTCACGCCCAACCCTTCCGCCTTGAAGCTGCCCGCGCAGTCGTACGGCTGCTCGATCTGCAGGTAGCGCTCGATGCGCGCTGCATCCAGTTCGCGCATGTGCACAGTGAACGGCACGCAGTCCACCTGGCAGTGCCCCGTCTCGCTGTTGAGCAGGGCCAGGCCGGTGAGGAAGCTGACGCGCTTGCCGCTGGCGGCCAATAACTGCTCGCGCGCATTTTCGAACATGTGGGGCTTGCCGATGATGCGGCCTTCCAGCGTGGCAACCTGGTCTGAACCGATGATCAGGTGGCCTGGGTGGCTGGCGGCGAGGGCATGGGCTTTCTGTTTGGCCAGGCGTTTGACCAAGTCTGTGGCGGACTCATTTGCAGCGTGGCTTTCGTCGATATCCGGCGAGCGGCAGATGAACGGCAGATGCAGGCGACTGAGCAGTTCCCGGCGATAAACCGAGCTGGAAGCGAGTAATAAAGGCAGCATATACGTCTCCTCAAGGCAGCCGCCGATTCTAGCGGGGCGACCGGCTGACGCACAGGGCTGAATTTCCTTTGACATGGCTGGGTGCATCCCTATAATGCTGCGCCTATGTTGAATGACCCGATTCCACCTCACGTTGACCCGCGCAAATTGGCTGATCGTGGCACCTCCCTTCAAGGTGAAGTGCTGCTGGCCGATTTGGAGAGACTCTGCGACCCGCTTTCCGACACTGTCGGTACGGTGCAGGCCAAATTCGATTTTGAACGAGATGAACGTAAATCTGTGGTGATCCACAGTTTTATCGACACCGAAGTCAAAATGGTTTGCCAGCGTTGTCTTGAGCTGGTCACCCTGCCGATCCACAGCGAGTGCAGTTACGCCGTGGTGAAGGAGGGTGCGAATACCCAGTCGTTGCCGAAAGGTTATGACGTGCTGGAACTGGGCGAAGATCCATTGGATCTGCATGCACTGATCGAGGAGGAGCTTCTGCTCGCCTTGCCCATTGTGCCTGCTCATCATCCGGAAGAATGCCAGCAGCCGGCGGGCCTCGATGCCGAGCCCGAACCGAGCGAGGACGAGGTAACGCGGTCCAACCCGTTCAGTGTATTGGCGCAGTTAAAGCGTGACCCAAACGTTTAGGAGTTAATCAATTATGGCTGTTCAGCAGAACAAAAAATCCCGCTCCGCCCGTGACATGCGCCGTTCGCACGACGCTCTCGAGGCAAGCACCCTGTCCGTGGAAAAGACCACTGGTGAAGTTCACCTGCGTCACCACGTATCGCCAGAAGGCGTATACCGTGGCCGTAAAGTGATCGACAAGGGCGCTGACGAGTAATCACTTGTCTGCTCTCGTCATCGCGATTGACGCAATGGGCGGGGACTTCGGTCCCCGCAGCATTGTTCAGGCCTGCCTTGCCAGCCTGTGCGCTACACCCTCGTTGCACCTGACCCTCGTCGGTCAACCCTCCCTTCTTGAAGAACTGATTGCCAGCCATCCGGCGGTGGATCGCGCGCGCCTGAGCATTGTGCCGGCCAGCGAAACCATCACGATGGATGAAAAGCCGTCGGCGGCCTTGCGCGGCAAGCCTGACTCTTCAATGCGGGTGGCCCTGGAGCTGTTGCGCGACGGCAAGGTGCAGGCCTGCGTCAGTGCGGGTAATACCGGGGCCTTGATGGCGTTGTCGCGGCATGTGCTCAAGACGCTGCCCGGGATTGATCGTCCGGCGATGGTGGCGGCGATTCCGACGCAGAACGGCTATTGCCAGTTGCTGGACCTGGGCGCGAACGTGGACTGCAGCGCCGAGCACCTGTTCCAGTTTGCCGTGATGGGCTCGGTAGCCGCCGAAGCGCTGGGCGTGGCACGGCCGCGCGTAGCGTTGTTGAATATCGGCACCGAAGACATCAAGGGCAACCAGCAGGTCAAGCTCGCCGCGACGCTGTTGCAGCAAGCGCGCGGGCTGAACTACATCGGATTTGTCGAGGGCGATGGTTTGTACCGAGGCGAAGCGGATGTGGTGGTGTGCGACGGATTTGTCGGCAATATCCTGCTCAAGTCCAGCGAGGGCCTGGCGACCATGATCGCCTCGCGTATCGAAGTGTTGTTCAGACGCAACCTGGCATCGCGCCTGGTGGGCGCCCTGGCGCTACCGCTGATGCGGCGCCTGCAGGCCGACCTGGCCCCGGCGCGGCATAATGGGGCGAGTTTTCTGGGGCTGCAGGGCATCGTGGTGAAAAGCCATGGTTCGGCCGGGGTCGAAGGCTTCCAGAGTGCGATTGCCCGTGCGGTGATCGAGATTCAGGAAAACCTGCCGCAGCGCTTGCACGGCCGTCTCGAGGACTTGTTGCCTTAGGCGAATCGGCCCGGGAATGCTTAAATGTGACCGGCCAGTTCAATTGACCATCCAATCTGTCAGTTTCGTGCGCTCCCACCGTAGGAGCGACTATTTCCGACGACCAGATCATTAGGGGCTTGTTACATGTCTACATCCCTCGCATTCGTCTTTCCAGGGCAGGGTTCGCAGTCCCTCGGCATGTTGGCCGAGCTGGGCGCGCAATACCCGTTGATCCTGGACACTTTCAAGGAAGCTTCCGACGCCCTGGGTTACGACCTGTGGGCCCTGACCCAGCAAGGGCCGGAAGAGCAGCTCAATCAGACCGATAAAACCCAACCGGCCATCCTGACCGCTTCGATCGCCCTGTGGCGCTTGTGGCTGGCAGAAGGCGGCGCGCGTCCGGCGTTTGTTGCCGGTCACAGTCTGGGTGAATACAGCGCGCTGGTAGCGGCGGGCAGCCTGACCCTCGGTGAAGCGGTCAAGCTGGTCGAACGTCGTGGCCAGTTGATGCAAGAGGCCGTTCCGGCCGGGCAGGGCGGCATGGCGGCGATCCTGGGCCTGGACGATGCCGTGGTGATTGAAGCCTGCGCCGAAGCGGCTCAGGGCGAAGTCGTCAGCGCGGTGAACTTCAACTCCCCTGGCCAGGTGGTGATCGCCGGTGCCAAGGCTGCCGTCGAGCGCGCCATCGAAGGCTGCAAGGCTCGTGGGGCCAAGCGCGCGCTGCCGCTGCCGGTGAGCGTGCCGTCGCACTGCGAACTGATGCGTCCGGCTGCCGAGCGCTTTGCCGAAGCCATCGCCGCCATCGACTGGCAGGCGCCGCAGATTCCGCTGGTTCAGAACGTCAGCGCCGCCGTGGCTGCCGACCTCGACACCCTCAAGCGCGACCTGCTGGAGCAACTCTACAAGCCGGTTCGCTGGGTCGAATCGGTGCAGACCCTGGCGGCCAAGGGCGCGACCGAACTGGTCGAATGCGGCCCAGGCAAAGTGCTGGCCGGTCTGAATAAACGTTGCGCCGAGGGCGTGTCCACTTCCAATCTCAACACCCCAGACGCTTTCGCTGCCGCTCGCGCAGCACAAGCTTGAACAGGAGAAACCTGCATGAGTCTGCAAGGTAAAGTTGCACTGGTTACCGGCGCCAGCCGTGGCATCGGCCAGGCGATCGCCCTGGAGCTGGGCCGTCAGGGCGCCGTTGTGATCGGCACCGCCACATCCGCCTCGGGCGCCGAGCGTATTGCCGCCACCCTGAAGGACAATGGCGTTCAAGGCACCGGCCTTGAGCTGAACGTGACCAGCGATGAGTCCGTGGCCGCTGTACTGGCCGAGATCACCGCACAGTTCGGCGCGCCGTCGATCTTGGTCAATAACGCCGGCATCACCCGCGATAACCTGATGATGCGCATGAAAGACGACGAGTGGTACGACGTGGTCGATACCAACCTGAACAGTCTGTTTCGCCTGTCCAAGGGTGTTTTGCGCGGCATGACCAAGGCGCGTTGGGGCCGAATTATCAATATTGGTTCCGTAGTGGGTGCCATGGGCAACGCAGGCCAAGTAAACTACGCTGCCGCCAAAGCCGGCCTGGAAGGTTTCAGCCGCGCACTGGCGCGTGAAGTCGGTTCGCGTTCGATCACGGTCAACTCGGTGGCCCCTGGGTTCATCGACACCGATATGACTCGCGAACTGCCGGAAGCACAGCGTGAAGCCTTGCTGACGCAGATTCCGCTGGGTCGTCTGGGCCAGGCTCAAGAGATCGCGAATGTGGTCACTTTCCTGGCATCCGACGGTGCGGCATACGTGACTGGGGCTACAATCCCGGTTAACGGCGGGATGTACATGAGTTAAATTGTGACGGATCGCTTCAAAAAAATGTCATACGAGCTGTCTAAAATCCGTTATAAAGCTGCAACTTAATTTATAGGCGGGTGGCCGAGCGGGTTCGGGGTGAAGCTTTCAGTTGAAAAGCTGAAATGGCTTTCTATACACTTACCCACTGGCCAGCTGCCTGAATTTGTCCATTAGGAGTTAAACAAGGTATGAGCACCATCGAAGAGCGCGTCAAGAAAATCGTCGCCGAGCAACTGGGCGTTAAGGAAGAAGAAGTGGTCAACACTGCTTCCTTCGTAGAAGACCTGGGTGCCGATTCCCTTGACACCGTTGAGCTGGTGATGGCTCTGGAAGAGGAATTCGAGACCGAAATCCCGGACGAAGAAGCTGAAAAAATCACTACTGTTCAAGCTGCCATCGACTACGTTACTGCCCACCAGGCGTAATAGTTTGTAGTCGTCGCTTGCTGTCAGGGAAAAACCGCACTGCTGTAACGGCGTGCGGTTTTTTCTTTAGCTCCAATGAAAAGTGAGCGCTGAAGCATAGTGTCGTCATCATGAAAAAGGAGAGTGCTGTGTCGCGTAGACGCGTCGTAGTCACCGGTATGGGTATGTTGTCGCCACTGGGTACGGATGTGCCGAGCAGTTGGCAGGGCATTCTGGCTGGCCGCAGTGGCATTGGTCTGATCGAACATACGGACCTTTCTGCCTATTCCACCCGTTTTGGCGGCTCGGTAAAAGGGTTCAACGTCGAGGAATATCTCTCGATCAAAGAGTCCCGCAAGCTCGACCTGTTCATTCAATACGGCCTGGCCGCCGGTTTTCAGGCAGTGCGTAACGCCGGCCTGGAAGTCACCGACGCCAACCGTGAGCGCATCGGCGTAGCCATGGGGTCTGGTATTGGCGGTTTGACCAATATCGAAGACACCAGCCGCACGCTGCATGAGACGGGCCCACGTCGAATTTCACCGTTTTTTGTACCGGGCTCGATCATCAATATGATTTCCGGTTTCCTGTCCATCCACCTGGGCGCACAGGGGCCTAACTACGCGATTGCCACGGCGTGCACCACGGGCACCCACTGTATCGGCATGGCGGCGCGCAACATCGCCTATGACGAGGCGGACGTGATGATTGCGGGCGGCGCGGAAATGGCTGCCTGCGGCCTCGGCATGGGCGGCTTCGGTGCTTCCCGTGCACTGTCGACGCGCAACGACGAACCGACCCGTGCCAGCCGTCCCTGGGACAAAGGCCGTGATGGCTTCGTATTGTCCGACGGTGCCGGGGCTCTGGTCCTGGAAGAGTTGGAGCATGCCAAGGCGCGTGGTGCCACCATCTACGCCGAGCTGATCGGCTTTGGCATGAGCGGCGACGCCTACCACATGACTTCGCCACCGTCCGACGGTGCCGGCGCTGCGCGGTGCATCACCAATGCGCTGCGTGATGCAAAGGTCAATGCGGACCAGGTGCACTACATCAATGCCCATGGCACCTCGACCCCCACCGGCGACCTGGCGGAAGCCGAGGCCATCAAGTCGGTATTCGGCGAGCACGCCTATAAGCTGGCGGTCAGCTCCACCAAGTCCATGACCGGGCACCTGTTGGGTGCGGCGGGCGCGGTCGAGGCGATCTTCAGTGTGATGGCCATCAAGGATCAGGTCGCTCCGCCGACCATTAACCTGGATGAGCCGGACGAAGGCTGCGACCTGAACTTCGTGCCTCACGAAGCGCAGCCGATGCCGATCGATGTCGCCATTTCCAACTCGTTTGGCTTTGGCGGCACCAACGGCTCTCTGGTGTTCCGCCGGTTCGCCGAGTGATGCACAGCTGGGTCGACGGTCAGCCAGCGGACGCCGTGCCCCTGAAAGACCGCGGCCTGGCATACGGCGATGGTCTGTTCGAGACCATTGCCGTCAAGGCCGGGCAGCCTGTGCTGCTCGACCGGCATCTGCAGCGCCTGCATGAGGGCTGCAGGCGCCTCGCCTTAGCGGTCGATCACGTGCTCGTACGCGGTGAGGTGCAGGCCTATGCCGCCGCCCTCGGCGACGGTGTTCTCAAGTTGATCCTTACTCGGGGCGACAGCCTGCGTGGTTATGGCATCAACCCCGGCGCCCCCGTGCGTCGAGTGATTCAGGGCAGCCCGCCCGCATCCTATCCGCAGGCCCATGGAACCGTCGGTATCCGTCTGTTTTCATGCGCCACTCGCCTCGCCGAGCAACCGCTGCTGGCCGGTCTCAAGCACCTCAACCGCCTGGAGCAGGTGATTGCCCGCGCCGAATGGCAGGACCCCGAGCACGCCGAAGGCTTGATGCGGGATACGTCCGGGCGTGTCATCGAAGGCGTGTTCAGCAATTTATTCATTGTAAGCAACGGCTTGTTACTAACCGCCGATCTGAAGCGTTGTGGGGTTGCCGGCGTCATGCGCGCCGAGATTCTGGCCCAGGCTCAAGTGCTGGGCGTCCCGGTGGCCGTGGCCGACATCAGCCTGGAGCAGTTGCGTCAGGCTGACGAAGTCTTCACCTGCAACAGCATTTATGGCATTTGGCCGGTGCGTGAGTGCGCTGCGATGAGCTGGTCGGTTGGCCCGCTCACCCGTAAACTGCAGGGCATTGTTCGCGCGCTATTGGATATTTGAGTTGATACGAAAACTGGTTGTACTGCTGCTGATCGGTCTGTTCTGCGCCGGTTTGCTGTTGGGCTTTTCTGCCTGGAAACTCGACTCTGCCCTTACGCAGCCCTTGAAGCTGACTCAGGAGCAATTGCTCGATGTACCCTCCGGGGCGACGCCCACCGGCACCTTCAACCGCCTCGAAGCCGACGGCGTGCTTGACGACGCTTTCTGGCTGCGCCTGTACTGGCGCTTCAACCTGGACGGCCAGCCGCTGCACAGCGGCGAATATCGCATGACCCCCGGCATGACTGCCCAAGGGCTGATCGGCCTGTGGCAACGCGGCGAAGTGGTGCAATACGGCCTTACATTGGTCGAAGGCTGGAATTTCCGTCAGGTACGCGCGGCGTTGGCCAAGCACGAAAAGATTGTGCAGACCTTGTCGGGGCTGACGGACAGCGAAGTCATGGACAAGCTCGGCCATCCCGGTGTGTTCCCGGAGGGACGGTTCTTCCCTGACACCTACCGTTTTGTGCGCGGTATGACCGACGTCGAGTTCCTTAAAAAAGCCTATAACCGCCTGGACGACGTGCTGGCCCAGGAATGGAGCAAGCGCGCCGCCGATGTGCCGTACACCGAGCCCTATCAAGCCTTGATCATGGCTTCGTTGGTGGAGAAGGAAACCGGCGTACCCGAAGAGCGCGGGCAGATTGCCGGCGTGTTTGTGCGCCGCATGAAGATCGGCATGCTGCTGCAGACCGACCCCACGGTGATCTACGGCCTGGGCGAACGTTACAACGGCAAGTTGACCCGCGCCCATCTCAAGGAAGCCAACCCGTATAACACTTACATGGTGGCCGGCTTGCCGCCGACGCCGATCGCCATGGTCGGCCGTGAGGCGATTCATGCGGCGTTGAACCCCGCGCCGGGCAGCAGCCTGTATTTTGTCGCGCGTGGCGATGGCAGCCATATTTTCTCGGATGACCTGGATGCGCATAATGCAGCCGTGCGTGAGTTTCAGCTCAAGCGGCGGGCCGATTATCGCTCCAGCCCGGCGCCGGCGGTGAAACCGTCCGAGCCGGCGGCACCTGCGACCGATGCCGCCCCGGACACCGCCGCACCGCAAAGCCCGCAATGACTCTGACTAAGGACCGCCTGTGACTGGCTTGTTTATTACCCTGGAAGGCCCGGAAGGCGCCGGCAAAAGCACCAATCGCGATTACCTGGCAGAGCGCTTGCGTGCAGAGGGTATCGAGGTGGTGTTGACTCGTGAGCCGGGCGGAACCCCGCTGGCCGAGCGCATCCGTGAAGTGTTGCTGGCTCCGGGCGAAGAACAGATGAACCCGGACACCGAGTTGCTGCTGGTGTTCGCTGCCCGTGCCCAGCATCTGGCCGAGGTCATCCGCCCGGCCCTGGCGCGTGGTGCCGTAGTGATCTGCGACCGTTTTACCGATTCCACCTACGCGTACCAGGGCGGTGGCCGTGGCCTGTGCCTGGAACGTATCGCTACGCTGGAAGCGTTCGTGCAGGGCCAACTGCGTCCTGACCTGACCCTGCTGTTCGATCTGCCGGTGGAAGTGGGCATGGCCCGCGCCAGTGCCCGAGGTCGCCTGGACCGTTTCGAGCAGGAGGGCCAGGCGTTTTTCGACGCTGTGCGCAGCGCCTTCCTCACGCGGGCCGCAGCCGAACCCGCGCGCTATCACCTGCTGGATGCGGCGCAACCGTTGAGCCATGTGCAGCGCGCCATCGACACACTGTTGCCGACGCTCTTGGAGCGTGCCCGTGGCTGAAGCCTATCCGTGGCAGGACGGCCTCTGGCAGCAATTGGCCGGTCGTGCCCAGCACGCCCATGCGTACTTGTTGCATGGCCCGGCGGGGATCGGTAAGCGCCATCTGGCCGAGCGCCTCATGGCCAGCCTGCTGTGCCAGCGGCCGGTTAATCTGCAGGCCTGCGGTGAATGCAAATCCTGCATGCTGCTCAAGGCAGGCAGCCACCCGGACAATTACCTGCTCGAACCCGAAGAGGCCGACAAGGCGATCAAGGTCGACCAGGTGCGTGATCTGGTCAGTTTTGTGGTGCAGACCGCGCAGATGGGCGGGCGCAAAGTGGTATTGATCGAGCCGGTGGAGGCGATGAACATCAACGCCGCCAACGCCTTGCTTAAAAGTCTTGAAGAACCTTCCGGCGATACCGTGTTGTTGCTGGTCAGCCATCAGTCTAGCCGTTTGCTACCGACCATTCGCAGCCGTTGCGTGCAGCAGGCGTGCCCCTTGCCGAGCGAGGCCATGAGCCTGCAGTGGCTGGGACAGGCTCTGCCGGATTGCTCTGCTGAGGAACGTGTGGAGTTATTGACCCTGGCCGCAGGCTCGCCATTGGCTGCCGTCAAGCTGCAGGCCCAGGGCGTGCGCGAACAGCGATCCCTGGTAGTGGAGGGCGTGAAGAAGTTGCTCAAACAGGAATTGTCCGCTACGCAGTTGGCCGAAACGGCCTGGAAGGACATCCCCTTACTGCTACTGTTCGACTGGTTCTGCGACTGGTCGAGCCTGATCCTGCGTTATCAGTTGACCCAGGACGAAAACGGTCTTGGCTTGCCGGACATGCGCAAAGTGGTGCAGTACCTTGCGCAGAAAAGCCCTCAGGACAAGGTGCTGAACATCCAGGACTGGATCCTTGCCCAACGCCAGAAAGTCCTTGGCAAGGCCAACCTCAACCGTGTGCTGCTGCTTGAAGCGCTACTGGTGCAATGGGTTGGCCTGCTCGGGCGCCGTTAATCCCTCGATGGCCGACGGGTGTATCGTTGGCCGGACATTTACCGTGATTTCAAGTCGTACCTTCTTATGCTCGTAGATTCCCATTGCCACCTTGACCGTCTTGACCTTGCCCAGCACGCAGGCTCCCTTGACGCCGCCCTCGAAGCGGCGCGCCAGCGCGGGGTCGGGCACTTCCTGTGCATCGGCGTCAGTGCTGAAAACGCCGCCGACGTCAAAGCCCTCGCCGATCGCTATGCCGATGTGGATTGTTCGGTGGGTATCCACCCGCTGGACCTCAAACCCGGCGAAGCGCCGGCGCTTGAGTGGCTGCTGGCGGAACTCAATCACCCGCGCGTCGTGGCCATCGGTGAAACGGGCCTGGACTACCATTACGAGCCCGAAGCCGCCGAGTTGCAGCAGGCTTCCTTTCGTTTGCACCTGCAGGCTGCCCGCCAAACCGGCAAGCCAGTGATCGTCCACACCCGCGGCGCGCGTGCCGACACCCTGGCCCTGCTGCGCGAAGCCGCGTTGCCCCAGGGCGGCGTGCTGCACTGCTTCACCGAGGACTGGGACATGGCCAGGGCTGCCCTGGACCTGGGCTTCTACATCTCGTTGTCGGGGATCGTTACTTTCCGCAATGCCGATGCGCTGCGCGACGTGGCGCGGCAAGTGCCGGCCGACCGCTTGCTGGTGGAGACCGACTCGCCCTACCTGGCGCCCATCCCTCATCGCGGCAAGCCCAACCTGCCGGAGTATGTGCGCGACGTAGCGGAGTACCTGGCGATGTTGCGCGGGGAGCCCTACGAGCGGTTCGCCGAGCAGACCACCGAGAATTTCAAGCGCTTGTTCCCATTGGCTCACGTAGCGGGTTGAAGGCCAAATCGCAGGCAAAAAAAACCCGGGTTCTGGGGGGTGAATCCGGGCTAAGACCATTAGGAGTAAAACAAGGGCACTCAGTCCGTCGGTACCCAGGTCGGCGCTTCACTTGGGGGAGATGTCACGCCGACAGTTGAAGTATTGATCAGTATCCCATTCAGTCCAGTGGCGGCTGGTCGTTTTTTAAACAGATTTGGAATACGTGCGCTTCAGTTGAGTTCTCATTGAGCGGTGGGCAACAGTGGATGTTGCGTATTATTTCTGACTGATCGGCGCCTATTCGTTGGCGTGTTGTCATTAAAGTGCCGGGTCGGTTCATATAGGCGTTGCCCAACGACCGTTCAGTCGGGATAATCCCTCGCATCGGGTAAATCGTATCGTCACGTGTCCGTGGCCTTGCGCAACCCTCCCTCTACCGACCTCTGCAGACCTCTTCCTCATGCACAAAGAACCCCGTAAGGTCCGTGAGTTTCGCCGCCGTGAGCAGGAAATTCTCGACACCGCGCTCAAATTGTTTCTCGAACAGGGTGAAGACAGCGTCACCGTCGAGATGATTGCGGATGCCGTAGGTATCGGCAAAGGCACTATCTATAAGCACTTCAAATCCAAGGCCGAGATCTATCTGCGCCTGATGCTCGACTATGAGCGCGATTTGAATGAGCTGCTGCATTCGGCTGACGTGGACAAGGATAAAGAAGCCCTGTCCCGCGCCTATTTTGAGTTCCGCATGCGTGACCCGCAGCGCTATCGCCTGTTCGATCGTCTGGAAGAGAAAGTGGTGAAAGGCCATCAAGTCCCGGAGATGGTTGAAGAGCTGCACAAGATTCGCGCGTCCAACTTCGAACGACTGACCCTGTTGATCAAGGGCCGTATCAGCGAAGGCAAGCTTGAAGATGTGCCGCCGTATTTCCACTACTGCGCCGCCTGGGCGCTGGTGCACGGTGCGGTCGCGCTGTATCACTCGCCGTTCTGGAGCAATGTGCTGGAAGATCAGGAAGGTTTCTTCCAGTTCCTGATGGACATTGGCGTGCGCATGGGCAATAAGCGCAAGCACAGCAGTGAGCCTGCGCTGGAAGCGGCTCCCGCCGAAACGCCCGCTACGCAATGATTTGCTGCCAGGTGCAGTAACCCAGGAATATACTCAGGCAAGGACCTTGCTAAAAGCTGATTTATAGGTCAGTTTTTAGCGCGCCCGAATTAACCGCTGCCGGAGTGATCCATGATCGTTGATCGTCAAGGCAGGCGTTTTCGCAATCTGCGAATCAGCCTGACCTCAGCCTGCAATTATGCGTGTACCTACTGCGTGCCTGACGGCAAGCGGCTGGTGGCTGCCCAGGACGAACTCTCGGCTCAGGCCATGGCGCGTGGTGTGGCGTATCTGATTGAAGCGGCGGGTATCGAGCGCCTGCGCATCACCGGCGGTGAGCCGCTGGTGAGCCCCAAATTGGAGGCTTTTCTGGGCGCTGTGGGCGGGATGGGGCTCAGAGATATCAGCTTGACCACCAATGGTCAGTTGCTGGCGCGCAAATTGCCGCTGTTGGTGGACGCCGGCATCCGTCGCATCAACGTTTCCCTCGACACGCTGGACGCCGGGGCGTTTCGCAGCATCGCCCGTGGCGGCGACCTGGCGACCGTGCTGGATGGCATGGACCAGGCGCGTGCCGCCGGGCTCAAGATCAAAGTCAACATGGTGCCCCTGCGCGGCCAGAACCTGGACCAGGTCATGCCGTTGCTCGACTATTGCCTGGAACGCGGCTACGAACTGCGCTTTATCGAACTGATGCGCATGGGCCATCTGGCCAAGGATTCGAACGCATTCCTGCAGCAATTCGTCAGTCTGCAACAATTGCTCAGCCTGATCGGCGAGCACCACGAATACCTGCAGGCCAACGCCCCCGTGGACGCTACCGCTGTACGCTACGAAGTGCCTGGCAAAGGCCATTTCGGCGTGATTGCCAACGAGAGCGTGCCATTCTGTCGTACCTGTTCGCGGCTGCGTCTGTCATCCACCGGCTGGTTGCATGGCTGCCTGTCGTCGAGCAACCGCCATTACGTCGGCGACTTGCTCGACAAGCCTCGCCACCAGGCGCTGCCTGCGCTGCAGGGCCTGTTGATGAAGGCTCTGGGCGACAAACAGGAAGTGGCCTTCTCCGGCGGTGCAACCGTCATGAAGATTATTGGCGGCTGACGCCGAGCGGCTCCCCTGGCCCAGAACCTGCATCTCGTGCCCATTCGCCGGTTTTCCGTCACCGGCTTCTGGAGGATTAGGATGCGTAGTCTGGTGTTATTGCTGGCGTCGTTGACGCTGAGTGGCTGCATGACCGTCAGCGATATGGCCGAAGGCACCCGCTATCAGATGAGTGACGCCGGGTTGCTGGACCACAGCGATACCCGCCGCACCGCGTCGATTCGCGTGCAGCCCGATTCGTTCATCTTCATCGCCCAGGGGGCCTTCGTACCGCCCGGCAGTGCCTATCCGCGTCCCAACGTGGTGGCCGAGGAAGCCTTCAACGGTTTCGTCGAGTACTTCCCCATGGTACGTCGCGCGCGCCAACCCGAAGGCCTCGAGCAAGCCATGGCGGAAGCCCGTGCGGCGGGCGCCCATTACCTGTTGTATTGCCGCTTCGCCAAGGCCGACGACCGTATCGGCAACGCCGATGAATGGGCCGATCAGGAGGCGCTTGACCGCGTTGGCGTGGACAGCGGTGTCATCCAGATCATGTTGATCGAGACCAGCACCCAGTATTTGATTGATACTGCACGCATTCGCAGTCGTGGCGGTTTACTGACATTCCACGACAACAAGCCACAAGACCTGATTGCCCGCCCACTGGCGCAGTACGCACGCGGCCTGCTGGGCATGAGTGATCAGTAGGTTCGTCAACCAGGGAGAACCCATGACCGATTCCGCCAAAACCAATGATCTCTTGGCCCAACTGCCAAAAGGCAAGGGCCCGGCGCCGGTGCATCTGTGGAACCCGGATTTCTGCGGCAATATCGACATGCGTATCGCTCGGGACGGTACGTGGTATTACCAGGGCACGCCGATCGGGCGCAAGCCGATGGTCAAGCTGTTCTCCAACATCATTCGCCGCGACGGTGATGATTATTTCCTGATCACGCCGGTGGAAAAAGTCGGGATCGTGGTCGACGATGCACCCTTCGTTGCGGTGACGCTCGAGGTCGAAGGCGAGGGTGAACGTCAGCAATTGCGCTTCACCACTAACGTCGACGAGCAGATCGAGGCTGGCCCTGAACATCCGCTGCGGGTGGTGATTGATCCGGTTACCGACGAGCCGTCGCCTTATCTTTGCGTACGCAACAACCTCGAAGCGCTGGTGCATCGCAATGTGTTCTACCAGTTGGTAGAACTGGCGGTGAGCCGTCCGATCAATGGGCAAAACTGGCTTGGGGTCTGGAGCGGTGGAGCGTTCTTTGTGATTGGCCTGGAGCCGTGAGTTCAGTTTTTACGCGGCCCTGACATAATTCGCTTGCCGCTGATGGGGGCTTTCGGTTATCAATTTGTACATGATTAGACATGTCCGATTTGATAAGAAAAAACGCGTCGTCGACGAACTCATTCGCCGTATCGAAGGCGGGGTGATGGCCGACGGTTTCCTGCTGCCAGGCGAGCACCAGTTGGCCGAAGAGTTTGCGGTCAGCCGAGGCACGTTGCGCGAGGCACTGGCCGAACTCAAGCGGCGCAATTACATCGCCACCCAAAGCGGGGTCGGCTCCATCGTCACCTTCGATGGCATGGTGCTCGATCAAGCCAATGGCTGGGCCCAGGCCCTGGCCGACACGGGCGCACTGGTGAACACCGAGGTGCTGCGCCTGGAAGCTGTGACGCGAGAGGACCTGCGCAGCCGCTTCGGCAGCGACCAATTCATCGCCCTCGACCGCCGCCGGCGCACTACCGACGGCACTGCCGTGTCCCTGGAGCGCTCGTTGATGCCGGCCTCCGGGAGTCTGGAAAGCCTGCCCCGCGTGGGCTTGATCGACAATTCCCTGACCATCACCCTCGCGGCCTACGGCTATATCGGCGCCGACGGCGATCAGTGGATCGGTGCCGAGCCTCTGAGCGCTGCGGACGCCGAGTTGCTCGGGCGTACGGCCGGCACAGTGTTTCTGAAGGCGTCACGCACCACCTATGACCGCCGTGGGCGTTTCATGGAGTACGTCGAAAGCCTTCTAGACCCTGTGCACTTTCGCCTGCACCTGCAATTCGGAACCGCCAAATGACTCCGCATGACCGCGCCCTCGGCGCCTTCTACGGCCTGGCCCTGGGCGATGCCCTGGGCATGCCCACCCAGTCTCTGAGCCGTGAACAGGTTCGCGCGCGTTTCGGCGCTATCACCACGCTGGTCGACGCCCACGCCGACCAGCCCATCGCCCCCAACATGCCGGCCGGCTCCATCACCGATGACACCGAACAAGCCATCCTCGTGGGCGAGCTGCTGGTGCAGGGGCAGGGCACGATCCAACCCTCGGTGCTCGCCCATCGGCTGATCGAATGGGAAGCGAGCATGCGCGCCAAGGGCTCCCAGGATTTGCTCGGCCCTTCCACCAAGCGTGCCATCGACATGATCCTCGCCGGCCATACGCCGGAAGAGTCCGGGCGCTATGGCACCACCAACGGTGCCGCCATGCGCATTACGCCCGTGGGCATTGCCGCCGACGTCAACGACTCAGCGCGGTTTATCCAGGCGGTGATCCAGGCGTGCCAGGTCACCCATAACACCACCTTGGGGATTTCCAGCGCGGCGGCGGTGGCGGCGGTGGTCTCGGCCGGCATCAACGGTGCGGACCTGGGCGAAGCCTTGAACATCGGCACTCAAATAGCCCAGCAGGCTGAAACCCACGGGCACTGGATTGCCGGCGGGCGGATTTCCACCCGCATCAGTTGGGCGCGTACCCTGAGCGTCGGCAGTGGCGACACGGCGCTGTTCGCCGACTTGCTGTACGAGTTGATCGGCACTTCCGTTGCCTCCCAGGAGTCGGTGGTGGTGTCGTTTGCCCTTGCGCAGCAAGTGGCGGTGGGCGAGCTGACGGCGCTGGATGCCCTGTGCCTGGCCGCCAGCCTCGGCGGGGACACCGACACCATCGCGGCCATGCTCGGCGCCATGCTCGGCGCTTGCCTGGGCATGCCGTGCTGGCCGTCGGCGATGATCGAGCAGATCAGGCGGGTCAATGGCCTGGATCTGCAGCCCCTGGTCCAGGGGCTGCTGGCCTTGCGTCAAGCACATGATTGAACAGTCAGGATGACGGGTTAACCCTCTAACCATTTGCCATCACATAACAACTACAGGCATCAGGAGCACCACGATGGGCAGCATGACTTCCGGCCAAGGCGCCGGGCAATTGGAAACACGCGGTATCGAGCCCGTTCCGGAAGGGGAGTGCAACGGCCACCCGCTGCAACTGTTCTGGGTATGGTTCGCCGCCAATATCAGCATCCTCGGTTTGCCGCTGGGCGCCACGTTGGTGGCGTTTCGCGGCCTGGCGATCTGGCAGGCAGTGATCGTGGCAATCCTCGGCGCCGCCGGTTCCTTTGCCGTGGTGGGCATCATTTCCATCGCCGGCCGACGGGGCCGCGCGCCCAGCCTGACACTGTCCCGAGCCATTTTCGGCGTGCGCGGCAATATCGGTCCGACGCTGGTCTCGCTGATGTCGCGCCTGGGCTGGGAAACCGTCAACACCACCACCGCCGCGTTTGTGCTGCTGTCGCTGTGTTCGATTCTGTTCGGCTCGGCGGTCGAGGCCAAAAGCGCGCCGGTGCTGACCCTGATCTTTATCGGCATCTTCGTGCTGCTGACCCTGGCCGTCTCCGGCCTGGGCCACGCCACCTTGCTGGTGATCCAGAAGTGGGCCACCTATGTGTTCGGTGCGCTGAACATCCTGGTGGGCGGTTTTCTCTGCGCCACCATCGACTGGAGCGCCGTCTTCAACGCCGCCCCGGCTCCGCTGAGCGCGATGATCATCGGCATCGGCACCATGGCCGCCGGTACCGGTATCGGCTGGGCCAATGCCGGTGCCGATATGTCGCGCTACCAGCACCGCAGCGTCAAGGCCGCACGACTGGTGGCGTCCGCCGCATTTGGCGCGGGTATCCCGCTGGTACTGTTGATCACCCTCGGCGGTCTGCTGTCGGTGGGCAACAATGACCTGGCGGCGGCCACGGACCCGATCATCGCGATCCGCGACATGCTGCCCACCTGGATGGCCGTGCCGTACCTGATCACCGCGTTCGGCGGGCTGTTGCTGTCAAACAACCTGTCGGTGTATTCGGCCGGCCTCACTACCTTGACGCTCGGCCTGAAGGTCAAGCGCGTGCATGCGGTGATCGTCGATATCGTGGCGATTTTCGCCGGTTCGATTTACTTCATGCTGATCGCCGACAGTTTCTATGGCCCGTTCATCACCTTCATTTCGCTGCTGGCGGTGCCGATTACCGCGTGGGTCGGGATCTTCGTGGTCGATCTGATTCACCGTCACTACTACAGCGCCAAGGATTTGCTGGACGTCAGCCCCAGCAGCGCCTATTGGTATCGCGGCGGCGTGGAATGGCGCGCGTTCGGCGCCTGGGCCGTGGCGATCGTGTTGGGTTTCAGCTTCACCACCATTGGCACCACCGCCGACAACATCTGGTTTGCCGGACCATTGTCCGATTCCTGGCTGGGCCACAACGGCCTGGGCTGGATCGTAACGTTCCTGGTTGCGGGTGGCCTTTATGCCGTACTGGGTGGCGCCTCCGATCGCCGTCCGGCGCTGGTCGAGGGCGCGCATGTCTAGGTTGCTGCACACCGGTCAGGTTATTGTCGACCTGGTCATGGCCCTCGATGCGTTGCCCGAATCCGGTGGCGACGTGTTGGCGCAATCGGCCAGCTTCGAAACCGGCGGGGGCTTCAACGTGATGGCCGCCGCACGCCGCAACGGGATGCCGGTGGTGTACCTGGGGCGCCATGGTACCGGGCGTTTCGGCGACCTGGCCCGCGCGGCAATGCAGGCGGACGGCATCGAGATAGCCCTTGCGCCCAGCACTGGCAAGGACACCGGCTTGTGCGTTGCCCTGACCGAAGCGTCTACGGAGCGCACCTTCATTTCCCGCCTCGGCGCCGAGGGTGACCTCAGTGCCGAAGACCTTGCCAGCGTGGCGCCGCATGCAGGTGATTATGTCTATGTGAGCGGCTACAGCCTGTTGTTGGAAGGCAAGGCGCAACCGCTGATTGACTGGGTGCTGACGCTGCCGCGCGCCATTGTGGTGGTGTTCGATCCGGGGCCTTTGGTCAAAGCGCCTGATTCGGCCCTGATGCGTGCATTGCTGCCGCGCATCGATATCTGGACCAGTAACGCTCCCGAGGCGCTGGCATTCACCGGCGCGGTGGACATCGCGCAGGCCCTGTCCGCGCTCGCTCGGCACCTGCCCGCCGACGCGCTGCTGGTGGTGCGCGACGGGCCGAATGGCTGCTGGGTAGGGAGGGGCGCCCACATCGACCACGTGCCGGGTTTCAAGGTACGGGCAGTGGACAGCAACGGCGCCGGGGATGCGCACGCAGGGGTAATGATGGCCGGCCTTGCCCAAGGCCTCACGCCGGTGGAATCGGCGCGCCGTGCCAATGCCGCAGCGGCATTGGCGGTGACCCGTCGGGGCCCGGCCACATCGCCGGGCGCTGGCGAAGTCGACGCTTTCCTCAACGGATAACACGCCACCGATGTGAGGACGTGCGCGCCCTCACATCGGTGACATTGGCGTCAGAGCAGGGTTAACCCGCCTTCTTCAACGCCTCGATCAATTCGTCCTTGCGCATGCTCGAACGCCCGGGGATATCCTTCGCCCGAGCTTCTTTGAGCAAGCTTTGCTTGGTCTGGGCGCTTAACGCCGCACGGCTGTTGCGCGGATGTCCCTCGCGGCTGGCGGCAGCGCGTTTGGCCGATGCCTGACGATCCTCGGCTTTCTTCGCTGGGGCCTTGCGCTGGCCGGAACCGCCGGCTTTTTCGCCACCACCGGATTGCTTGTTGACCGTGGCCCAGGCGCGCGCTTCGGCTTCGGCCTTTGGCACGCCTTTATCCTCGTAACTGTGCTCGATACGGGCGGCTTTGCGCTTCTGTGCGGCGGTGTATTTGGCTTTGCTTCCAAGAGGCATTGCGATACTCCTACTGGCCCTGTCGCCAGGGCCAGACCAGACAAAATGAATTACTGAGCGTCTGCGCTCTCCAGCTTGCGCGCTTCATCGACACCCGACGCGGTCAGCTTGATCGGCAGGTTCAACGCATATTCACCGGCAGCGTCGGTGGTCACATGACCATCCTTGATCAATCCACGGTCCTGGAGAAACGCCAAGGCACTGGCGACCTCTTTTTCGCCGCGGTAGTTGTCCAGCACTTCCTTGCCCAAACCGTGGGGATGGGCGTGCAGCAGGCGGGTGAGGACTTCTTTTTCAAGGTTCTTATCGACGTTCATGCGTACCTCTTCATGGGGAAATGATCGGGTGTTCGGCTGGCGTACGATGGATCAAGGTGTCGGTTGTTTAGGCGCGCCCGGCAGGTTCGAGTCGTCGCCTTTGTTGATCTTCGGCTCGTTCACCGATGGACCCATCTTGCCATTGCCTACCGCAGCCGGTGCCTGGCGCTGGGTGTCGTGGCCTTGGGTGTGCGGGTCGGCGGCGTTGGTGTTATCGATCACCGCGCCGCCATTGGCGTCCAGGCCCGTGCCCATGGATTTCTGCGATTCGGTGGTGGCGTCCGGGTTGGTCGGGCCGGTGGACGAAGTCGCCGCGAAGCTGCTCAGGGAAACCGCGGACAGCAGGCCGGCGAGGGCGAGGGCAGCACATTTGGAATGGTTCATGAGGGTGTCTCCATATGATTAATGTCCTTACCCTCTATTGGTCAGCCGGTGTTTATTGATCGTGCCTTAAGGGCGACGAACGGTATCAAGTCGCCTGTAAGAATTTGTGTGACAGCGCACCCGGCCACTACGACGGCACCCCGCAGCGCATAAAATTGCGCTGCAATCGCTCATCGAAGCGTCTTAATATGTGGCCTTTCACATTGCCAAGGCTCGCCCATGACCATCGAGATTCGTCCCGCCGTGCCCAGTGACGCTGCGCAGATCCTGACTTTCATCACCGAGCTCGCCGAGTACGAAAAGGCCCGGCATGAAGTGATCGCCAGCGTGGCGGATATCCAGCGCAGCCTGTTTGGCGAAGGTGCGACTGCCCATGGCCTGATCTGCTCGCGAGACGGTGTGCCGATCGGCTTCGCGGTATTCTTTTTCAGCTACTCCACCTGGCTGGGCAGCAACTGCCTGTACCTCGAAGACCTCTACATCAACCCGGAACAACGCGGCGGCGGGGCAGGCAAGAAGCTGTTGCGCCACTTGGCCAAGATCGCCTTCGACAACGGCTGTGGTCGTTTCGAGTGGAGTGTGCTGGACTGGAACGAGCCGGCGATCGCTTTCTATAAGTCCATCGGCGCCCAGCCCCAGGAAGAGTGGGTGCGTTATCGCATGGAAGGCGACGCGTTGCGCGACTTTGCCTTGGGCTGAGGCTGAAAGCCGCCGTAGCGATTGCTCAATAAACCGGCATCTTAATGCCGGTTTTTTTATATCTTCTCTCACATTATGGGATGCAAATTTATATATTGAGATGTTTCAGGGTCTGGGTTTATAGTCGGCGGCATCAGCACTCACTACCAAAAATAAAACAGGTGAAGCGATGCAGGCACAACCGTTGTCCTTACCCGTGGTGCCCGAGCCTACCTACGGCGAGCGTCTCAAAGGCAAGGTGGTGATTATCACCGGTGCCGCCCAAGGCATTGGCGAGGCAATCGTCGCGTGTTTCCAGGCCCAGCAGGCGCAGTTGGTGATCGGCGATATCCAGGGTGAGAAAGTCCAAGCCGTAGCCGCCCGCTGGCGCGAACGTGGCGCCCGGATCCATGCGCTGCCTATCGATATCACCGTGAAGGAGCAGTGGCAGGCGCTGGTCAGCCTGGCCATCGAGCGTTTCGGGCGCGTGGATGTGTTGGTCAACTGCGCCGGCGTCAATGTGTTCCGTGACCCATTGGAGATGACCGACGAAGACTGGCGCCGCTGCTTCGCCATCGACCTCGACGGAGCCTGGTTCGGCTGCCGCACAGTGCTGCCGCACATGATCGAGCAGGGCATCGGCAACATCATCAATATCGCTTCCACCCATTCCAGTCACATCATTCCCGGTTGCTTCCCGTACCCGGTCGCCAAGCATGGCCTGCTCGGCCTGACCCGTGCCCTGGGCATCGAATACGCGCCCAAAGGCATCCGCGTAAATGCCATCGCGCCGGGTTATATCGAAACCCAACTCAATGTGGACTACTGGAACGGTTTCCCCGACCCCCACGCCGAGCGTCAGCGCGCCTTCGACCTGCACCCACCCAAGCGCATCGGCCAGCCGGTCGAGGTGGCGATGACGGCGCTGTTCCTGGCCACCGACGAAGCGCCTTTTATCAATGCCACCTGCCTGATGATCGATGGCGGGCGGTCTGTGATGTACCACGACTAAAACCCGCTGCTCTCCCATAACAACAAGAGGTGCCGTTCATGAAAAAAGCCTTACGTGTGCTTGCTACCGCCGTTGCGCTCAGCGGCCTCAGTTCCTTCGCCCTGGCCGCCGAACCCGTCAAAATCGGTTTTCTGGTCAAACAGGCCGAAGAACCCTGGTTCCAGACCGAGTGGGCCTTCGCCGAAAAAGCCGGCAAGGAGCATGGCTTTACCGTGATCAAGATCGCCGTGCCCGACGGCGAAAAAACCCTCTCGGCCATCGACAGCCTGGCCGCCAACGGCGCCAAGGGTTTTGTGATCTGCCCGCCGGATGTGTCCCTCGGCCCGGCTATCGTGGCTAAGGCCAAAGTCAACGACCTGAAAGTCATGGCGGTGGACGACCGTTTTGTCGATGCCAAGGGCAAGTTCATGGAAGACGTGCCGTACCTGGGTATGGCGGCCTTTGAAGTGGGCCAGAAGCAGGGCGCGGCCATGGCGGATGAAGCGAAAAAACGCGGCTGGGACTGGAAAGAAACTTACGCGGTGATTACCACCTACAACGAACTCGATACCGGCAAGAAACGCACCGACGGTTCGATGGATTCGCTGAAAAAAGCCGGCATCCCTGCAGACCATATCCTCACCGCACCGCTGAAAACCCTCGACGTCCCCGGCAGCATGGACGCCACCAACTCGGCCCTGGTCAAACTGCCCGGCGCGGCGAAAAACCTGATCATCGGCGGCATGAACGACAACACCGTGCTCGGCGGCGTACGCGCCACCGAAGCGGCCGGTTTCA
>NZ_JARVSS010000012.1:0-82633 GCF_030209095.1 Pseudomonas sp. lyk4-R2A-8
ACTTACCCATGACGCCCCCAAAGGTTGTGTCCAACCTTTGGGGGTCAGTTCACTCTGCGTGGGAATGCCTCTTGGGACGCTCCGCGTCCCGCCAAGCGCTGCAGGTTTTAGCTATTGCGCACAGGTGACGCGGAGCGTCACGGGCTGCATTCCCACGCGGGAGCGTGGGAACGATCTTGATGCGGGTTGAATGGCGCGCGCTGATCGTTCCCACGCTCTGCGTGGGAATGCTGCTTGGGACGCTCCGCGTCCCGCCAGGCGCCGCAGGTTTTGGTCACCGTGCACGGGCGACGCGGAGCATCACGGGCTGCATTCCCGGAGGCTCCATCTGATCCACCGCTATCGGAGTATGCCCCTTATTGCCAGGCTTCTATTCAGGCCTGCGCCATACGCTGGCCAACCAAGGCTGTTGCTCACGGGGCAGCCCCGCCGGGCGGTAGTAATGTTCCAGCTCCACAAACCCTGCACTGGTCAGCAACGTCTGCCACGCCTCCAGGTCGTGATACGACCCGTAGCGCGGTCCGTTCCAGCCTTCCTGGTTGTCACCGCGCGGGTTGGAGCTGAACAGCACGCCACCCGGTTTCAGCGCGGCATGCAGCTGCTTGAGTACCCGGGGCAATTCCTGTTTGGGGATATGAAACAGCACCGCATTGGCGAAGATGCCGTCGAAGCGCGCGGCGGGCAGTTGCAGCTTGAGGAAGTCTTGTTGCAGCACTTCGCAGCCGCTGTCCTCGCGTGCCATCTGCGCGAAACGTTCGGAGCCGTCGAGCCCTACGGCGATGTGGCCCAGGCGCGTAAACGTTTGTAGATCACGACCCGGCCCGCAGCCGAAATCCAGCACGGTAAACGGCGGCGTGCCCTGGATATGCCGCAGCAAGGCGTCGATGTTCTGGCTCACGTCGTGGTCGCGGGTGCCTTCGCGAAAGTCCTCGGCCACTGTGTTGTAGTGGCCCAGGGTGGTGGAAGTGATCTGGTCGAGGTCGTCGGGTTTGAGCGTCATGGCGAGCGATACCGGGCACTGAAAGGTCCCGACTATACCTCACCGCTTGTTCAACACCCGTGCCAGGCGATCGCCGCCCACCTGAATCACCGCCACCAGCACCACCAGCAGCACGATCACCGTGAGCATGATCTGCGTGTCGAAACGCTGGTAGCCATAGCGGTACGCGATGTCGCCCAGCCCGCCGGCACCGATTGCGCCGGCCATCGCCGAGGAATTGATCATGGTTACCAGAGTGATGGTGAAACCGCCGACGATCCCCGGCAATGCTTCAGGCAACAGCACATGCCAGATGATGTGCCGGCGCCGGCAGCCCATGGCCTGGGCGGCTTCGATCAGGCCGTGGTCGACTTCGCGCAGGCTCACCTCGGCGATCCGTGCAAAAAACGGCGTGGCGGCGATGGTCAGCGGCACCACCGCCGCCCATACACCGTAGGTGGTGCCGACGATCAGCCGGGTAAACGGGATCAGCGCCACCATCAGGATCAGGAACGGAATCGAGCGGAACAGATTGACGAACGCCCCGAGCGCCCGGTTCAACGCGGGTGCCTGGTAGATGCCGCCCTTGTCGCTGGTCACCAGGAACACCGCCAGCGGAATCCCCACCAGCAAGGCGATCAGCGAGGACACGCCGACCATCAACAGCGTGTCGAGGGCGCCCTGCACTAAACGATCAAGCCACATAACCCAATACCTCCACCTGTTGTGCAAAGCGCCCGGCGCGCTGGCGCAAGGCATCGGCGCCGTGGTCCGAGCCACTCACCGCCAGCAGCAGTTGCCCCAGGGCGTGGCCCTGAATGCGTTCCACGCCGCCATGCAGCAAGCGCACACGGCCGCCCAGTGCGCTGAACAGCGCGGCCAGGTCCGGTTCGTCGGTGGCACTGCCGGTAAATTGCACGCGCAGCACCACGGCCGCCTCGGCTAAGGTCGGCAGGTCCTGCAGACGCGCTTGCAGCTCCGGCGGCAAGCCTTGCTGCAGGGGCGCCAACAGGGTTTTGCTGACCTCGTGCTGCGGATCGCCGAACACCTTCCACACCGGGCCTTGCTCGACGATGCGTCCGTGTTCCAGCACCACCACGCGGTCACAGATCTCGCGAATCACCGCCATCTCGTGGGTGATCAGCACGATGGTCAGGCCCAGGCGTCGGTTGATCTCGCGCAGCAGGCCAAGGATCGACTGGGTGGTTTCCGGGTCGAGGGCCGAGGTGGCCTCGTCGCACAGCAGGATCTGCGGGTCATGCACCAGCGCGCGGGCGATGCCCACCCGTTGTTTCTGCCCGCCGGAGAGCTGCGCGGGGTAGGCCTGGTGTTTGTCGTTCAGCCCCACCAGTTCGAGCAATTCGCGCACCTTCTGCTCGCGCTGCAGCTTCGGTACACCGGCCACCTTGAGCGGCAGCTCGACGTTTTGCCACACGGTCTTGGCCGACATCAGGTTGAAATGCTGAAAGATCATGCCGATGCGCCGCCGCAGCGCCACTAGGTGGTCTTCGTCGAAGTCGCCGATGTCCACCTGATCAATCAGCACGCGCCCGCTGCTGGGCTGTTCCAGGCGATTGATGGTGCGGATCAGCGACGACTTACCGGCGCCGCTGCGGCCGATGATGCCGAACACTTCGCCGCGCTGGATCGCCAGGTCGATGCCTTGCAGCGCATGCACCGTACCGTCGTAGGTCTTGCCCAGGTTGATGAAGCGCACATGGGCGCGGTTCAGGTCCGGATGCAATTCGGTGTGCTCGGCGTCCCTGGGCGGCACCGCGAGGTCGCGCCGTTGAGCGTGGGCGGCGGTCATACTCAGCCCTCCCAACCGACTTGGTAGAGCTTGCCGAGGGATTTATCCAGCGCGGCGCGCACCACCGGCGAATGCTGGTAGATATCGACGAACTTGATCACCCGTGGGTCGGTTTTGCTCTTGGGCTGGACCACGAACTGAATCACGTATTCGGGGTGGTCAAGGCCGTCGAACAGCAGGGCCGACTCGGCATCGAAGGTTTTCGACAAGCGAATATAGGCCGGGTAGCCCTGCACCAGGTCCGCATCGTCATAGGCGCGCACCAACTGCACGGCTTCCACTTGCAGGATCTTGATGTTTTTCGGGTTGGCGACGATGTCTTCTTCAGTGGCCTTGTAGCCCACGCCCGGCTTGAGGGTGATCAGCCCGGCTTTGGCCAGCAATTGCAAACCGCGGCCACTGTTGATCGGGTCATTGGCGATCGCCACGCTGGCGCCTTGTGGCAGGTCGTTGAAGCTTTTGTACTTTTTCGAATACAGCCCGACGTTGTTGATGATCCCCGGTGCGTACGGCACCAGGTCAAACCCGGCGGCGGCCTTGGCGTTTTCCAGGAACGGGATGTGCTGGAAGTAATTTACGTCGATATCGCCGGCCGCCAGGCTCACATTGGGCGCGATCCAGTCGGTGAACTCCACCAGCTCAACCTTCAAGCCTTGCTTGCCGGCTTCGGCCACGGCGGCTTCCAGCGGAATCGCGAAGGCTGCGGTGGTGCCGACTTTCAGCGGCGCCTCGGCGGCGAACAGCGTCGAACTGAACAGCCCGAAGGCCAGGGCCAGTGCTTTGACTGGGTGGGAGAGCAGTATTTTTTTCATGGTCGATTTCCAGTCATAAGGTATTTGTACAAACGTACAGATCCACATTTTTTTGTTCAGTGGCGGTAGGTGGAACCGGTGTGGTGTTCGGGTAGACGGGCGCTGCCTTGGAAGACTTTTTCTCTTAACGTTCCTTGCTCATATTCAGTCTTGTACGACCCGCGCCGCTGCAGTTCCGGCACCACCAGATCGATGAAATCGACGTAGCTTTCCGGGGTCACGATGCGTGTGAGGTTGAAGCCATCCAGGCCGGTTTCGCTGATCCACGATTCCAGCTCGTCAGCCACCTGTTGGGGCGAACCGACCAGGGTGATGTAACGCCCGCCGAGCGCGTGCTGGTCCAGTAACTTGCGCCGGGTCCAGTCGTTGTTTTGCAGGGTTTTGGTGGCCGATTGAATGGCGTTGCTCTTCACGTACTGGATCGGTTCGTCCAGTTCGTAGCGGGAAAAGTCGATGCCGGTGGAGGCCGAAAAGTGCGCCACGCCCGCTTCCGCGCTGGCGTAGCTCAGGTACTCGGCGTGTTTCTCCCAGGCCAGGGCCTCGGTGGCGCCGACGATCACATTGATACCCATGAACACCTTGATGTCCTCGGGGGTGCGTCCGGCCTTGAGCGCGCTGGCGCGCACTTTGTCGACCTGCACCTTGGTCGCGGCTTTGTTCTGCCCGCTGATGAACACGCATTCGGCATGTTGCCCCGCGAACGCCAGGCCGCGCTCGGAACTGCCGGCCTGGAACAGCACCGGCGTGCGCTGCGGCGACGGTTCGCACAGGTGGTAACCCTCCACCTGGTAGAACTCGCCGTGGTGCTCGACCTTGTGCACCTTGCCCGGCTGCGCGTAGACGCGTTGCTGCGGGTCGTTGAGCACAGCGTCGTCCTCCCAGCTGCCTTCCCACAGCTTGTAGAGCACCTGCAGGTACTCATCGGCCTGGTCGTAGCGACGGTCATGCTCAACTTGTTCAGTGAGGCCCATGGCCTTGGCGGCACTGTCCAGGTAGCCGGTGACGATGTTCCAGCCCACCCGGCCATTGCTCAGGTGATCGAGGGTGGACATGCGCCGGGCGAACAGATACGGCGGCTCGTAAGTGAGGTTGGCGGTCAGGCCGAAACCCAGGTGGCGGGTGACCGCCGCCATCGCCGAGACCAGCAGCAGCGGGTCGTTGACCGGCAGTTGAATCGACTCCTTGAGCGGCACATCGACCGATTGCTGGTAGACGTCGTACACGCCGACGATATCGGCGATGAACAACCCATCGAACAACCCGCGTTCCAGGGTCTGCGCGAGATCGGTCCAGTAGGAGAGGGTTTTGTACTGGGTCGAGGTGTCCCGAGGATGGGTCCACAGGCCGTGGTTGATGTGCCCGATGCAGTTCATGTTGAAGGCATTGAGCAGGATTTTCTTTTTGCTCATCAGATCGTCCCCCGCAGTGGCGGGTTGGCGTCGTTGAGGTAGTAATTGCCGACCGCGTGATACTTCCAGCGCACCGGGTCGTGCAGGGTGTGCACTCTGGCGTTGCGCCAGTGGCGGTCCAGGCCGTGTTCGGCCAGGGTCGCCTGGCTGCCCGCCAGCTCGAACAAGGTGCTGCCGGCGGCGAGGGAAATCTCGGTGCTCAAGGCGCGCACTTCGGCCACCGCAATCGAGGCGGCCGCGACGTGTTCGGCGTTGCTGTCGGCCTGGGCGCGGTCGAGGTATTCGCCGGCGCGCTCCAACAGAGCTTCGGTGGCATGCAGACGCACGCTCAAGTGGCCGAAGCTTTTCAGGGTCAGCGGGTCTTCGCTGGCCTTGTCGCTGGTGGCGTCGATCCACGGGCGGGTCTTGGTGCGCACAAAGTGCAGCGCATCTTCAAAAGCGGCGCGGGCGATGCCGGTGTCGATGGCGGCGTGCAGGATCTGCGCCAGCGGGCCCACGGTGGTCGGGCGCTCGAAGGCGCTCTGGAACGGCACCACGTCCTGCGCCGCGACCCACACGTTATCGAACACCACCGAGCCACTGCCGGTGGTGCGCTGGCCGAAACCGCTCCAGTCGTCGATCACATTCAGGCCCTGGCTGTCGCGGGGCACAAAGGCCAGTTGCTGCACGCCGTGCTCGTCCACCACCGAGGTGGGAATGCGTTGGGCGTAGAGCGCGCCGGTGGCGTAGAACTTGCGCCCATTGATGCGAAAACCGTCGCCGTCGCGGGTCAGGGAGGTCACGCGGTCGTGGGCTGTTTTAGTCCCCAGTTCGGCCAGCGCATTGCCGAAACGCTGGCCGGCGAGTACCTCGGCGTAGAGACGTTGTTGCTGGGCGGCGCTGCCATTTACGCGCAGCACTTGCAGGGCATAGAAATGGTTCTGCGGAATCTGTCCCAGGGACGCATCGGCCTGGGCGATCAGCGCGATGACCTTGGCCAGGGTCACGTTGGACACGTCGGCACCGCCGTAGGCTTTGGGCACACTGATGCCCCACAGCCCGGAGCGCGAAAACGCGTCCAGCTCGGGCCACGGCAGACGGCGTTCGCGGTCGCGCTGGGCGCTGTCGCGGCGAAGGTCCTCGGCCAGGTCACTGGCTACAACAAGGGCCTGTTCGTCGCTGGTGATCACCGCGACGTTGGTAGAGAAAGGCATAGAGGTCTCCAGACGTCTGGTCGGTTAAATCCAGGAGTGCCGAGCGGGCAGGGTGCCGTTGAGGCGATAAGCGCCGACCGCGTGATACTTCCAGCGCACCGGGTCATGCAGGGTGTGCACGCGGGCGTTACGCCAGTGGCGGTCGAGGTTGAATTCGGCGAGGGTGGCGCGGCTGCCGGCCAGTTCGAAGAGCTTTTCGCTGACCAGCAGCGACACTTCGGTGGTCAGCACCTTGGCTTCGGCCACGGCAATCGACGCACGTGCCGCCGACTGCGCGGTGATCGGCGCGGCGCTGACCTGGTCGAGCACCTGGCCGGCCTTGCGCAGCAAGGCTTCGGCGGCGTGCAGCTCGATTTTCAGTTTGCCGATATCGGCAATCACGTAGGGGTCATCGCTGGCGCGTTCGACCTTGGCGTCGATCCACGGGCGCGAGCGCTCACGCACGAAAGCGATGGTGTCTTCCAACGCACCGCGTGCAATACCGGCGTCGATGGCGGCCTGGATCAATTGCGAGACTGCCCCCTGGACGTTCGGGCTCTGGCCGAGGCGCCAGTTGTCCACCACCAGGTCGGCGTTCACAGGGACTTGATCGAGCAACACCGTGCCGCTGGCGGTAGTGCGTTGGCCGAAGCCGGACCAGTCATCCACAATGCGCAGCCCTTCGCTGCCACGGCGCACAAACGCCATGACTTGCTTGCCGTCGTCGTTGAGCGCCTTGATCGCGACCCAATGGGCAAACAGCGCGCCGGTGGAGTAGAACTTCTGGCCGCTGACGACATAGCCGTCGCCTTGGGCGGTGAGGCGTGCCTTGAGCTCCAGGGTATTTCTGGTGCCGCGTTCCGGGCCGCCGTTGCCGATGCGCCAGCCGTCGAGCACGCTCTGGAACAATTGCTTTTTCTGACGCTCAGTGGCCGTGTTCTGCAGCAGGTGCAGGATGCCGAAATGGTTCTGCGGGATCTGGCCGAGCGCCGGGTCGGCCGCGCTGATAATCGCGAACACCTCGGCCAGGGTCACAAAGGACACCTGCGGGCCGCCGTACTCGCGGGGAATGGAAATGCTGCCCAGCCCGCTGCGGGTGAACTGCTCGATCTGCGCCCAGGGCAGTTTGCGTTGCTGGTCGCGCGTGGCGGCCTGCAGGCGCGCGGCCTGGGCCAACTCGCGGGCGGCGTCGAGCGCTTCTGCGTCGTTGCGCAGCACCACGGCCGGCAACAACAGAGGCGCGACATCCGGATGAGTGACAGGGGGTGTAAGAGCCAAGTTAGACATCAGCGCCGCTCCTTGGCTGCACGCAATGCCCTGGCGTTGCGCACCGGGGTAATTCTGACCATACCGACCTCGCATTCAATGAAATAAAAACAGAAATTCAGAGATGTCCGGTGGTCCGGTGTATATACCCTAAGCTTGTTAAATATTTAAATAAACTAACTTTTAGGAATATACATAGAAGGCATTCACCCTGGCTCGCAGGGGGAGCCGAGCGGCCTTGGGCGATAGGGTGTGGCGGCCCGGGTCGGGCGTGACGGCGCCGACGCGGCGATGCGCAGCGTGCGCGCGGGCGCCCAGCGCGAATTGTTGCCGACGCGGTCCAGCACGCAATACGTCACCTCGAGCCGACAGTCGTCGCCGGCCTCGGCGATCACCGTGGCCGGCACCCACACGTGCACGGCCCGGCCAATGTCGCGTGCCGGTATTTTGGGCAAGTCCATGCGCACGTCGCCCCAGCGCAGGGTGATGGCGTCGCCTGCGGTCATGTTCAGGTACGGCTCGATGGTCAGGGGCACGCCACGGTGCACCTGACGGCTGTTGACGCCGTAGCGGCGGATGGTCTCGGGCAGGCCGACCGGGGCCAGGTTCTGGTTCTCGTCGCTGTATAACGCGGCGGGCTGGCCGCCTGGGACGTTGGTTTTGACGCGCACCTGCGTCACGGCCGAGCGCGCCGGGCCGTGGCCGATCTGCATAACCTGGTAATACACCTGCGCCAGGCCGTCCTGCACGAAACTTTCCGGCACCCGCAGGTGTGTGGGCGCGCCGACCTTGCAGGCGGTGATTCGCCTTGAGGCGGCAAAGCAGCTGTTCCAGAACAATTCGATCAGGTCACCTTCGTCCATGCCGAGGTACGGCGCGATGGCAACCTGCAACTGAGTGGCCGCCCGTGCATTGATGCCATATCGGTTGGCCTGGGGCAGCGTTGGGGCGGTGAGCGTGGAAGTCATAAGTCATCTCCTTGATGCAGCCAGCAGCAATCGTTCCGGCCCCTTGGCGCGGGTGCGCGGCAGGGCTGAAAGGCACGATTCAATAAATAGCCGGGATAGGATCCAATCCTCTGGGGCCTAGATAAGAGGGTTGGCCAAGGAGCGTCAATGGCGGCAAAAGGCTAAACCGCGGGTTTTAGAATATTCAGAAGGGTCTGACTGCGGAGGGTGTTTTCGGTGGCATCAACCGCAGCGTTTTACACGGCTTGACGAGGCGTTCCTGTAGGAACAGCGGGCTGTGGCGAGGGCGCTGGGCCCTCGCCACAAGAGGCAGGGTCAGTGAGCGAGAAACTTGCTCAGGAACTGCCGCGTGCGTTCTTCCTTGGGGTTGGCGAACAGCGCCTTGGCTTCGCCTTGCTCCACGATCACGCCCTTATCGAAAAAGATCACGCGGTTGGCCACATCCCGGGCAAAGCTCATTTCGTGGGTGACGATGACCATGGTGCGCTTTTCTTCGGCCAGGCTGCGGATGGTCGCCAGCACTTCGCCGACCAGCTCCGGGTCCAGCGCTGAGGTGGGTTCGTCGAACAGGATTACCTCCGGCTCCATGGCCAGCGCACGGGCAATTGCCACGCGCTGTTGCTGGCCGCCGGACAGGCGCCGTGGGTAGGCGTCTTCCTTGCCCGCCAACCCGACCCGGGCCAGCAACCTGCGGCCCAGCGCCACCGCGGCATCGTGGGGCATTTTCTTGACCACGGTAGGGCCTTCGATCACGTTTTCCAGCGCGGTGCGGTGCGGGAACAGGTTGAAGCTCTGGAACACAAAGCCCACATGCTGGCGCAGACGACGTACCAGACTTTGTTGCTGGTTGATCGGCCGGCTGCCGTCGATCTCGATATCGCCCACCTTGATGCGCCCGCTGGTGGGAGTTTCCAGAAAGTTGAGGCAACGCAGGAAGGTGGTCTTGCCGGAACCGCTGGGGCCGATGATAGCGATGACTTCGCCTTCCTTGACCTCCAGGTCGATGCCGGCGAGCACCACCTGACCGTTGAATTGTTTGGTCAGTTTTTCAACCACGATCATGCTTCAGGACTCCAGGTCATGCCGGTTGACCCGGGCTTCCAGGCGGTTTTGAAAATGCGCCAGGATGCTGGCCAGGATCCAGTAGATCAGCGCAGCGGAAAGATACATGGTGAAGATTTCGAAGGTGCGCGCCGACACCAGTTGCGCCTGGCGAAACAGCTCGGGCACCTGAATGGTAGCGGCCAGCGCCGTGTCCTTGACCAGCGAAATAAAGCTGTTGCCCAACGGTGGCAGTGCCGTGCGCATGGCCTGCGGCAGGATGGCCCGGCGCAGGGTCTGCGCGCGGGTCATGCCGATACTGGCCGCGGCTTCCCACTGGCCGCGCTCGATGGAGCCGATGGCGGCACGCAGGATTTCACAGGCGTAGGCAGCCATGTTCAGCGAGAAGCCGATCATGGCCGCCGGGATCGGATCCAGCTCGATGCCCACTTGCGGCAAGCCGTAGTAGATCAGGAACAGCTGCACCAGCAACGGCGTACCGCGAAAAAACGACACGTAGACCCGGGCAATCCCTCGTACCGCAAAGAAGCGCGACAGGCGCATCAAGGCCAGGCCAAAGCCCAGCAGCAGGCCGAAGAACATGCCGCCCAGGCTCAGGATTACCGTGTAATACGCGCCCTTGAGCAGAAAGGGCGCGGAGTCGAGCGCGAGTTGGAAGCCTGCTTCCATTATTGAGTGACGTCAGCGTTGAAGTACTTCTCGGACAGCTTCTTCAAGGTGCCGTCGGCGCGCAGCTGGTCGAGGGCCTTGTTCACTGCCTCCAGCAGTTCAGGCTCGCCCTTGCGCAGGGCAATGCCGGACTCCTGGCGCGAGAATGCGTCGCCGGCAGCGGCGGTGTCCGGGGCTTTTTTGGCATATTCCAGCGCGGCGAGGCGGTCGATCAGGATCGCGTCAATGCGGCCGATACGCAGGTCCTGGAACTTGGTCGGGTCGTCGTTATAGGTCTTGATGATGGCTTTGGGTTGGTTGTCCTTGAGCCATTGTTCGTAGTTGGTGCCCAAGCCTACGCCGACTTTCTTGCCGGCCAGGTCGTCGGCGGTCTTGATGCTGTCCACATTCTTTGTCAGAACCAGCGCCTGGATCCCGGAAACGGTGTAGGGCTTGGAGAAATCGTACTTTTTCTTGCGCTCTTCAGAGATGGTGACCTGGTTGACCACCGCATCCAGGCGCTTGGATTCCAGGGCAGCGAGGATGCCGTCCCACGGCGTGGCCTGCAGCTTGACCTTCACGCCCAGCTGCTTGGCCAGGGCTTCGGACAGTTCCACCTCGAAACCGCTGAGCTTGCCGCTTTCATCCTGGAAACTGAAGGGTGGGTAAGTACCTTCCAGGCCGATCTTGATCTCGCCAGCCTTCTTGATATTGGCCAATTGTTCGCCGGCCACGGCCTGGCCCAGCCAACCGGCACCGAGTGCCAGACCCAGCGTGCCAACCAGTAACGTGCGACGGAATGCGGAAATAGTCATGAAGAGCCCCTGTGTTTTTTATGGTGAGCGAAGCAGGTGACGCAGTAGGCGTATCCTGCCTTAAAGCGCGAAGCGCGTCTTCGCCTGCGGCGCGACTATAAAGCCGGTTTTTAAGACTTGAAAATAATATAAATGCAAACTCATATTCTTTTTTGGAATATCAACTGCTTCTAATGTGGGAGGGGGCAAGCCCCCTCCCACTCAGTTGAACACCGAGTCATAGGCAAACAGCGCCGGCGCGCCGCCGGTGTGCAGGAAGATAATCGGCCCGTCTTCAAAGCGCTGACGCCCGATACCGTCGAGCAAACCCGCCATGGCCTTGCCGGTGTAGACCGGGTCGAGCAACAGACCTTCCTGACTGGCCAATAGTTTGATCGCGGCCAATGTGCCTGCATTCGGCTCGCCGTAGCGCGGGGCGAAGTATTCATCCCACAGGATCACCTTGAACGCCTCGGGCAGGCCCACGCCCAGCAGCTCGGCGGTGCGTTCGGCCAGGCCTTGCACTTTGGGACGCTGAGCTTCGTCGGTGCGGGAGACGGTCACGCCGATTACCGGCAGCTGAGGCAATACTTCGCCCAAGGCCAGCGCCAGACCGCTGTGCGTACCGGCGCTGCCTGAGGCGAGCACTACGGCGGCGAAGTCGATGCCGCTGTCTTCAATCTGCGCGGCCAGCTCCAGCCCCGCGCGCACGTAGCCCAGCGCGCCCAACGCATTGGAGCCACCGATGGGCACCAGGTATGGCTTCCTGCCGTTGCTGCGCAGGCGGTCGGCCAGGGCGTTGAGCTGCTCGTCGACATGATCGAGGTTTTCCACTAATTCCACCTTGGCGTCGAACAACTCCAGCAGCAGGCGATTGCCGTTGCCCAGGTAGTTCGGATCGTCGGTGCCGGTGGGGTTTTCCAACAGGGCGACGCAACCGAGGCCGAGCCTGGCGGCGAGGGCGGCGGTCTGGCGCACATGGTTGGACTGGATCGCGCCGGCCGTTACCAGAGTGTCAGCGCCCTGGGCGAGGGCATCGGCGGCCAGGTATTCGAGTTTGCGCAGCTTGTTGCCGCCCATGGCCAGCGGCGTGGTGTCGTCGCGCTTGACGTAGATGTCCCGGCCCAGCCACGCCGACAGCCGTTCGAGTTTTTCCAGGGCGGTGGCGCCGCCCAGCAGTTCCAGGCGGTTAAAACGGTCGAGCTGTTGTTTGATCATGGTTAAACACGATGGCGAAGTAATGGGTCGACTATAGGCAGGCACTTTTGAACGGGCAACCGTCAATCGCTTATGTCTGATGGTTATGAGCATCACACCATTGGTTCTTAATGGAGGCCGGTGCCCATGCCGTAAAGTGATGGCCATTTCGTCAGGAGTGACAACCGTGAGTGAGCGTTCCAGCCATTGGCAATTGCAGACCATCGTCAGCCAACTGCGCGGTGCCCGCGACCAGTGGCGTACCCGCAATGGCCGCCTGAGCGGCGAGCATGGTGGGCGTGAGTTGCCGTCGCGTGAAGCGGTAGCGCAGATTCTTGAATCGTTGTGCGGCGCGCTGTTTCCGATGCGCCTCGGGCCGGCGGACCTGCGTGAAGAAAGTGAAGACTTCTACGTCGGCCATACCCTCGATGTGGCCCTCAATGCCCTGCTTGCCCAGGCGCGCCTGGAACTGCGCTACGCCGCGCGCCAGGGCGGCCAGGATGACAGTCAAATCGATGCCCATGCCATCCGCCTGATCCAGGGGTTCGCCCTGGCCTTGCCGGCCCTGCGCAGCCTGCTGGACACCGACGTACTGGCTGCCTACCACGGCGACCCGGCTGCGCGCAGTGTGGATGAAGTGCTGCTGTGCTACCCGGGGATCCTGGCGGTGATTCACCATCGCCTCGCGCACCATTTGTACCGCGCCGGTTTGCCGTTGCTGGCACGCATCAGCGCGGAAATCGCCCATTCGGCCACCGGTATCGATATCCACCCCGGCGCGCAGATCGGCCCGAGTTTCTTTATCGACCACGGTACGGGCGTGGTGATCGGCGAGACCGCGATCATCGGCGAACGCGTGCGTATCTACCAGGCGGTGACGCTGGGGGCCAAGCGTTTCCCGGCGGATGAAGATGGGCAGCTGCAAAAAGGCCACCCGCGCCACCCGATCGTCGAGGATGACGTCGTGATCTACGCCGGGGCGACGATCCTGGGGCGCATCACCATCGGCAAGGGCTCGACTATCGGCGGCAATGTGTGGCTGACCCGCAATGTGCCGGCTGGGGCGAACATTACCCAGGCGAATCTGCAGCATGATGATGGGGCACAGAAGTAGAGCGCCTGCACCGGTCATCTGTGGGAGGAGGCTCACTACAAGCCGCCTGTCAGCAACAGATACACCGGCTGTCCCACCGTCATCGGGGGGTAGCCCTGACTGTATTCCACACCGGGGCCATATTTCGGTCAGCCGTCGCTGAACGATTTCCCGTGCTCACCCGTCATACCGCTCAGCCCTGCGATTAGTCCCAAACCACCTATTCATGTTTAACTTGAACGTTCGTTCAAGTTAAACCGGTGGTTCGCTGCCCGCTCACAACAGGAGGCTTACCTTTGCTGAGTCTGTTTTTCCCAGCCACATTTCACATCCCAGGGGTGCATCGCTCATGAGTGCATCGTCTACCCCTTCCAGCGGCCTGGTGCGCATGAATGCGCCCGTTTTCTACTTTGCCGCGACCTTCATTCTGCTGTTCGGCATCACCGTCATCGCTATTCCGCAACAGGCCGGTGCCTGGCTGCTGGCGGCGCAAAACTGGGCGGCCAACACGGTCGGCTGGTACTACATGCTGGCGATGACCCTGTATCTGGTCTTCGTGGTGGTCACCGCGTTATCGGGCTACGGCAAGATAAAACTCGGTGCCGACCACGACGAGCCCGAATTCAGTTACTTGTCCTGGGCCGGCATGCTGTTCGCCGCCGGTATCAGCATTACGCTGTTTTTCTTCTGCGTGTCCGAGCCGTTGACGCACCTGGTGCAACCGCCCCAGGGCGCACCGATGAACGCCGACGCCGCGCGCCAGGCCATGCAGGTGCTGTTCCTGCATTGGGGCCTGCATGGCTGGGGCGTGTTCGCCTTCGTCGGCATGGCCCTGGCGTACTTCGCCTACCGGCATAACCTGCCGCTGGCGTTGCGTTCGGCGCTGTACCCGCTGATCGGCAAGCGCATCAACGGCCCCATCGGTTATGCGGTGGATGGCTTTGGCATCATCGCCACGGTGTTCGGCCTGGGCGCCGACATGGGTTTCGGCGTGTTGCATCTCAACTCCGGCCTGGACTACCTGTTCGGCATCGCCCACACCCAGTGGATCCAGGTTGGTTTGATCACCCTGATGATGGGCGCTGCGATCCTGGTGGCCATCGCCGGCGTGGACAAGGGCGTGCGGGTGATGTCCGACATCAACATGCTGCTGGCCTGTGCGTTGCTGCTGTTCGTGTTGTTTGCCGGCCCTACCCAGCACTTGCTCAACACCCTGATCCAGAACATCGGCGACTACCTCGGCGCCCTGCCGACCAAGAGCTTCGACGTCTACGCCTACAACAAACCCAGCGACTGGCTGGGCGGTTGGACGGTGTTCTACTGGGCCTGGTGGATCGCATGGTCGCCGTTCGTGGGCCTGTTTATCGCGCGGATTTCCCGTGGCCGCACCATCCGTGAATTCGTGTTCGGTGTGCTGCTGATCCCGCTGGGTTTTACCCTGGCGTGGATGTCGATCTTCGGCAACAGTGCCATCGACCAAGTGCTCAACCACGGCATGGCGGCGCTCGGTCAGTCGGCCATCGACAACCCATCGATGAGTCTCTACCTGCTGCTTGAAACCTATCCGTGGAGCAAGACCGTGATCGCCGTCACGGTGTTTATCAGCTTTGTGTTCTTCGTCACCTCGGCCGATTCCGGCACTGTGGTGCTGTCGACGCTGTCGTCCAAGGGCGGCAACGCCGACGAAGATGGGCCGAAGTGGCTGCGGGTGTTCTGGGGCGCGATGACGGCACTGGTGACCAGTGCGTTGCTGTTCGCCGGCAGTATCGACTCGCTCAAGTCGGCGGTGGTACTGACCTCTTTGCCGTTCTCGCTGATTCTGCTGCTGATGATGTGGGGGCTGCACAAGGCGTTCTACATGGAGTCGCAAAAGCAGATCGCCCAGTTGCATTCGCTGGCGCCGATCTCTGCGTCACGCAAGGGCCGTGGCGGTTGGCGTCAACGCTTGAGCCAGGCCGTGCATTTTCCGTCGCGTGATGAGGTGTACCGTTTCCTCGAATCGACCGTGCGCCCGGCCATCGAAGAAGTGACCGCGGTGTTTGTCGAGAAGGGCCTGAACGTCGTGACCCAACCGGACCCGGCCAACGACAGCGTCAGCCTGGAAATCGGCCACGGCGAGGAGCGTCCGTTTGTCTATCAGGTGCAGATGCGCGGGTACTTCACGCCGTCGTTTGCCCTGGGTGGCATGGGCAAGAAAGCGATCAACAACCGTCGCTATTACCGGGCCGAGGTGCACTTGAGCGAAGGCAGCCAGGACTACGACCTGGTGGGCTACACCAAGGAGCAGATCATCAACGACATCCTCGACCAGTACGAGCGTCATCTGCAGTTCCTGCACTTGGTGCGCTAGAGAAGAGGCTTGCGTCGCCTGACGCGTGCCGATCACGCCGCGTCAGGTTGTTCCTCTCGGGTAGGACTTTGCTGTAAAACGGAAAAGGCGAAGTTAAGCGATTCAGCTGCTCAAAGGTCTGGGAATAGCCTTATTCCCAGACCTTATTAGCCCTACTCCAAGAGAGGATTCGATGACTTATATTGCTGCCGAAAACCGCTATGAAACGCTTCCGTATCGCCGTGTAGGCCGCAGTGGCCTGGTGCTCCCGGCACTGTCCCTGGGGCTGTGGCACAACTTTGGCGACAGCACCCCGATCGACACCCAGCGCGCCTTGCTGCGTACCGCATTCGACCTGGGCATCAACCACTTTGACCTGGCCAACAACTACGGCCCGCCCTACGGCAGCGCCGAGATCAATTTCGGCCGTCTGCTGCGCGAAGACTTCAAGCATTACCGTGACGAACTGATCATCTCCAGCAAAGCCGGCTGGGACATGTGGCCCGGCCCCTATGGCCAGGGCGGCGGTTCGCGCAAATACGTACTGGCCAGCCTCGACCAGAGCCTGCAACGCCTGGGCGTGGATTACGTGGACATCTTCTACTCCCACCGCTTCGACGCCGACACGCCGCTGGAAGAAACCGCCAGCGCGCTGGCCACCGCCGTGCAACAGGGCAAGGCGCTGTATATCGGCATTTCGTCCTACTCCGGGGTCAAAACCCGCGAGATGGCCGCGTTGCTCAAAGAATGGAAAGTACCGCTGTTGATCCACCAACCGGCCTACAACCTGCTCAACCGCTGGGTGGAAAAAGACCTGCTGGATACGACCGAAGAACTCGGCGCCGGGGTAATCGCCTTCACGCCGCTGGCTCAGGGTTTACTCACTGACAAGTACCTCAACGGCGTACCCGCCGACGCACGGGTCAACCGCCCAGGTGGCGGTTCGTTGCAGGCCAGGCACCTGTCGGAAAGCAACATTGCCCACGTGCGTGCGCTGAACGAAATTGCCCAGCGCCGTGGCCAGAGCCTGGCACAAATGGCGTTGGCCTGGACCCTGCGCGATCCACGGGTGACCAGTGCGCTGATCGGCGCGAGCCGTCCGGAGCAGATCATCGAAAACGTCGGTGCGTTGAAGAACCTGAGCTTCAGCGCGGAAGAACTGGCGCAGATCGATCGGTTTGCACAGGAAGGCGGGATTAACTTGTGGGAAAAGCCATCTACCGCTGAGTAATCAGGTTCAACCTGATCAATGTGAGAGGGGGCAAGCCCCTCCCACTTTGATATGTGTGGTTCAGAACGGCACGTCCCCGAGGATCGTCGCCCGGTGCATCACGCGCCGCTGCGGCCGGTAATCGTCCACTGCGTAGTGCTGGGTGACGCGATTGTCCCAGAACGCCACGTCGTTCTCCTGCCAGCGCCAGCGGAGGGTGAACTCCGGCCGTGTGGCGTGGGCAAACAGCAGCTTGAGGATTGCTTCGCTCTCTGCCGGCTCAAGTTCATTGATCCGAGTGGTGAACCCTTCATTGACAAACAGCGACTTACGCCCGCTGACCGGATGCGTACGCACGACCGGGTGCGACAGCGGCGGGTTTTTCCTGCGGGCTGCTTCCCAGCGCGCCAGGTCTTCGGCGCTGTTGCCAAAGCGTTCCAGCGGGAAGGACTGGATGAAATCGTGGGTCGCGGTGAGGCCATTCAGCAGCATTTTCAGCGGTTCCGACAACGCTTCATAAGCTGCAATGCCGCTGGCCCATAATGTGTCGCCGCCAAATGCCGGCAGCAGCTTGGCACTGAGTACGGCGCCGAGCGCCGGAGTGGGCAGGAAGGTCACGTCGGTGTGCCACACGGCGTTGTCGCGTACGTCGGTGACGGCGGTGTCGAGCACCAGCACTTCGGGCTGTTCCGGCACGTTGGGGTAGATCGGGTGAATGTGCAGGTCGCCGAAATTCGCCGCGAATCGCGCTTGTTGTGCAGGGGTGATCGGCTGGTCTCGAAAGAACAGCACCGAGTGAGTGAGCAATGCCTGCTCGATGGCGTCGCGCTGTTCAGGGCTCAACGGCCGGGTGATGTCGACACCACTGATCTGGGCGCCCAGGGCGGTGCTCAAGGGGGTTACGGTGAGGTTGCTCATGGTTCTCATCACTCAATGTGCCTGGCCATGCCAGGGCACCCATTTACGCTGCAGGGCACGCAGGCCCATTTCCATGGCGAAGGCGATCAGGGCGATTACCAGAATCCCCAGCACCACCACATCGGTGACCAGGAACTGCGCCGCCGACTGCACCATGAACCCCAGGCCACTGGTGGCCGCGATCAGTTCAGCGGCGACCAGCGTCGACCAACCCACGCCCAGGCCGATGCGCACTCCGGTGAGGATGTCGGGCAGGGCGCTGGGCAGGATCACGTGGCGAATCAGCTGGGCACGGCTCGCGCCCAACGATTGCGCGGCGCGCAGCTTGGCCGGGTCGACGGTGCGCACGCCGGTCGCGGTGGCGATGGCGATCGGTGCAAAAATCGCCAGGTAGATCAGCAGCACCTTGGAAAGCTCGCCAATGCCGCACCAGATTACGATTAACGGCAGATAAGCCAGGGGCGGGATCGGCCGATAGAATTCGATCACCGGATCGAGGATGCCCCGGGCGATGCGGTTGGCGCCGATGGCGATGCCTACGGGCACGGCGGTCAGCACCGCGAAACCCAGCCCCAGCCCGATGCGCCCCAGGCTTGCGGCCAGATGCTGCCACAACGTTGAGTCCATGTAGCCGCTGGTTGCCAGCAACCACCCTTTTTGCAGCACGGCGGATGGCGGCGGCAGAAACAGCGGCTCAATCATGCCGCTGGCGGTGACGGCCCACCAGGCGGCCAGCAAGACGAACAGGGTCAATACACTGATCCAGCGCGTACTCAGGCTACGACGCAGCGGGATAACCCTGTGTGGCGCCGGCTGGCTGGTGGTGACAGGGAGTTCATAGCTGCTCATACGGATACCTGCCGTTGGGAGAACACCTTGCCCAGTACGTGTTCGCGGGTTTCGATAAAGCGTGGATCGGACTTGATCGCCCGCGCCGATTCACCGGCGGCGTAGCGTTGGCCGAAGTCCAGGTGCAAGCGTTCGACGATGTGGCCGGGATTGGGCGCCAGCAGGATCAGGTCAGTGGCGAGGAACACCGCCTCTTCGATGTCATGGGTAATCAGGAACACCGGCTTGGCCGTGCGCCGCCAGACTTGCAGTAGCAATTCCTGCATTTGTTCGCGCGTGAAGGCATCCAGCGCGCCGAACGGCTCGTCCATCAGCAGCACGCGCGGATCGGCCGCCAACGCACGGGCGAGGCCGACGCGTTGCTTCTGCCCACCGGAGAGCTGCCAGATGCGGCGATTATCGAAACCGGCCAGGTCCACCAATGCCAGCATTTCCCGTGCGCGCACTTCGCGTTGCGCCTTGGCCACGCCGGCCAGCTCGAGGCCGAAACCGACGTTGGCCAGCACGTCCTGCCAGGGCAACAAGGCGTCGTCCTGGAACACCACGCCGCGTTCGGCGCTTGGGCCCTTGACCACTGCGCCGTCCAGAGTGATGCGGCCAGCGCTGGGTTCGACGAAACCGGCAATCAGGTTTAACAGCGAAGTCTTGCCGCTGCCGGACGGGCCGAGAGCCACCAGCAATTGCCGGGGGCCGAGCTCAAGTGAAATATCCGCCAGCACCGGTGTTGGGGCGCCTGGGTACTGTGCGCTGATGCGCTCCAGTTGTAGCAAGGCCATCGCGATGAACTCCCGGGTCAGTGAGTGATGTACTGGGCGCTGATGTAGGGGGCGTAGTCCGGCAGCACGGCGTCGACTTTGCCTTGTTCCTTGAGGAACACCGCCGTATCGGTCACAGCCTGGGTGGTCGGTGCGCCGAGCAGGCTCACCTGGTCAGCGGCCAGCGGGTAGACGTTGCCTTGCAACAGCAGCGGGATGTCACTGGCCTTGGCCCCGGAAAGCTTCACCAGTTTGTCGATGTTGCTCGTGTCGGCCAGCCAGGCCTGCGGGTCTTTGCGGTACGCCGCGTAGGCGTCCAGCGTGACCTTGGCGAAGGCCGTGACGATTTCCGGGTGCTTCTGGGCAAAATCCTTGCGCACGATCCACGCATCGAAAGTCGGCGCGCCGAGCTTGGCCAGTTCGCCGGAAGTGATCAGCACCTTGCCGTTCTCCTTGGCCACGCCCAGGGCTGGGTCCCATACGTAAGTGGCGTCGATATCACCGCGCTTCCAGGCCGCGATGATCGCCGGCGGGGCCAGGTTCAGGATGGTCACTTTCGACGGGTCGATGTTCCAGTGCTTCAACGCGGCCAACAGGCTGTAGTGGCCGGTGGAAACGAAGGGCACAGCGACTTTCTTGCCGATCAGGTCCTGGGGGCCGTTGATCCCGGAACCATTGCGCGCCACCAGCGCTTCGGCGCCGCCGATCTGGGTGGCAACGAGAAAAGTCTGCACCGGCACCTTGCGTGTGATCGCAGCGGTCAGCGGGCTGGAGCCGAGGTAACCGATCTGTACGTCGCCGGAGGCGATGGCGGCGATGATGTCGGCGCCGTTGTCGAATTTGCGCCAGTCGATCTTGGCGTTGGTGGCTTTTTCATACGCGCCGTCGGCCTGGGCAACTTTGGCCGGGTCTACGGTGGTCTGTTAAGCGATGGTCACATCCGCCGCCTGGGCGAACAGGCTGGCACCGGCCAGGGACAACGCGGCCAGGAGGCGCAGAGGGGTTAACAGTTTCAAGGGGAAGCTCCTCAATCAGGCGGCCGAGGGTCGGCGTGTGAGGAGACTAAATGATCTAAGAATTCGAAAATAAATAACATTTTCGAATTAGCTTATGGGCGAAAGGTTGAGGCGAGGCTGGAGATGGATGAGGGCAAATGTGGGGAGGGGGCAATCCCCCTCTCACATTTTGCGCCGGGTTCGGCTTCAGTTAGTTGCTGATGGCGAGAATGCTCGCCTGGTACGACCCGACAAACACATCAAAATCGCCCACTTCGTTCTGCTCCAGCTCAGCCTGCTGTGCCAGCGACGCGCGCGCCAGTTCTTCAAAACGTGCCTGTTCCTCGGCCGCCAGCGGCTCTTTGCGGAAATACTCGGCATGCAGCTCGCTCTGGTGCAGGGAGAACTGCGCGAAACTCTCTTTGCGCTCGGCCATCGCCGCCAGCACCTGCGCTGACGGCGTCAGGGACGGGTCCTTGACCTTGGCCAACTGGGCGTCCAGCGCCTGGCTGTGTTCGGTGATGCCGTGGCTTTCATCGAGCAGGGCGGCCAGCGGCGCGATCTGTTCCAGCAACTCGGCGGCCCATTCCTTCATGTCCACGGCCTGGCCCTGACGCTGCAATTGCAGGCCTGGGCGGCGACCTTCCTTGACCACGCTGAGGAAGTTGGAAGTAGCGTTGCCACATTCGTTGTTGGCGAACAGCGGGCTGTCATTGAGCGCGCAGTACAACAGGAACGCGTCGAGGAACCGCGACTCCGGCAGGTCGATGCCCATCGGCAGGAAGGGGTTGATGTCCAGGCAGCGCACTTCGATGTACTGGATGCCCCGCGCCATCAGTGCCTGGATCGGCCGTTCGCCGGTGTAGGTCACGCGCTTGGGGCGGATATTGGAGTAGTACTCGTTTTCGATCTGCAGGATGTTGGTGTTGAGTTGTACCCACTCACCGTCCTTGTGCGTGCCGATTTCGACGTACGGCGCGTAAGGCGTTGCCACCGCTTTGCGCAGACTGTCGGTGTAACTGGCCAGGTCGTTGTAGCACGGCGTCAGGCCGGCCTGAGCGTTACTCTGGTAACCCAGGTCACTCATGCGCAGGCTGGTGGCGTAAGGCAGATAGAGGGTGTCGGCGTCGAGCGCTTCCAACTGGTGCGAGCGACCGCGAAGGAACCCCGCATCCAGGGCCGGCGAGGCACCGAACAGGTACATCAACAGCCAGCTGTAGCGGCGGAAATTACGGATCAGCGCGATATACGCATCGGACTGGAATTCGCGGTCGGTGCCGACAAAGCCTTCGGCTTCCTTGAGCAGCGGCCATAATTTTTCCGGCAGCGAGAAGTTGTAATGGATTCCGGCGATGCACTGCATGGTCTTGCCGTAACGCAGCGCCAGGCCCTTGCGGTACACATACTTGAGCTGTCCGATATTGGAGGTGCCGTAGTAGGCAATCGGAATATCTTCCTCGGCCGGCAACGGGCACGGCATCGAGGGGCTCCACAGGTATTCGCTGCCCAGCTTGGTGTAGGCAAAGCGGTGGATTTTTTCCAGGCTGCTCAGGGTGTCGGCCGGGTTGGGCAAGGCTGGCGTGATGAACTCCAGCAGCGACTCCGAATAATCGGTGGTGATCTGCTCGTGGGTCAACGCAGCGCCCAGGGCTTCGGGGTGCGGCGTCTGCGCCAGGCGACCTTCACCTGTGACACGTAGGCATTCGCGCTCGATGCCGTGCAGGCACTGCTCTAGCAGGGAGAGGTGTTCGCGCTTGCCGAGCAGGGCCAGGCGGCGGTTGAGAAGTTCGCTCAAGTTGGATTCCTTCACGCGTCAGTCGCCCCAATATGGGGGTGGGCAGGACGGTCTACAAGGGTGAAGTTAAAACTGGCGTGATCGCCTGGTTTTGAGTCAAGTTGACCCGCTTTGGAAAAGCCTACTTCATTCCATGAATTGGGCTATAGCGCAGCAAGAAAATTCCGACGCTGTTAGCGCAGCGCCGAAATTAACTCAAATCAGGGGCGGGGAGCTATAGGACAGCGAACGTGCCCTGTGCTTTTGCGACAAGTTTTTCGCCCTCGTACACATCCGCCTCGACCACCAATGTGCGACGACCTGCGTGAATGATGCGGCTGGTGCACAGCACTTCACCTTCCTCCACGGCGCGAATGTAATTGATCTTGCATTCGATGGTCGCGCTCTGCTGGTCGAAACCATGGGCGCTGGAACAGGCCAGTCCCATGGTGATGTCCACCAGGCTGAATATCGCCCCGCCATGCAGCTTGCCTGCGCGGTTGCGCAGCTGCGGCGCCAGGCTCAGGGCCACCTCGGCAACGCCCGGTTCCAGACGTTGCAGGCGGCAGCCGATCAGCTCGCTGAAGGCGCTCTGCGCCAGGCCTGCGGGGATGTCCATCAACGTTTCTTCAACTGTTTGGCGTTGGCGAACAACGAGGCCATGGCATTGTTGCTCGGCGCTGCCGTGGCGGTTTCCTTGCGCGGTGCGCTGTTCTGCGACGAACGCGCAGCGGAGCCAGGGCGTGCGCCACGGGCACCGTCGATTTTCTCGCCGGGGGTGTCGCTCATGCGCATCGACAGGCCGACGCGTTTGCGCGGGATGTCGACTTCCATGACCTTGACCTTGACCACGTCACCGGCCTTGACCGCTTCGCGCGGATCCTTGATGAATTTCTCCGAAAGCGCGGAAATATGCACCAAACCGTCCTGATGCACACCGATGTCCACAAAAGCGCCGAAGTTGGTGACGTTGGTCACCACACCTTCGAGGATCATGCCCGGTTGCAGGTCCTTGAGGTCTTCGACACCGTCCTGGAATTCTGCTGTCTTGAACTCGGGGCGCGGGTCGCGGCCCGGTTTTTCCAGCTCTTGCAGGATGTCGGTGATGGTCGGCACGCCGAAGGTTTCGTCGGTGTACTTCTTCGGGTCCAGGCGCTTGAGGAACGCGGCGTCGCCGATCAGCGAGCGGATGTCGCGGTCGGTCTCGGCGGCAATTCGCTGCACCAGCGGGTAGGCTTCCGGGTGGACCGCCGAGGCGTCCAGCGGGTTGTCACCGTTCATGACGCGCAGGAAACCGGCGGCCTGCTCGAAGGTTTTTTCACCCAGGCGTGCGACTTTTTTCAGCGCTGCGCGGGTCTTGAATGCGCCGTTTTCATCGCGGTGGTTGACGATGTTCTGCGCCAGGGTGGCGTTAAGGCCGGAAATTCGCGCCAGCAGCGCCACCGAAGCGGTGTTGACGTCCACACCCACGGCGTTTACGCAGTCTTCGACGACCGCATCCAGGCCGCGCGCCAGCTTTAACTGCGACACGTCGTGCTGGTACTGGCCGACGCCGATGGATTTAGGGTCGATCTTCACCAGTTCGGCCAAGGGGTCCTGCAGGCGACGGGCAATGGAGACCGCGCCACGGATCGATACGTCGAGGTCCGGGAATTCCTTGGAAGCCAGCTCCGACGCCGAATACACCGACGCGCCCGCTTCGGAAACCATGACTTTGGTCATCTTCATGGCTGGGTATTTTTTGATCAGTTCGGCGGCCAGTTTGTCGGTTTCGCGGCTGGCGGTGCCGTTGCCGATGGCGATCAGGTCGACCGAATGCTTGGCACACAGGGCGGCGAGGATCGCGAGGGTCTGGTCCCACTTGTTGTGCGGCACGTGCGGGTACACGGTGGCGTGGTCCAGCAGCTTGCCGGTGGCGTCGACCACGGCGACCTTGCAACCGGTGCGCAGGCCAGGGTCCAGACCCAGCGTGGCGCGCGGACCGGCCGGGGCAGCCAGCAGCAGGTCGTGCAGGTTGTGGGCGAATACGTTGATCGCCTCGGTCTCGGCACCGTCGCGCAGCTCACCCAGCAGGTCGGTTTCCAGGTGGGTGTAGAGCTTGACCTTCCAGGTCCAGCGCACCACTTCACCGAGCCATTTGTCCGCAGGGCGGTTTTGATTCTGGATGCCGAATTGTTGACCGATCATGCCTTCGCACGGGTGCATGGTGCCTGGCAGTTCATCGCCGACCTTGAGCGAGGAGCTGAGAATGCCTTCGTTGCGGCCGCGGAAAATGGCGAGGGCACGATGGGACGGCATGCTCTTGAGCGGCTCGTCGTGTTCGAAATAGTCACGGAACTTGGCGCCTTCTTCCTCTTTGCCGGCGATCACACGGGCACTGAGAATGGCTTCCTGCTTCAAATAGTTACGCAGCTTTTCCAGCAGGCTGGCGTCTTCGGCGAAGCGTTCCATGAGGATGTACTTGGCACCCTCCAGCGCGGCCTTGGTGTCGGCGACGCCTTTTTCGGCATCGACAAAGCGCGCGGCTTCGGTTTCCGGGGTCAGCGACGGGTCGTTGAACAGGCCGTCGGCCAACTCGCCGAGGCCGGCTTCCAGGGCGATCTGGCCTTTGGTGCGGCGCTTCTGTTTGTATGGAAGGTAAAGGTCTTCGAGGCGGGTCTTGGTGTCCGCAAGCTTGATGTCGCGCTCCAGTTGCGGGGTCAGCTTGCCCTGTTCCTCGATGCTGGCGAGGATGCTGATACGCCGTTCGTCGAGTTCTCGCAGGTAGCGTAGGCGCTCTTCCAGATGCCGCAATTGGGTATCGTCGAGGCTGCCGGTCACTTCTTTACGGTAACGGGCAATAAAGGGCACCGTGGAGCCTTCGTCCAGTAGCGCGACGGCCGCTTCGACCTGTTGTGGGCGTACACCGAGTTCCTCGGCAATGCGGCTGTTGATGCTGTCCATAAAACCACCTGAAATTCTGAAAAGCAGCTCGCGAGCCCGGAAAACAAGGCCTTGCGAGACTGGTTGAGCGGCCCGACCGGCGCCGCTGCCTGGGTCAAAGGCAGCCTATTGACCCTCGAAATCGAAAAAATCACGACAAGCGGGTGAAAAAAGCCCTGCAGTAAACGGTAACGATCTGACGTTGCCCTGCACGAAGGCGCGGCATTATAACCGGCGTTCTGCCCTTGGGGGGTACTGTGCCAGGAGGTTGTAGGGCGCGGGTTCGCTGGCAGTAGAGGAAAAATCTGCTAACAATGCACACGGTGCGTATAACGGCAGCTAGGCCATAATGCGCGCCGAGATAAGAGGAGCATCCAATGAGCAGCACTGCACACACTGCTGAAGGCGAAAAAATTCTCATCGTTGATGACGATCCGGGGCTGAGCAGCCTGCTGGAGCGTTTCTTCAACTCCAAAGGCTATCGAGCCCGCGCGGTACCGAATACCGAGCAGATGGACCGCCTCCTGGGGCGTGAAGTGTTCAATCTTGTCGTGCTCGACCTCATGCTGCCCGGCGAAGACGGCCTGACCGCCTGCAAGCGCCTGCGCGGTGCCAACAACCAGATTCCCATCATCATGCTCACCGCCAAGGGCGACGAGCTTAGCCGCATCAAGGGGCTCGAACTGGGCGCCGATGACTACTTGGCCAAGCCGTTCAATCCCGATGAGTTGATGGCGCGTGTCAAAGCGGTCCTGCGTCGTCAGGCACCGGCGGTGCCGGGCGCTCCGGGCAGTGAAGACGAGAGCGTCACGTTTGGCGATTACGAGCTGTCGCTGGCGACCCGCGAGCTCAAGCGCGGCGAAGAAGTGCACATGCTGACCACCGGCGAATTCGCCGTGCTGAAGGCGCTGGTCATGAACGCGCGTCAGCCGCTCACGCGTGACAAACTGATGAACCTGGCCCGTGGTCGCGAGTGGGACGCGCTGGAGCGTTCCATCGACGTACAGATCTCACGTTTGCGCCGGATGATCGAACCGGACCCGTCCAAACCGCGTTATATCCAGACGGTGTGGGGTGTGGGGTATGTGTTCGTGCCGGATGGCACTGCTACAAAGTGATCAATGACTTGCAGGTGCGGGCATCCTGGCGTTTGACTCCATAAAGGTCGACGGGATGCCTGGCGTCTGCAATTCTGCGAGCGCCGCTCATTCCTGCAAGGTGTCCAGCTGTCCTCTATGAAAACCCCGCTGTGGTTCCCGCAAAGTTTCTTCTCCCGCACCCTTTGGCTGGTGCTGATCGTCGTTCTGTTTTCCAAGGCGCTTACCCTGGTTTATCTGCTGATGAACGAGGACGTGCTGGTGGACCGGCAATACAGCCATGGTGTCGCGTTGACGCTGCGTGCCTATTGGGCCGCCGACCCCGAGAATCGCGAGAAGATCGCCAAGGCCGCCACGCTGGTGCGCGTGGCCGGTGCCGGGGTGCCGGAAGGCGAGCAGCACTGGCCCTACAGCGAGATCTACCAGCGGCAGATGCAGGCCGAACTGGGGGAGGACACCGAAGTACGGTTGCGCATGCATGTATCGCCCGCATTGTGGGTACGTGCGCCAAGCCTGGGCGAGGATTGGATGAAGGTGCCGCTGTATCCGCACCCTTTGCGCGGGCAGAAAATCTGGAACGTGCTGGGTTGGTTCCTGGCCATTGGGCTGCTTTCAACCGCGTCCGCGTGGATCTTCGTGCGCCAGCTCAACCAGCCGCTCAAGCGTCTGGTGTTCGCTGCCCGGCAACTGGGCCAGGGCCGCAGTGTGCGCTTACCAGTCAGCGATACGCCCAGTGAAATGACTGAGGTGTACAGCGCCTTCAACCAGATGGCGGAGGACGTCGAACAGGCCGGCCGCGAACGCGAGCTGATGCTGGCCGGCGTGTCTCACGACTTGCGCACGCCGTTGACGCGACTGCGCCTGTCCCTTGAGTTGATGGGCAATCCTACCGACCTGACAGATGACATGGTCCGCGACATTGAAGACATGGACGCGATCCTCGACCAATTCCTGGCGTTTATCCGTGATGGCCGTGACGAAATGGTCGAGGAAGTCGACCTGACCGAGCTGGTGCGTGAGGTCGTCGCGCCCTATAACCAGAACGGCGAGCAGGTGCGCATGCGCCTGCAGCCGATCCAACCGTTCGCGCTGCGGCGCGTGTCGATGAAGCGCCTGTTGAACAACCTGATCGGCAACGCCCTCCATCACGCCGGTTCGGATGTGGAAGTGGCAGCGTACGTGTCCGGGGACAGCACTGCCCCGTATGTGGTGCTGAGCGTGATGGACCGCGGCACCGGCATTGATCCTGCGGAGCTGGAAGGTATCTTCAACCCGTTCACCCGAGGGGATCGTGCACGTGGCGGCAAGGGGACGGGCCTGGGCCTGGCGATCGTGCGACGGATTGCTTCGATGCATGGCGGCAATGTCGAGTTGCGTAACCGCGAAGGCGGCGGCCTGGAAGCGAGGGTGCGCTTGCCGCTTGGGCTGATGCTGCCAAGAGATGCGGTATAGAGACAGCGGCAAGTTTCAAGCTTAAAGCCGCAAGCGAAAGGCCGACAGCTTTTGCCCTTTCTTGCAGCTTATCGCTTGAAGCTAACAGCGGCGTCCCTAACCCTTGCCCTTGGTCCTGGTCATATTCGGCCCGCCGTTTTTTTCCAGATGCTGGATGATGATCCCCGCCACATCCTTGCCGGTGGTGGTCTCGATCCCTTCCAGGCCGGGTGAGGAATTCACCTCCATCACCAGCGGCCCATGATTGGAACGCAGGATATCCACCCCCGCTACCGCCAAGCCCATCACCTTGGCCGCCCGCAGCGCGGTCATGCGTTCTTCCGGGGTGATCTTGATCAGGCTGGCACTGCCGCCGCGGTGCAGGTTGGAGCGAAACTCACCCGGCTTGGCCTGGCGCTTCATGGCGGCGATGACTTTGTCGCCCACCACGAAGCAGCGGATGTCCGCCCCGCCGGCTTCCTTGATGTATTCCTGCACCATGATGTTCTGCTTGAGGCCCATGAAGGCCTCGATCACCGACTCGGCCGCGGTGGCGGTTTCACACAGCACCACGCCGATGCCTTGCGTGCCCTCTAATACCTTGATCACCAGCGGTGCGCCGTTGACCATTTCGATCAAGTCCGGGATGTCGTCGGGCGAATGGGCAAAACCGGTGACCGGCAAGCCGATGCCCCGGCGAGACAGCAATTGCAACGAGCGCAGTTTGTCCCGCGAACGCGCAATGGCAACCGATTCGTTCAGCGGGAATACCCCCATCATTTCAAACTGCCGTAAAACGGCGCAGCCATAGAACGTCACCGATGCCCCGATACGCGGGATGACCGCGTCAAATCCCTCAAGAGGCTTGCCCCGGTAGTGAATTTGCGGCTTGTGGCTGGCAATGTTCATGTAGGCACGCAACGTGTCGATCACCACCATTTCATGGCCACGTTCAGTGCCGGCCTCGACCAGGCGGCGGGTGGAATACAGACGCGGGTTTCGCGACAGCACAGCAATCTTCATGCAGCACCTGGGGCAGAAATAGTAGAGACCGGGAACACCGGCTTGTCTTGAACGTACTTGACGCCGGGATTGACCACCAATTGGCCGTCGATCAGCGCCTTGGAGCCCAGCAACAGGCGGTAACGCATGGCTTTGCGGCAGGCCAGGGTGAATTCCACCCGCCATACCCGATCACCCAACGCCAGCGTGGTGCTGATTACATAACGCACCTGCGCATGGCCGTTGGAGCTCTTGATGGTTTTCATCGTCACCAGGGGCGCTTCACAGCGACGATGGCGCAGTTGCACAACGCTGCCCAGGTGTGCGGTAAAACGCACCCACTTTTCGCCGTCGCGCTCGAATGGCTCAATGTCGGTGGCGTGCAGGCTGGAAGTGCTGGCACCCGTATCAATCTTCGCGCGCAGCCCTGCCACTCCCAGGTCGGGAAGGGCCACCCACTCACGCAGACCCACAACGGTCAAATGGTCAAATGTCTTCAATATGGGTAACCGGTCAATTCGCCCAGGCCTGGGAAGGAATCTCGGCCAAAGCATTGAATGCGGGCCTGGCGAACCAATAGCCTTGCATCAGAAATATTCCACAGTCGGACAGGAAGTCTCGCTCCCCGGCACTTTCGATACCTTCGGCGATGACAGTAACGCCCAACTGCTCACAGATTGTGACAATCCCCCGGACGATTACCTGGCGGACGCGATCCTTGTCGACATCGCGAATGAGCGCCATATCAAGCTTGATCAAGTCAGGTTGGAAATCGGCCAGCAGATTCAGCCCCGAATAGCCCGCGCCGAAATCGTCGATGGCGGTCTTGAAGCCGAATTGGCGGTATTCACGCAGAATATTGGTCAAATGGCGATAGTTATCTACGTGCTCGCTCTCCAGTGTTTCGAAAATCAGCCGGTCCAGCGGAAAATTGTGCGCGCGTGCAGCCTCCAGCGTGCTGCGAATACACAGCTCCGGGCGATACACGGCATTGGGCATGAAGTTGATCGACAGGTGAGTGTGCATCCCCAGCGCCGCAGCGCCTGCAATGGCTTGGGTGCGGCAGCGCTGGTCGAAGCGATAGCGATTGCTTTCGTTGACCTGCTGCAGCACCGACAGTGCGCCTTCGCCATTGACGCCGCGCACCAGCGCTTCGTTGGCGAAGATCGAATGGTCCCGCAGGTCTACGATAGGTTGGTAGGCGAACGCGAAATCGAACCCGAGGGGTTCGCTCTGCTGGCAGCCCACGCACCGTTGGCCCGGCGAGGTGAGTGAAATGGGGAAGTCGGTCACGGCGTATCCTCGCGAAAACGGGGTGCTACCTGGCGTATCTTAGGTGAGCCTTGGGATTTATGCGTCGAAGGGTTTCAACGGTAAAGTTGCGACATTTTTCAAAGCGAGGAATTCAAGTGGCTCAAAAGCAGGAAGAGGAAGAAAAGGTCCGTTTGGACAAGTGGCTATGGGCGGCGCGTTTTTTTAAAACACGTGCCTTGGCCAAGGCCGCCATTGAGAGCGGCAAGGTGCATCATCGAGGCGAGCGCTGTAAACCGGGCAAAGAGCCACGTGTCGGTGATGAGTTGCAGATTCGGATAGGTTTTGACGAGAAGACCGTCGTGGTCCAGGCACTTTCCATCGTGCGCCGTGGCGCACCCGAAGCACAGGCGCTGTACACCGAAACCGAAGCGAGCATTGCCAAGCGCGAAAATGCGGCAGCCATGCGCAAGGCGGGTGCCACCGGGATGACCACTGATGGCAAGCCGAGCAAGAAACAGCGCCGCGATTTGTTCAAGTTTCGCGGCAGCGGCAGTGATGACTGATTGCGTACAACCCTCGTTAAGACGCGGTCAATGTGGGGGGAGCAAGCCCTCCACATTAGGCCTGCGGCGTTAAGAGGCTGTGCGCATGACGCTCAATCGACCAATCAATGGCAGCTTACCGAGCAACCTGAACAGCGGTGCTGTCACCCGCATCAACACCCCCGACACCTTCGCCGCAAACGGCGTGTAGTACCCCCAGCCTAATGCCAGCAGCGCCAGCAGCACACCGCCGATATAGTCGTCCTGGCCCCAGTGCGCGCCGGCGACCAGGCGCGGCATCATGAACAACAACGCCAAGCCCCAAATGACCAGTATCTGGCCGACGCGCTTGGCAAATACGCTCATGAACATCCCCCAGATCAGCAGCACTGAGGCATGATCACCCGGAAAACTCTGGCTTGAGCGGTCCTTCAATTCCCAGGTTTTTTCCAGGCCGGGGAAATAATCGCTCATCTGAATGGCGCCGCTGATCACCATCGACGGGCTACTGTGCTGCCAACCCATCTGCGCCGCGAGCTTGGAAAACAGCATGCGGATAAACAGCAACAGCAGCAGAATGCCGATGAAACCGAAAAACGCCTGGCGCACCTGCAACGCCTTGAATACCCAGTCGCCGCGAATGAGCAGGGCCAGCAGAATCACACCGACCACTGCATCGAACGGGCGCAGGCTTGCCACGGCCCATAGATGCAGCCAGGCTGAGCTGCTGGCCAGTGGATCATTGAGCAGATGGAACAGCCATTCGTCGAAAGCCACGCAGAGCATCTGCCCCGTGGGCCACAGCCAGAAACACAGCAGCCCGACGGCGATCAGATTGCACAGCGCCCACCCCCCGAGGTTCCACTTGGCTTGGAACAAACCCGGATTGTTCATAAACTGTCCCTCTTCGCTCTGTGAAATCGCACCAATTTGGTGCCAAAGCGTTTAATTTTATAAACTTTGTAACCATTTTGTCATCACTTCAGATACCCAGACCTATGACTGATTTGCCGCATAACGACTTCACCCAACGCTTCATCTTCGACGACAGCGACGCGCGCGGCGAACTGGTGTCGCTGGAGCTCAGCTATGCCGAAGTCCTCGCCAAGCACGCTTATCCAGAACCGGTCGCGCAACTGCTGGGCGAACTGATGGCCGCGGCGGCTTTGCTGGTGGGCACCATGAAGTTCGATGGTTTGCTGATCCTGCAGGCGCGTTCCGAAGGCCCGATTCCGCTGTTGATGATCGAATGTTCCAGCGAGCGCGACATTCGCGGTCTGGCCCGTTACGACGCCGCCCTGATCGCCGCGGACGCGACCTTGTCGGATCTGATGCCCAACGGCGTATTGGCGCTCACCGTCGATCCGACTCAGGGCCAGCGCTACCAGGGCATCGTCGACCTCGATGGCAAGACATTGTCGGAATGTTTCACCAACTATTTCGTAATGTCCCAGCAGGTGGGCACCAAGTTCTGGCTCAACGCCGACGGTAAACGCGCCCGAGGCATGCTGTTGCAGCAATTGCCGGCCGATCGCATCAAGGACGACGACGATCGTGCGGAAAGCTGGCGCCATACCATCGCCCTGGCCGACACCCTGAAAGCCGAAGAACTGCTGGGCCTGGACAACGAAACCATTCTCCATCGTCTGTACCACGAGGAAGCCGTGCGGCTGTTTGACGCGCAGGGCCTGCGCTTCCGTTGCAGCTGCTCCCGCGAGCGTTCGGCGAACGCCTTGGTCAGCCTGGGACTGGAAGATGCGCAGAATCTGGTGGTGGAACACGGCGGCAATATCGAGATCGACTGCCAATTCTGCAACCAGCGCTATCTGTTCGATGCCGCTGATGTCGCCCAATTGTTCGCTGGCGCAGGCGTCGACACCCCTTCCGGTACCCGACACTAAAACGTTTAAGCACAGGTAAATCACCTGTCGATTGCCGTATTAGCGCTGTTCTGACGGGAGGGCCCTACTCTTTTTGGGCTTTTCTGGCATAATCCGGCCCACTTTTTTCGCGGTAGTAGTGCGCAACTTTCTACTACAAAACGTTTGGAGCACTCGGCCATAGGCCGACGGGGAACCTCATGACGCAAGCCAACAACGCCGTATACACCGATCTGAGTGTTGACGATCTGGTTAAAGAAGCCCTGCAGCGCGGTGAAGGCGTGCTTGCCGATACGGGTGCGCTGGTTGTAGAAACCGGTCACCGCACCGGCCGTTCGCCAGTCGATCGTTTCATTGTTGAAGAGCCTTCCACCCAGGACGCCATTGCCTGGGGCCCGATCAATCGCAAGTTCCCGGCCGACAAGTTCGACGCCCTGTGGGCGCGTGTCGAAGCGTTCAACAATGCGCAAGAGCATTTCGTTTCCCACGTTCATGTAGGTGCTTCGGCAGACCACTACCTGCCCGTGAAAATGACCACCCAGACTGCCTGGCAGAACCTGTTCGGTCGTTGCCTGTTCATCAACCCGGCCCAGTACAACCCTGCTGGCCGTGACGAATGGCAAGTGCTCAACGTGGCCAACTTCGAGTGTGTGCCGGAGCGTGACGGCACCAACTCCGACGGTTGCGTGATCCTCAACTTCGCCCAGAAAAAAGTGCTGATCGCCGGTATGCGTTACGCCGGTGAAATGAAGAAAGCCATGTTCTCGGTGCAGAACTTCCTGCTGCCGGCCGCCGATGTGCTGCCAATGCACTGCGCCGCCAACATCGGCGAAGCAGGCGACGTGACCCTGTTCTTCGGTCTGTCGGGTACCGGCAAGACCACCTTGTCCGCCGACGAAAGCCGTTACCTGATCGGCGACGACGAGCACGGCTGGGGCGAAGGCGTTGTGTTCAACATCGAAGGCGGTTGCTATGCCAAGTGCATAGACCTGTCCGAGAAGAACGAACCGGTTATCTGGAAAGCCATCAAGCACGGCGCGGTGCTGGAAAACGTGGTGATCGACGAGGCCAAGCACGCCGACTACACCAATGTGAGCCTGACCCAGAACAGCCGCGCCGCCTATCCGCTGGAGCACGTTGCCAAGCGTTCCGAGAAAAACCTGGGCGGCGAGCCTAACGCGGTGATCTTCCTGACCTGCGACCTGACTGGCGTACTGCCGCCGGTGTCGATCCTCAGCGAAGAGCAAGCGGCCTATCACTTCCTGTCCGGCTACACCGCACTGGTGGGCTCGACTGAAATGGGCTCGGGCAGCGGTATCAAGTCGACCTTCTCCACCTGCTTCGGCGCACCGTTCTTCCCACGCCCGGCCGGTGAATACGCAGAGCTGTTGATCAAGCGCATTCGTGGTTTCGGCTCGAAGGTCTACCTGGTTAATACCGGTTGGACCGGCGGCGGCTACGGTGTCGGCAAACGGTTCAACATCCCGACCACGCGCGGCGTGATCGCAGCGATTCAGAGCGGCGCGTTGATCGGTGCTGAAACCGAACACCTCGACACCATCAACCTCGACGTGCCACTGGCCGTACCGGGCGTTGAGACCGGCTTGTTGAACCCACGTAACACCTGGGCTGACAAGGCCGCTTACGATGAAGCAGCGAAGGCCCTGGCCGGCCTGTTCATCGAGAACTTCAAGAAGTTCGAAGTGAGCGATGCGATCAAGGCTGCGGGTCCGAAGTTGTAAGATTCGGCCGCTGTGAAAGAGCCGCCCCTTTGTGGGCGGCTTTTTTATGGGCGGCGTCAGGCTGAAGCGGATATCCGTGTCGGAAGGCTAAGTGTTTTAGCGCTCAGCTCAGATTTTCCAGGGTCTGCGTGTCCCAGCTGTGAGTTTTGATGGCCAAATAGAGCATACCGATAGTCAGTGGGACCTTGTCGCCATGGCCTTTGCTGCGACGCTTGAGGAACACGTCAAAGACCGGCGGGTTGAAGTAGCGATAAGTGTCGTAGTCGCCCAGGTCGAGGGTGAACTCCTGCTCCAGTTTTTCCATGAGCTGCTTGGCTTCACTGCCGTCACAGCCCAGGTCGAAATTAAGTGAGGTTTGCAGGCGGATGGTCTTGTGTTTCGGCAGGCCGATTTCTTCGTGCAGCAGCTGCAGGAGTTGCTGCATCACGGGGTCTTCGGGGAGGTTCGGGGCGAGGTTCATGGTGGGGGCACGCAGGAGTGGATGAAGGGGCTGGTTGCGTTGGAGGCGGTATTTGTTTCGAGTGATGAAGAGCGCCAAGCCTATTAAGAATACAAAGACAGGTAGCAGGGGCATTCTGAGGATCACCGCTACATAGGGTAGTAGGAACGTCAAAATAAGGCCTATTGTAATAAATGTGACTGCGAAGTGCTTTCTGAGCATGGGGTCTGTGATTTGGTAGTGCAGCACCAAATAGATAATGAGAAAGGAAGCGGATTGAAGGTAAAGGGCCATGTCACTAAGACTCGTCCGAGTAGACATGCATTGAGAGTGTTGACCGCTGAGGTCCTATGCCTCCTCTCACACTGGCATCCAGACCGATGATGATGTCTCCAGCGTGATATCTACGAAGCTTGCCGGAAATCGAATCTCCAACGAAGCCCGCGGTTACGGTTGAAATGGCAATCCCCCATGCTTTAACCGCTCCGGAGATTATGTTTTTGATGAGCACGTTTTGGTCGTTTAACCGATCGGCCTGATTCCGTCTCAAAGGATGGGAAATCGCGACCGCCATTTCGCTTGGCAAGTCTCTGGCCAGTATTTTTTCGTACAGCCCACTTATCTGATCGCGCACTTGTCGCGCTGCCGTTTTTGTTTCAAGCAGGCATAGATTGGCCAAAGCATGCCGATTGTCAGGCACTACAGTGAAGCGAATCACTGTGAAGATGACGCCATAGTGGCCGATGTGTTGAGTCCTTTCGATTTTCACAGGTTTCTGCCGAGAAAGTTGAGACCGCGCTATTTTCATTCAGCTACGGGTAACTTCTGTAGAGGGTCAAGCGGGTGTTTGGAGCAGTTTGGGAAGGGGATGTCGCTGTGTTTGGAGGTTTCCTACAACCGTTTCCGGAATTTGTGGTTTGTAGGAGCGAGCTTGCTCGCGAAAAACTCAAGGACGCCGCGTTTCTTCTGGTTTGCCGCGCCATCGTTGACGATTTTCGCGAGCAAGCTCGCTCAAAGCGTGTTGCTTAGATTTGCGGTTGTTCGGGTTGCAGCTGTACATGTTGCGCCGCTTCCAACAAATCACAGCCGTCCTGGACGAGCAGGTACAAGGCGTTGGTGATGTGGGAGATGTCTTTGAGGTTGGCGTGTTCGAAGGTCAGGCAGGAGAAGGTTTCCAGCAGGTCCGTAGCTGCGCGGATGCGTTGGTGGGCGGCGGACTGTGTCCAGGTTGGTCAACCGGCAGGGATCACCCGGCACGCCCGAAGGCGTCCCAAACACAGCCGCCATGAAGCGTATGGGCACGTAAGTGCCTACGACATCTGAGGGTGCGTATGCGATCTCTGTAATCGGGTGACCAAACCCGATCGCTGATTTTGCAGCGAGGGGCGAACTATAGGTGGGTGCGGTGCAATGGTGCAATACAGGCAAAGGCTGTTTCAGATCGTTCCCACGCTCCCGCGTGGGAATGCATCCCGTGACGCTCTGCGTCACCCGTGCCGAGGACCCACGCAGCGCGTGAGGAACGATCACTGCCTTACAGGCCTGCTGATACACCGCTCAAAAATCGCCTCCAACCCCCGATAATCACACGCCACCGCATCAATATTCGCCGGTATCCACGCCGCGTGTTTGACCAGCCACCAGTTCACTGAAAACCCTGCATTGACGATGATTTGCTCGAACAAAATCCGCTGCGCCCGGCCGTTGCCTTCGCGGAACGGGTGGATCACGTTGAGGTCGCCATACGCCTCGGCAACCTGCGTCACCAGTTCGGCTTGGCTCGCGCCCACAAACCAGTTTGCATCTTCCATGTGCCGAATGATCTTCGCCGCTTCCGGTTGGATGCGTTCCGGGGTGCAGAACAGGGTGTCGCCTTTTCGGATGTTGACGCTGCGCAGTTCACCGGCCCAGTCGTAGATGTCGCCGAACAGCGTCCGGTGGATGTACTGCAGGCGTTCGAGGTCGTAGGGCGGCGGGAAGAGCGGGAGGCTGCCTACAGCGATTTCGGATAGTTCCCGCTCGGCCTGGTGCAGGCGTTGTTCGTCGAGCAAATCGAGGCGGTTGCGCAGGACGCTGCTACCGGGGTAGCAGTACGGGTCCTGGCCCACCCCGTATTTGTCGAGCATCAGCGTGGAGTGTTGCGGTACTTGGCAAGCACGGCTTCGCGGGTCGGCAGGGGTTTGTCGACATCGGCCGGTTGGGTCTCGAACCCTTCCAAGCGCAGGCTGGCCAGGTAATTGGAGCGACGGATCTTGTGGTAGTGATCCTGTTTTTGCTCAAACGTCAGTTCGCTCATTACAGCTTCCTCCTGGGTGGCAAGGCTTGATTGTAGCTCAATGCGTCAGCGGAAAGGCGGGATAAAAACCACGTCACATTTTGTATAAATACTCCGCCATGGGGCTGAATTCAGCGTATGTTTCACCGCAAAATCTTGTAGGGCGATTCCGCCCATCATTTAAAGGGAGTTAAGCATGAGTTTGCTTCGTGTCGCTTCGACGATGTCATTGTGTGCGGTGGCTTTTTCCGTTCAGGCCGAGCAGTTGCCGATTGAAGTGCTCAGCGCGGTGGTCAAGGATCAGAAAATCGCCGATGCCGAAGTATTGCTGCAGCGCAATGGTGCGCAGAACGTGGTGGGCCGCACCAACGCCCAGGGCCAAGTGACCCTGACCAGCGAAGCCGCCGATGATGCGAGCAACCTGTTGATCATCAAGAAGCCGGGCTATTCCAACCTGGTGGTCAAGTGCCCTTGCGCAGGCATGACCTATGCCATCAGCCCGGTCATGGAAAACCTTGACGGGCTGCGCGTCGTGCTGACGTGGGGCAAGACCCCGGAAGATCTCGACTCCCACATGATTTTCCCGGGCAATAACATTTATTTCGAAAACAAGCAGGGGACTGACGCCGAGTTGGACGTGGACGACGTCGACAGCTATGGCCCGGAAACCATCACCCTGCAGAAAAAACACTACGGCGAAAGTTATGTATATGCGGTGCATGACTTCACCAATATCGCCAATCCGAGTTCACGCCAGTTGTCGAACAGCGAAGCCAAAGTGTTCGTGTACATGGGCCAGTCGCTGGTGCGCACTTACTACGTGCCGAAAAACCGTAGCGGCAACCTGTGGACGGTATTCCGCATGACCGGCAGCGGCGACTTCCAGGACATCAATACCTTCAGCGGTGTAAAGGTGGACGCCAAGGATGTGCTCAACGAAGTCAAACCGTTGCTGGATGACAGCGTTGCCGTGACCGCCGTGGCCGTCAGCTCCTCCGCACAAGCGGACGCGAAACGTCTGAACGTGCAAGGTGAAGCGGCCTACCAAGCCGGCAATCTGGATCAGGCCATCGAGTTGTTCCGTCAGGCGATCGATCTGGACAACGGCTTCGGCAAAGCCTACGGCAACCTTGGCCTGGCTTATCAGAAGGCCGGTAACACCGCCGAGTCGATCTGGGCCAATCGCAAGGCCGTCGCCTTGGCCACTGGCGCGAATGCAGCGACCGTGCGTGCCGGTGCCTACTACAACATTGCGCGGATCTACGAAGCGGCGGGGCAGTTTGCGGATGCGTTGCGTCATTACCAGCTAGCCAAGGAACAGAAGGCCAACCCGGTGTATGACACGGCGATCGAGCGGGTGCAGAATCGCTGATTCAGCTGTAGTGCAGTTTTGAAAATGTGGGAGGGGCTCCCGATAGCCCCTCCCACCTTTGGGTTGTAGTGTTGCTACAGCCACAGTCGAACTCGTCGAACTTGGCCCAAGGCCATTGCTGCACCCTGTGTATCATCCTGTCTCTTTTTTCCATGCGACCTTTCTCGATTCGCTGAACTGACTGGGCTACGTTTTTAAGCCACCTTCAGCGGTCAATGGAGTGACAGCCTATGCACGACACCCTCCAGCAGGTCTTTGGTTATCCACAGTTTCGTTTGGGTCAGGAAGAAACGGTCAACGCCGTACTGGCCGGCCGTTCGGCTGCGGCCATTTTCCCTACGGGGTCGGGCAAGTCCCTGTGTTATCAATTGTCGGCGGTACTGCTGCCGCACCTGACGCTGGTGGTGTCGCCGCTGTTGGCGCTGATGCAGGATCAGTTGGGCTTCCTGCAACGCCACGGTATTTCAGCAGGCAGTATCGATTCGGCGCAAAGCCGAGAGGATGCCAATGATGTGATGGCCCGGGCGCGTTCCGGCGAGCTGAAAATCCTGATGATTTCCGTGGAGCGCTTGAAGAACGAACGCTTTCGCAACTTCCTGCAAAGTGTGCAGATCTCGTTGCTGGTGGTGGATGAGGCGCACTGTATTTCCGAATGGGGCCACAACTTCCGTCCGGACTATCTGAAGCTGCCGGATTACCAACGCCAGTTCAAGATCCCACAAGCGTTGCTGTTGACGGCGACAGCGACGCCCAAGGTGATCGCCGATATGCAGGCCAAGTTCGCCATTGCGCCGGACGACGTGGTCACCACGGGCTTCTATCGACCGAACCTTAATTTGCTGGTCGAACCGGTCAACGGTGCAGACAAGCGCCGCCGTCTTGTGCAGTGGATGAGCGAGCGGGCCAACCAGCCGAGCATCGTCTACGTCACCCTGCAGAAAACCGCCGAGCAGATTGCCGAGCATCTGAACCGTAACGGCATCCAGGCCGAGGCCTATCATGCCGGCTTGCCCCACGATAAACGCGAAGGTATCCAGCAGCGCTTCATGGACGGGCGCTCCAATTGCATTGTGGCCACCATCGCGTTCGGGATGGGCATCGATAAAAGCGATATCCGTAATGTGGTGCACTTCGACCTGCCCAAGTCCATCGAGAACTACAGCCAAGAAATCGGCCGCGCCGGGCGTGATGGCCAGCCTTCGGACTGCCTGGTGCTGGCCAACCGCGACAGCCTCAATGTGCTGGAGAACTTCGTCTACGGCGACACGCCTGAGCAGGAGGGTATTCGCCGCGTGCTCGAAGACTTGCAGGCGGCGCGTAGCGAGGGGCAGTGGGAGTTCCTGCTGAGGTCGCTGTCGGATCACAGCAATATCCGCGAGCTACCGCTCAAGACGCTGCTGGTGCAACTGGAGCTCAAGGGCGTGATCGCGCCGCGCTACGCGTTTTACGCGGAATACCGCTTCAAGTATCTGGTCGACCCCGAGGCTTTATTGGCGCGCTTTGCCGGTGAGCGGCAACAGTTTGTCGCGGCGATCATCCAAGTGTGCAAGCGCGCGAAAACCTGGGCCACGGTGGATTTCGATGCGCTTTACCAGCAGCACAACGCCGAGCGCAGCCGGGTGGTGAAGGCGCTGGATTACTTCCAGGAACAGGGGCTGATCGAGCTGGAAAGCAAGCAGATGACGGAGGTCTACAGCCTGCTGAATACCGATTTTGACCCACAGCGGTTGAGCGCCGAGTTATACACAGGCTTCAAGCAGCACGAGGTGACGGAGGTGGCGCGGATTCACGCCATGCTCGATCTGTTCGCCACCGAGCACTGTCTGGGCCAGCGGCTGGCCCATTATTTTGGTGATGAAAACGCGCCGCAACGCTGCGGGCATTGCTCGGTGTGCCACGGGCATGTCGCGCATCTGCCGGCACCGCCGGGTCTGCCGCCGCTTGTGGATAAAAACTTCATGGGGCTGTGCGGTGATTTTATCCACAGGCATCATGAACATACCGGCCAACTGCCCGGCGCTGAACGGCTGACGCGTTTCCTGGGAGGTATCAGCGTACCGTTGTTTACCAAGTTAAAGGCGCGGGGCATTCCGGGTTTCGCTGCGCTGGAAGACTACCCCTACGCCGACGTACGCGAATGGGCCGAGGCTCATTTGCATGACCTGTAACTTCCCTTTCATGAGAGGTATCCATGCCTGACTCAGTGCCGCAACGCGCCGATTACCCTCACTTCCAGTCGATCATCACGCGCTGGCACGACAACGATGTGTACGGCCATGTGAACAACGTCACCTACTACAGCTTTTTTGACACGGCGGTGAATACCTACCTGATTGAACAGGGCGGGCTGAATATCCATGACGGGGAAGTGGTCGGGTTTGTGGTCAGTTCGGCGTGCGATTACTTTGCGTCGATTGCTTTCCCGGAGCGCATTGATATCGGCCTGCGCGTGGGCAAGTTGGGCAACAGCTCAGTGCAATACGAGTTGGCGGTATTCAAGGCAGGCGAGCAGGAAGCCTGTGCGGCGGGGCGTTTTGTGCATGTGTTCGTGGATCGGGGGACAAACCAGCCGGTGACGATTCCGGGAGTGCTACGCGAGGCATTGCAGAGGTTGGTGGCCTGACCGAACAAGCCGATGTGGGAGGTGGCAAGCCCCTCCCACATGGGTGTTGAGGTGTTCTTTAGAGCTTAGCGGTGACGGTAGTGATGCTTGTTCTTGCGATGCCCGTAGGCGTGACCGCGGCCTGGGTGATCGTCACGATAATAGCGACGGTCGTCGCGACCACGATAACCACGGTCATCGTCGTCGCTCTTGTTGCCCATATAGTTGCCCAATGCACCACCCGCGCCACCGCCGGCTGCGGAGCCGACCAGTGCACCTGTGCTGCCGCCGACGCTGCGGCCCACAACGTTACCGCCGGCTGCGCCCAGTGCGCCGCCAATGGCTGCTTCGCCACGGCTGCGTTTGTCGGCGCCGACCGCGCTGCCGCCCGCGCCGCCGAGGGCTGCGCCGATCGTCGAACCGGTGTTGCCGCCCAGCTGCTGGCCGACGACAGAACCTAGAACCCCGCCCAATGCGCCGCCCACACCGGCTTCGGTGGTGCCACCGGCCAGGGCTGCGCCACTGACCAGGCCAAGGGACAACAAGAGAATCGAGGAGAACTTCATTCGGGAAACCTCAAGGGGATGACGGCGCGATCCTGAGGCTGTATTGACATTGTGACAATAGAAATCCGACCAGTAACACGAGTTGTACACAATTCTCTAAGCTACTGTTTTAACTATGGAACTTAAGTGATTTTTACGAGTCATTAGCTACTTCGGAACGGCCGCTTTTATATAAAAGCGGCCTTTTTTTGTGTCCGAAATGATCGGTCAAGCCGAACGCGACATGATCAAACCGCTCTCGCTCGCCGCTTCCAGGCGGATCGCCACAAACTTCGACGTTGGCGTATGGCTGCCGTCGCCTGTGCTTTCGAGCGGCACCAGCGGGTTCACTTCCGGGTAATAAGCCGCTGCCTGCCCCGCTGGAATATCAAATGCCAGCAAAGTGAAGCCCTTCACCCGGCGCTCGCGTCCATCCTCCCACAACGACACAATGTCGGCCTTCTGTCCTGGCTTGAAGCCCAGTCGGATAATGTCGGCTTCGTTGACGAACAACACGTCACGCTGCCCCTTGACCCCACGGTAACGGTCGTCCAAGCCATAAATGGTGGTGTTGTACTGATCGTGGGAACGCATCGACTGCATGATCAAATCCGGCACGCGCCCTGTGGCGTGGGTGCGTTCGTGGATCAGGTCCTTGGGCAGCACGTTCGGGCGGAAGCTGGCACGGCCCGATGGGGTGTTCCAGCGGCGCGCACCTGCGGAGTTACCCAGATAGAAACCGCCCGGGTTTTTGATCTTCTCGTTGAAGTCCTTGAAGCCTGGGATGGTGTCGGCGATCAGGTCGCGGATGCGTCGGTAGTCCGCTACCAGCCAGTTCCAATCGACCGGCTGGCTGCCCAGGGTCGCGGCGGCGATGCCGGCCAGAATCGCCGGCTCGGATTTCATCAGGCTCGACAGCGGCTGCAATTGACCATTGGAGCCGTGGACCATGCTGAACGAGTCTTCCACCGTCACCGCTTGCGGGCCTTCGGCCTGGATATCGATGTCGGTACGGCCCAGGCACGGCAGGATCAGCGCTTCTTTGCCGTGCATCAGATGGCTGCGGTTGAGCTTGGTGCTGATCTGCACGGTCAGGTCGCAGTTGCGCAGCGCTTGGAAGGTGCGCGTGCTGTCCGGCGTGGCTTGGGCGAAGTTGCCGCCCAGGCCGATAAACACCTTGGAGCGGCCCTCCAGCATGGCGTGGATCGCTTCGACCACGTTGTGGCCGTTGGTGCGCGGCACCTGGAACTGGAAGCGGCGCTCCAGCGCATCAAGGAACGCGACCGGCGGGCGCTCGTTGATGCCCATGGTGCGGTCGCCCTGCACGTTGCTGTGACCACGTACCGGGCACAGGCCTGCGCCCGGACGGCCGATATTACCGCGCAGCAGCATCAGGTTGGCGATTTCCTGAATGGTCGGCACCGAGTGGCGGTGCTGGGTGATACCCATCGCCCAGCACATGATCACGTTCTTGCCTTTGGCGTACATGCGCGCCGCCTGCTCGATTTCCACCAGGGACAGGCCGGATTGCTCGACGATCTCATCCCATGAGGTGTCGTCGATCCTGGCCAGGTAATCCAGCACGTTGGCGGTATGTTCATTGAGGAAGTCGTGGTCGAACACGGCTTCCTTGCCTTCGGCCTGGGCCTGGCGTTCCCACAACAGCAGGAACTTGGCCATGCCGCGCAGGATGGCCATGTCGCCGCCCAATGCCGGGCGGAAATACGCGGTATTGGTCGGCTTGTCGCCGTTGGTGAGCATTTCCAGCGGATGCTGCGGATGCTGGAAGCGTTCCAGGCCGCGCTCCTTGAGTGGGTTGATGCACACCACCTGGGCGCCGCGCTTTACCGCCTCGCGCAAGGGTTCGAGCATGCGCGGATGGTTGGTGCCAGGGTTCTGGCCCCAGACGAAGATCGCCTCGGCATGTTCGAAGTCATCAAAGGTCACCGTGCCTTTGCCGACCCCCACGCTCTGCGCCAGGGCCACGCCGCTGGCTTCGTGGCACATGTTCGAGCAGTCCGGGAAGTTGTTGGTGCCGTAGGCGCGTACAAAGAGTTGATACAGGTACGCGGCTTCGTTGCTGGCGCGTCCGGAGGTATAGAACTCAGCCATGTCCGGGCTGGGCAGGGCATTGAGATGCTTGCCGATCAGATCGAAGGCCGCTTCCCAACTGATGGGTTTGTAACGGTCGCTTGCGGGGTCGTAGCGCATCGGCTCGGTCAGGCGGCCCTGATATTCCAGCCAGTAGTCGCTCTGCTCCAGCAAGGCGGTGACGCTGTGTTTGGCGAAGAATGCACCATCCACGCGGCGCTTGGTGGCTTCCCAGTTGACCGCCTTGGCGCCGTTTTCGCAGAACTTGACCATGCCGCTTTCCGGCGAGTCGCCCCAGGCGCAGCCTGGGCAGTCGAAGCCGCCGTTCTGGTTGGTCTTGAGCATCATGCGCAGGTTTTTCAACGCGTTGTCGCTGGTCAGCCAGGCATGGGCGACGCTGATCAGCGCGCCCCAGCCGCCGGCCGGGCCTTTGTACGGCTTGTAGCGCGGGGTCGGGGTTTGGTCGGCTTGATGATGATTGCTCATGGCTGGTTCTCCATCGCAGGGCTGTAGACCCGCGGCGCACTTTTCTGCGGCAGGTGGATGAGATTGAGGTTGTGTCGGCGGGCCCATTGCAGGGCCAGGCCGGTGGGCGCCGACAGGCTGACCAGGGTCTGGATGCCCGCGCGCAGGACTTTCTGAATCAGTTCGAGGCTGCAACGGCTGGTGACAATCGCCACGCCACCGTCGGTTGGGATCTGTTGGCGGATCAACGCGCCGATCAACTTGTCCAGGGCGTTGTGCCGGCCGATGTCTTCGCGGCCCAGCAACAATTCGCCCTGGTTATTCATAAAGACCGCCGCGTGCACCGCACCGCTGTGCTGGCCCAGGGGCTGGAAAGCGCTGATGCGGTGACGCAGGCCATCGAGCCACTCAACGGGCGGCAGAGGCGCGCCGGGCAGCACTGGCAGATCCGGCAGGGCTTGTTCCACGGCTTCTACGCCGCACAGGCCGCAGCCGCTGGTGCCCGCCAACTGGCGGCGCTGTTGCTTGAGGTTCCAGAACGCGCGATTGGAAATCTGCACGTGGGCGTACTGGGCGGAGCCCGAGCCACTGAGTTTCAGGTCATACATGTCACTGATGTCAGCGATGATGCCGCTGCCCAGGCTGAAACCGACGATAAAGTCTTCCAGATCGGTTGGGGTCACCAGCATCACGGCCTGGCTGATGTCGTTATAGGCGATCGCCAGCGCCACTTCTTCGGCCAGCGCGGTGCTGTCGACGTTTGTGCGGTCAAGCGTGCAGTATTGATAGCTCTGGCTGGCCGACGCGGGCGCATCTGCTGCAGGCGCCGCGCAGGTTGGGCGCTGGGCGTTCATGGGGCGATACCACCGACGGATTGATCAGTGGTTAGACTAGGCGCGACAAAGCGTCGCGTCTAATTGCCAGTACTGATCTAGCGATAGATGACGTCGATCAAGGCGAGGCCAGCGATTTCTGATACAGCGCGAAACACGCCTCGGCCAGCGCCGAACGCGGCGCGCTGCGGCGCATGATCAGCCCCAGGCGGGCCAGGGTATGGGCATCCTCGATCGGTTGCAGGCGCAGGTGTTCGGTCAGCGCGTCCAGCCCGCCTTCCAACGGCATCACCGCGCAGCACAAGCCGCCATGTACTGCTTGTAATAACTGATGGACGGCATCGGTCTGCAGCAGCGGTTGCGGGTGCAGGCCGCGGCTGTGGAAGTTGTGGTCGATGGATTGGCGAAAATGCATGCCGCTGGTGAGCATGCCCAGCGGCAGTTCGATCAGCGCTTCCCAGCTCAAGGGTGTGTCGCCGAAGCTGAAGAAACGCTGGTCGTACAGCAGGCCCATACGGGTCTCGCCCAAGGCCAGGGAGTCGAAGCGTTCGGTGTCCAGACGCTCCAGATAAGAAACACCCAGGTCCAGGCGATTGCTGGCCAGTTGCTCAAGGATCTGCTCGGAGCTGAGTGCCGACAGCTCAAAGCGCAGGCTCGGGTGTTCTTTGTGCAATTGCTGCATCAGTGCCAAAGGATCGAAGCTCGACAGCGGCACAACCCCCAGGCGCAACGTCCCTACCAGATTGCCACGACACGCCGCCGCTTCGGCCTGCAAACCGTCGTACGCCGCCAGCACGGTGCGTGCCCATGCCAGGACCCGTTCGCCGGGTGCCGTAAAGCCTTCGAAACGCTGGCCGCGATTGACCAGCGGCAAGTCCAGCTCCTCTTCCAGGCTGCGCAGGCGCATGGATAAGGTGGGCTGGGTGATATGGCAACGTGCCGCGGCCTGGCCGAAGTGACGGGTCTCGTCGAGGGCGATGAGGAATTTCAGCTGTTTGATGTCCATCTTCGCTCCAGGGCTTATTCCAATGGCGGGGGGATTCTAGCGCGTTTGGGTCTTTGGTCGGGCTGGAACGCATTTGTGTATGACTGGTCTAGTCTTGGGCATCTGGAACTCAAATCCCAAGGAGAGCGCACCATGAGTCTTTTAAGCTTTGTTAAGGAAGCCGGCGAGAAGTTGATCGACCTGTTGACGCCGGGCAATGCCAACGCCAGTGAGCAGTTGAAGGAACACGTAGCCAAGGTGGGTCTGGGTAATCCGAACGTGCAGACCACGGTGGAGGGTGACAAAGTGACCGTCACCGGTGAAGTGGCCACCCAGGAAGAGAAAGAGAAGATCCTGCTGGCGCTGGGTAACATTCAAGGTGTGGCCAGTGTGGATGACCAGATCACCGTAACCGGCCCGACTGTTGCCGCTGCCCGTTTCGTCGTAGTGAAAAAGGGCGATACCCTGAGCGCGATTTCCCTGGCGGTGTATGGCAACGCCAACCAGTACAACAAAATCTTCGAGGCCAATAAGCCAATGCTCAAAGATGTGGACAAAATCTACCCAGGGCAGACGCTGCGTATTCCTGAGTAATACAGGGTTGAAAATGTGGGAGGAGGCTTGCCCCCTCCCACATTGGTTCAGAGCCCGACGATGAGATCGCGGTAGTCGCCCACCGCTGCAAACTCGCCCGTGTCCTTTGGCCCCTTCTTGCTATCCGGTTCTTTCACCGCCAGCAAATGCCCCACGCCGAACGCCCCCGCGCTGCGCAGAATCGGCAGGGTGTCGTCGATAAACAGGCTGCGGGCCGGGTCGAAATCGATATCCGCTTGCAAAGCGTCCCAGAATTGCGGGTTTTCCTTGGCGAAACCGTAGTCGTGGGAGCTGATCAACCGTTCGAAATAGGGCGCCAGCTCGATGCGTTCCAACTTCAACGACAGCGAATCGCGGTGAGCGTTGGTGATCAGGATGACCCGTTTGCCGGCCTGTTTGACGGCCTGCAAAAACGTGTCGGCATCCGGGCGCAGGGCGATCAAGTGCGCGGTCTCCAGCTTGAGTTCGCGTACCGGGAGGTTGAGTTCCGCGCTCCAGAAGTCCAGGCAATACCATTGCAACTGTCCGGCGTTACGCTCGAACAGGGGCTGCAGTTCCATCTCGGCCATGGCGCGGCTGACGCCATGCAACTCGGCGTAACGCTGAGGCAGGTGTTCCATCCAGAAATGGTTGTCGTAATGCAGGTCGAGCAGGGTGCCGTCCATGTCCAGCAGGACGGTGTCGATGGCGTGCCAGGGCAAAGAGGGCATGGGGCGTTCTCACGTAAGTAAAGATATCCGACGCAGACAATCAGAAAAGCCACGGTATAGTAACCCGATCACGCCAAGGAGCCGCTTATGCGCCAGAAACCCACTGTTCTCGCCCGCGAAATAGTCGCCAGTAGCCGTTTGTTCCGCGTGGAGGAAGTGCAGTTGCGCTTCTCCAATGGCGTTGAACGGACCTACGAGCGCCTGGTGGGGCGGGGTGCGGGTTACGGCGCAGTGATGATCGTGGCGATGATCGATGACGACCATGCGTTGCTGGTGGAAGAGTACTGCGGCGGTACGGACGAATATGAAGTGTCACTGCCCAAGGGCCTGATCGAGCCCGGCGAGGACGTACTGGCCGCCGCGGACCGGGAACTCAAGGAGGAGGCCGGCTACGGTGCGCGACAGTTGGAGCACATTACCGAGCTGTCGCTGTCGCCGGGCTATATGAGCCAGAAAATCCAAGTGGTGCTGGCCACCGATTTGTATGAAGAGCGCCTGGAAGGCGATGAGCCCGAGCCGATGCGGGTGGACAAGGTCAACCTGCGGGAGTTGTCGAGCCTGGCGCAGAACGAGCAATTCAGCGAAGGCCGCGCCCTGGCCGCGCTGTACCTGGTTCGTGACCTGTTGACCCAGCGCGGAGCCTTCACCGCATGAGCGAACTGTTTCTGGGCCACCCGTTTATTGCCCCCGTGATTGAATTGGCCCGGCAGGCCGGAGAAGTAATCCTCCCGTACTGGCGCGCCGATGTGGCCGTGACCTCCAAGGCCGACGACTCGCCGGTCACGGCAGCGGACCTGGCGGCCCATCATCTGATTTTCGACGGCCTTACGGCCCTGGACCCGAGCATCCCGGTGCTCTCCGAGGAAGATGCCGATATCGACCAGAGCGTGCGTGCCGCCTGGCAGCGCTGGTGGCTGGTGGACCCGCTGGACGGCACCAAGGAGTTCATCGCCGGTAGCGAAGAATTCACCGTCAATATCGCGCTGATCGAAGAAGGGCGCGTAGTGTTTGGCGTGGTCTCGATGCCCACCAGTGGTCGTTGCTACTTCGGTGGCGCTGGCCTGGGAGCGTGGCGGTCGGACGTCAACGAAGCCCCTCGACAGATTCAGGTACGCGAAGCGCCGGGGCTGGGTGAGTCCTTTACGGTGGTGGCCAGTCGTCGACACAGCAGCCCTGAGCAAGAGCGTTTGCTCAACGGGCTCAGTGAGGGGTTGGGTGAGTTGAAGCTGGCCAATATCGGCAGCTCGCTGAAGTTTTGCCTGCTGGCTGAAGGCAGTGCCGATTGCTATCCACGCCTGGCGCCGACATCGCAATGGGACACCGCTGCCGCACAGGGCGTGCTGGAAGGCGCCGGTGGCGAAGTACTGGAGTTGAGCGGTGCGCCGTTCAGTTATCCGGCGCGTGAATCGCTGCTCAATCCGTTCTTTTTGGCGCTGCCGGCCAAGGCGGCGTGGCGTGAGCGTTTGTTGAGCTTGGCGCGTTCTTAACACCTTGAGGGATCTGACTGGGGGGAGCTGGCTCCCTCCCAGAGTTGTTTTGTGTATGGGTTTCTAACGGTGCAGAACGTATTGGCCGGTGAAGGCGACCGCTCGTTCGTCACTTCCCTCATTCACGATCCACGTGTCCAACGTCAACCGCGCCCGACCATAGCGCTGGTAGGTCGTGCAAAAGCGCTTCCACACCTTGTCCTCGGGCGCCTGGCAAATCACCGTGGCGTCCTGTGTCACCGGCAGCGGATAGCTGATCTGCCCCTCCTGAATCACGATATGCCCGTCCTCGATGCCTTCTTCGCGCAGCTGCAGGTGCAGCCAGCCCCAGCCTGCCAGCACCGCGCCGCAGTAAAGGCTGCCGCCAAACATGGTGCTCTTGTGGTTGATATTGGCTTGCAAGGGCAGGTGCAGCTGTAACTGGCCGTGTTGCCAGTCGAGCACCTTGAGCCCCATTTCCCGGGTCAGGGGAATGTCGTGGTGAAGGATGGATTCCAGGTAACGGCTGTCGCGGCTCATGGCGGCCTCTTGGCGGATGGGAAGGGTCATTCGTCGTCGGTACCCTGATGAGTGCTGTCGGCGAAGTTCAGCCCGTGCTTGCGCAGTTTGTCGTGCAAGGTCTTGCGCGGTACGCCCAAGGCTTCGGCAAGGCTGCGCAGGGAGCTGTGAGGGCGGGCGAGTTCGGCGGCGATCAGGCTTTTTTCGAACTGTTCGACCTGTTCGCTCAAGCCGCCCGGTGTAGATGTCAGCACGCTGCCGGTGGGGTTGTCGGCCGAGCTGTCCAGGGCCAGTTCCAGGCCCAGTGCAAAGCGTTCGGCGGCGTTCTGCAGTTCCCGCACGTTACCCGGCCAGCTGTGGCGCAACAGCAATGCGCGCTGGCCCGGTTGCAATTCATGCAGCGGCAGGCCGTGGCGGCTGCTGGCTTCGTCGGCGAAGTGCTGGAACAGCATCAGCGCATCCTCGCCGCGTTCGCGCAACGGTGGAATGCGCAGCGGCGCGACGTTGAGACGGTAATACAGGTCGGCGCGGAAGCGGCCCTGGTCAGCGGCCTGGCGCAGATCTTCCTTGGTGGCGGCAATGATGCGGATGTCCAGCGGGATCAACTGGTTGCCACCCAGGCGCTCGACTACGCGCTCCTGCAACAGGCGCAGGAGCTTGACCTGCACATCCAGGCTCATGCTTTCGATTTCATCCAGAAACAACGTGCCGCCATTGGCGAACTCGAATTTGCCGATGCGGCGCTTCTGTGCGCCGGTGAACGCGCCGGGTTCATGGCCGAACAGTTCGCTTTCGACCACCGATTCGGCCAGCGCCCCGGCGTTGATCGCCACGAACGGCCCGCTGCGTCGGCTCGACAGATCGTGCAGCGCGCGCGCCACCACTTCTTTACCGGCGCCGGTCTCGCCCAGGATCAGCACATCGGCCCTGGTCGCGGCCAAGGCGCCGATCTGCTCGCGCAGGCGCAGCATCTGCGGCGAATGCCCCACCAAGCGTGTGCTCAGTTGCTGGCGGTCGCTGAGGGCCAGGCGCAGGCTGCGGTTGTCCAGCACCAGTCGACGCAGGGCCAGGGCGCGGCGCACGCTGTCGAGCAAGGCGTCGCTGGCGAAGGGTTTTTCGAGGAAGTCGTAAGCGCCGGCGCGCATGGCTTGCACGGCCAGCGGCACATCACCGTGGCCGGTGATCAACAGCACCGGCAGGTCCGGGTCCTGGCCGTGCAGTTCGGTCAAAAGCTCCAGGCCGTCAATACCGGGCATACGGATATCGCTGACCACCACTCCCGGCCAGTCTCGCGACAGCTGTGCGGTGAGGCCGGTGGCTTCGCCCAGTGGCAGGACTTTCAGCCCGGCCAGGTCCAGGGTCTGGCACAGGGCCTGACGCAAGTGCGGATCGTCGTCGATCAGCACCACCTGAATCTGGTTATCGATACTCATACACTGCGGTCCTCGGACGGTTGCAGACTGACGCCCGGCGAGCCGGCGCGCAATTTCAAGGTTAACAGCGCGCCGCCTTCCTTGTGGTTGGCAAACAACAGTTCGCCACCAAAGGCGCGCATCAGCGTTTCACAGATGGCCAGGCCCAGCCCCAGGCCCTGGGTGCGCGTCTTGGTGGTGTAGAACGGCTCGCTGGCGCGGCCCAGGGCTTCCATGCAAAAGCCCGGGCCGTTGTCGCGAATGTACAGGTTGACGCCCTGGGCGGTGGTTTCGGCACTCAGCCAGAGTTTGCGCGGCGGGCCTTTTTCGGTCAGTGCGTCCAAGGCATTTGCCAGCAGATTGCCCAGTACCTGGCGCAGGCGAGTCTCGCCGGCCTGCACCCATAGCGTGGCTTCCGGTAGATCGCGGATCAGCTCCACCTCCATCGAGCGGCGACGCTTGGCCAGCAGCGCCAGGGCATCGTCGAGCGCGGGTTGCAGGGCTACGCTTTCAGGCGCGTGGCGGTCGCGGCGGGCGAAGGCGCGCAGATGGGCGATGATCGAGGCCATGCGCCCGGTCAGCTCGCTGATCAGCTTGAGGTTGCCGCGCGCGTCGTCTGTGCGCTGATGATCGAGCAGGATTTCGGCGTTCTCGGCGTAGCTGCGGATTGCGGCCAGGGGCTGGTTGAGTTCATGGCTGATACTCGCCGACATGGTTCCCAGCGCAGACAACTTGCCGGCCTGCACCAGGTCATCCTGGGCGCGTACCAGTTCCTGCTGGGCGTGCTCGCGTTCCAGCACCTCCTGTTTCAGGCGCCGGTTAAGGCCTTCCAGGTCGCTGGTCCGTTCGGCCACACGCATTTCCAGTTCGCGGCGGGCCTTGGCTTCGAAAGCGATGCGTTCTAGATAATGTCGGCGGCGCTGCATCAACAACCCCAGCAACAGCATCAACGCCAGCAGCGCCGCGCCGCCCACGGCCACCACGGTGCGCACCGGGCGACTGATCAAGGATTTCGGCGCGAGAATTTCTACATTCCAGCCGGTTTCGGCGATGGCCGTGGACTGCCGCAGCCAGGCGCTGCTGCTCAGGTTCAGCGGCTGTGGGTCGCGCGTCGGGTAGGGTTGGATGGCGATGATGGCCTGGCGTTCTTCGGGGGTAAGCGGCCGCGTGGCGCGAAATCGCCATTGCGGGCGTGAGGTCAGGATCACCACACCGTTGTGGTCGGTGACCAGCAGTTGTTCCGGGGTGTTGCCCCACAGGCTTTCGGTGTGGTCCAGGTCGACCTTGACCACCAGCACACCGATGATTTTTTCCCCATCGCGCACCGCTGCGGCGAAAAAATACCCACGTTTGGCGGAGGTGGTGCCCAGCCCAAAAAAGCGTCCCAGGCGCCCGGCCATGGCTTCGCTGAAATACGGCCGGAACGAGAAATTGCGTCCGACAAAGCTGTCCTGTTTGTCCCAATTGGACGCGGCAAGGGTCTTGCCGGTGGTGTCCATCAGGTACATCACCTCCACACCGGCCTGCGCGGCGACGTCCCTGAGCAATTGATTGGCGTTGGCCAGATTGGTGCTGACCTGCGGCGCCGCCAGTGCGCTGCGCAAGGCGGGCAGGTCGCCGAGGATCTGCGGCAGCACTTCGTAGCGGTGCAGGGTGCCCAGCAGGTTGGCGACGTATAGGTCGAGGGTCTGACGGTTCTGCCCGGCCAGTTCACTGCGATAGTAGCGCTCGGCCAGGTGCTCCAGCGGCCATAGCAGCGGTGCCAGGCACAACGCCAGCAGCGCGAGGCTGCGCCAGCGGGGTCTTCGCGGAAGGGGTGGAGTCATGGGAGTCATGCGCCTGTGGGTACAGGCGCATTATGCCTAGTGCGGCTGTGCAAGACACTCGCGCAGTGCGTCCAGCCAGTGCGGCTGGCTGACGTGCCATTCGCGTTGCAGACGGCTGCAGTCGAGGCGCGAGTTCAACGGGCGTTTGGCGGGCGTCGGGTAAGCACTGGAAGGGATGGCTTCCAGCTCGGCGCAGGCTTTGCCGGTGGCCCGCAGGTACTCGCCGATGGCCTCGGCAAAGCCGAACCACGACGTTTCACCCTGGGCGGTCAGGTGGTAGACCCCCCATGCTCCGGCATCCCCGGCCTGCCAACGTTCGATCAGGGCGCGGGTGCTGCCTGCGATGGTACCGGCCCAGGTCGGCGCGCCAATCTGGTCGGCGACGATGCGCATCTGCGGCTTCTCCTGCAACAGGCGCTGCATGGTCAGCAGGAAGTTCTTGCCGTGGTTGGAGTAGACCCAACTGGTGCGAAGGATCAGGTGCTCGCCTCCCACTGCCGCAATCGCCTGCTCGCCGGTGAGCTTGCTCTGGCCATACACGCCCAACGGGTGCGGCGTGTCCGCTTCGGTGTACGGCGCCGCCTTGCTGCCGTCGAACACGTAGTCGGTGGAGTAGTGGATCAGCGGCGCGCCCAGGGCCTTGGCCTCTTCAGCCAGGATGCCAGGGGCGGTGGCATTGATCGCGAAGGCCACCTCCGGCTCGCTTTCGGCCTGGTCGACCGCCGTGTGGGCGGCGGCATTGATGATCAGGTCGGGACGATGGGCACGGACCTGCCGGCGAATCTGGTCGGTGTTGGTCAGGTCCAGTTGATCGCGACCCAGCACAATCAGCTCGCCGAGCGGGGGGAGCTGCTGCTGCAGCGCCTGGGAGACTTGACCGTGTTGGCCGGTGATAAGGATTTTCAAAGCGCTGCTCATGGAAACACTTCGGCCTCATTAAACCGCGCGCCGTTCTGGTCCTTAGTGGACAGGGTCGGCGTGCTGCTCAATTGCCAATCGATGTTGAGTTCACTGTCGTCCCAGCGAATGCATCGCTCGGCCTCCGGCGTGTAGTAGTCCGTGGTCTTGTAGAGAAACTCCGCATAGTCGCTGAGCACCACAAAACCATGAGCGAATCCAGGAGGTATCCATAGTTGACGATTGTTATCGGCCGACAGGCGCACACTGGCCCACTTGCCGAAATTCGGCGAACTGCGGCGTATATCCACTGCCACGTCCAGTACCTCGCCAGCCGTCACTCGGACCAGCTTGCCTTGGGCGTGTTGCACCTGATAGTGGAGGCCGCGTAACACCCCTTTCTGCGAGCGTGAGTGATTGTCCTGCACAAACTGCTGCTGCAGTCCGGTGGCGTCGGCAAATGCTCGCGCGTTGAAACTCTCGTAGAAAAAGCCGCGTTCGTCGCCAAAAACCTTTGGCTCGATGACCAATACACCGGGCAGCTCAGTGGCGGTTACCTTCATGTAGTTTCCTTGGCGAGGGTGAACAAATATTGACCATAGCCGGTCTTGCCGAAATATTTGGCGCGCTCAAGCAAATAATCCCGATCGATCCAGCCATTTTCGTAGGCGATTTCTTCAAGGCATGCCACTTTCAACCCTTGGCGATGTTCGATGGTCTGCACGTACGTCGAGGCCTCAAGCAAGCTGTCGTGTGTGCCGGTGTCGAGCCAGGCAAAACCACGGCCAAAGCGCTCAACATGCAGGTCGCCACGCTTGAGGTAGGCATTGTTGACGTCGGTGATCTCCAGTTCACCACGAGGCGAAGGCTTGACCGCCTTGGCGATCTTGATCACATCGTTGTCGTAGAAGTACAGGCCGGTCACGGCGTAGCTGGATTTGGGCTTGGCGGGTTTTTCTTCGATGGACAGCGCACGGCCTTCCTTGTCGAAATCGATCACACCGAAACGTTCGGGATCCTTGACCCAGTAACCGAATACCGTGGCGCCGGACGGGCGATTGGCGGCGGTGCGCAATTGATCGCCGAAATGCTGACCGTGGAAGATATTGTCGCCCAGGATCAAACAGACCGGATCATCGCCGATAAACTCTTCGCCGATGATGAACGCTTGGGCCAGGCCATCAGGCGACGGCTGCTCCGCGTAGCTGAATCGCACGCCGAACTGGCTGCCATCGCCCAGCAGGTTGCGGTATTGCGGCAAGTCCACCGGTGTGGAAATCACCAGGATGTCCTTGATCCCCGCCAGCATCAGCACTGAGATCGGGTAGTAGATCATCGGCTTGTCGTACACCGGCAACAGTTGTTTGGACACGCCCAGGGTAATGGGGTGCAAACGCGTGCCGGAGCCACCGGCCAATACGATTCCCTTCATCATGCAATCAGATCCTTCATGTCGGTGTTGCCCAAACGTTCGCCCTGATAACTGCCGTCCTGGACCCTGCGGCACCATTCCAGGTTATCGAGGTACCACTGCACGGTTTTGCGCAGGCCGCTTTCGAAGGTTTCTTCCGGAACCCAGCCCAGCTCGCGTTCGATCTTGCTGGCGTCGATCGCGTAGCGTTGGTCGTGACCTGGACGATCCTTGACGAAGGTGATCAGGTCGCTGAATTGCGCGACGCCTGCGGGCCGCTGTGGTGCCAGCTCTTCCAGCAGGGTGCAGATACCGCGTACCACATCGATGTTCTTTTGCTCGTTGTGCCCGCCGATATTGTAGGTCTCGCCAACCACGCCTTCGGTGACCACTTTCAGCAGGGCGCGGGCGTGGTCTTCGACGAACAGCCAGTCGCGCACCTGCAAACCATCACCATAGACCGGTAATGGCTTACCCGCGAGGGCGTTGAGAATCACCAACGGGATCAGCTTTTCGGGGAAATGGAACGGCCCGTAGTTGTTCGAGCAGTTGGTCAGCAGCACAGGCAGGCCATAGGTACGCTGCCAGGCGCGCACCAGATGGTCGGAAGCGGCCTTGCTGGCGGAGTAGGGCGAGCTGGGTGCGTAAGGCGTGGTCTCGGTGAACAGATCGTCCACCCCGTGCAGGTCGCCATACACTTCATCGGTGGAAATATGATGGAAGCGGAAAGCGCTTTTGGCAGGTTCGGCCAGCTTATGCCAATAGGCGCGGGTAGCTTCGAGCAGGCTGTAGGTGCCGACGATGTTGGTCTGGATAAAATCCGACGGGCCGTCAATCGAACGGTCGACGTGGGATTCGGCGGCCAGGTGCATGATGGCCTGGGGCTCGAAGCGCGCCAGCACGGCGCTGACGGTGGCCTGGTCGATGATATCGGCCTGGACGAACTCGTAGCGGCTGTTGGACGCGATGCTGGTCAGCGACTCCAGGTTGCCGGCATACGTGAGTTTGTCGAGGTTGAGCACTTCATGCTCGGTGTTTTGGATCAGGTGACGGATAAGGGCAGAGCCAATAAAACCGGCACCGCCGGTGATGAGAATACGCATGTCGGGGAGCCTTTTCCTTAGACGGACATCGAGCGAGTGGGGCATAGCTTGAGTTGTGGCGTCGGGCAGCGCAAGTGCAGTTGGCACCGGGGGTTGCTTAACCCAATGAACAATGGCGATATAGGCGCCTGATAAAAACAGAGATCGCCATCATGCTGCTCGCCACGTTGATCCATCGCGCCAGTCTACCTTGCCCGCAAGTAGGCCCCGATCAAGCAACTCAACTCCTGGCGCAGCACTATGGCCTTGCTGGCACTTTGCAGTCGCTCGGCAGCCAGCAAGACCTCAATTACAGAGTCGACACCCCCCAGGGTCGGTTTGTTCTGAAAATCTGTCGAGGTGACTACGCGGCGCTGGAGCTGCAGGCTCAGCACGCGGCGCTCAGTCATTTGCAGACCCACGCCGATGTGCGCGTGCCCAAGGTGATCAAGACCCTGGCCGGCGATGAATTGCTCACCCTGGCAATCGGCGGACAAACCCTGCACTTGCGCCTGCTGGACTATCTCGACGGCCAGCCATTGACCCACAGGCCCCACCTGGGTCGCGAGGTGATGGCCGGCTTCGGTGACCTGTGCGGCCGCATGAGCCTGGCGCTCGCGCCGTTCGAGCATGGGGGCCTTGAGCGCACCCTGCAGTGGGACCCGCGCCATGCTCTGGAGCTGATCGCCCACCTGTTGGCCAGCCTGCAAGACCTTGCGCATCGCGAGGCGTTGGAGCGCGTGAGCGCGCAGGTCCAAGCCCGTATTCGGCCCCTGGTCGAGCGCCTGCCGTGGCAAGCCGTTCATATGGATATCACCGATGACAACGTGCTGTGGCAGCGTGATGCCCAGCGTCAGTGGCAGATCCAGGGGGTAATCGACTTTGGCGACCTGGTTCACACTTGGCGCATCGCTGACCTGTCGGTGACCTGCGCGGCCTTGCTGCACCACGCCGAGGGCGACCCCTTTGCGATTTTGCCGGCGATTCAGGCCTGCCATGCCGTGACCCCTTTGCAACGCGAGGAGTTGCAGGCGCTGTGGCCGTTGATCGTCGCACGGGCGGCGGTATTGGTACTGAGCAGTGAGCAGCAGCAACATTTGGACCCGGATAACAGCTACTTGCTGAAAAATGCCGAACACGAGTGGGAAATCTTCCACGTTGCCACCTCGGTGCCGTTCGAGCTGATGGAAGCGGCGATTTTGGGCAGCGTTGGCGAAACGCCGACACCGATCGCCAGCCAGGACTTCGCCCCGCTGTTACCGGAGCTGGTCGGCCGCGAATTCGCGTTGATCGACCTGGGCGTGCTCAGCCCACACTTCGAGGCCGGCAATTGGGAGACGCCCGGCGTCGATCGCAGGTTGCTGGACGAAGCGGCCACGCTGCATGGGTTGGCGGCCAGCCGATATGGGCAATATCGGTTGTCGCGTACCCGTCCTGACACTGCCACCGAGGCGGATACCTTTGCTCTGCACGTGGAGCTGCACGTGCCGCATGGCACAGGGGTGGAAGCGCCCTTTGCCGGTACGCTGCACCACGAGGCCGACGGGCGGGTGCGCCTGCAGGGCGTCGAGTTGAGCGTGCATGTGTGGGGTGTGAGCACCTCGCTCAAGTCCGGTGCATTGTTGGTCGAGGGGCAACGGTTGGGTGAGGTGGTGGCGCCGCTGATCGTGCAATTGTGCCTTGCCGACCTCGAACCGCCGCTGTTTTGCACCCCCTCGCGCGCGCAGGCTTGGCAAACCCTGTGCCCGTCGCCCGGCGCTGTGCTGGGGCTGGCCTGCGACGCCGAGCCTGAACTGGACGCCCAGACCCTGCTGGCCCGCCGGGACGCCAGTTTCGCCCGCTCGCAGAAGCACTATTACACCGACCCGCCGCGCATCGAGCGCGGCTGGCGCAACCACCTGATCGACATGCACGGGCGTTCCTACCTGGACATGCTCAACAACGTGGCGGTGCTGGGCCATGGGCATCCACGCATGGCCGCGGTAGCGGCGCGGCAATGGTCGTTGCTCAACACCAACTCGCGCTTTCACTACGCGGCGGTCACGGAGTTTTCCGAACGCTTGCTGGCCCTGGCGCCGGAGGGCATGGACCGTGTGTTTCTGGTCAACAGCGGCACCGAGGCCAACGACCTGGCTATCCGCCTGGCCTGGGCCTTCAGCGGCGGGCGCGACATGCTCAGTGTGCTGGAGGCCTATCACGGCTGGTCGGTGGCGGCGGACGCGGTGTCCACCTCGATTGCCGACAACCCTCAGGCCTTGAGCAGCCGCCCGGACTGGGTGCACCCGGTGACCGCGCCCAATACCTATCGCGGTGAGTTCCGCGGGCAGGACAGTGCGCCGGACTACGTAAGAAGCGTGGAACATAACCTGGCGAAAATCGCCGCCAGCAAACGCCAGTTGGCAGGGTTCATCTGCGAGCCGGTATATGGCAATGCCGGTGGCATCTCGCTGCCGCCGGGTTACTTGCAGCAAGTGTATGGCCTGGTGCGCGCCCGGGGCGGCGTGTGCATCGCCGATGAAGTGCAAGTCGGTTATGGCCGCATGGGGCGTTTCTTCTGGGGCTTTGAAGAGCAGGGCGTAGTGCCCGATATCATCACCATGGCCAAAGGCATGGGCAACGGCCAGCCACTGGGTGCGGTGATTACCCGCCGCGAAATCGCTGAAGCGCTGGAGGCCGAAGGTTATTTCTTCTCATCCTCAGGCGGCAGCCCCGTCAGCTGCCGGATCGGCATGGCGGTGCTGGATGTGATGGAAGAAGAAAAACTGTGGGAAAACGCCCAAGTCGTGGGCGGACATTTCAAAGCTCGTCTGGAAGCCCTGATCGAGCGTCACCCGTTGGTCGGGGCCGTGCACGGTTCCGGTTTCTATCTGGGCCTGGAGTTAGTGCGCGACCGGCAAACCCTGGAACCGGCGACCGAGGAAACCAAATTGCTGTGTGACCGTTTACGTGAGTTGGGCATTTTCATGCAGCCTACCGGCGACTTTCTGAACATCCTCAAGATCAAACCACCGATGGTCACCTCTCGGCATAGTGTGGATTTCTTCGTCGATATGCTGTCGAGGGTGCTCGATGAACAGTTGTAAATAGTCGATTCTTATCGAGGATAAATCGAGCAGGTTCTTATTTCTGCCCCTGATCTGCTTTTAAAGTCGATTTTTATCCGTTATAAAGTTGGCCCACACCCTTCGGAGCACTGATCGCCATGACCACTTTGCACAGCACCCCTCGCGCCGATGGCTTTCACATGCCCGCCGAATGGGCGCCGCAGACCCAGACCTGGATGATCTGGCCCGAGCGCCCGGACAACTGGCGCCTGGGCGGCAAGCCGGCGCAGGCCGCTCATGTGGCCGTGGCCAAAGCCATTGCGCGGTTTGAACCGGTGACCGTGTGTGTATCCGCCGGCCAGTACGAAAACGCCCGGTCGCGCCTGGATGTGCCAAACATTCGCGTGGTGGAAATGTCCAGCGATGACGCCTGGGTGCGCGATACCGGCCCGACCTTCGTGATCAACAACAGTGGCGAAGTGCGCGGGGTGAACTGGGACTTCAATGCCTGGGGCGGTTTCGACGGTGGCCTGTACGCGCCGTGGAACCGTGATGCGCAGGTAGGCGGCAAGATCCTGGAGATCGAGCGCGCGCCCCGCTACCGTACCGAAGGTTTTGTGCTGGAGGGCGGCTCGATCCACGTCGATGGCGAAGGCACCCTGATCACCACAGAGGAATGCCTGCTTAATCGCAATCGCAACCCGCACCTCGACCGCGCGCAGATCGAAGCGGTGCTGAGCGCCAACCTGGCTGTGGATAAGATCATCTGGCTGCCGGACGGTTTGTTTAACGATGAAACCGACGGCCATGTGGATAACTTCTGCTGCTACGTGCGGCCCGGCGAAGTGCTGTTGGCCTGGACCGATGACCCGCAGGACCCCAACTATGCACGCTGCCACGCGGCCATGGATGTGCTGCAAAACAGCACGGACGCCCAGGGCCGCTCGTTCACAGTACATAAGATGCCGATTCCGGGGCCGTTGTACGCCACCGAAGCAGAGTGCGCCGGTGTCGACCCGGTGGATGGCTCCCAGGAGCGCAATCCGACCGTGCGGCTGGCGGGTTCCTACGTTAACTTCCTGATCGTCAACGGCGGCATCATTGCGCCGAGCTTCGACGACCCGCTCGACCACGACGCCAGGAATATTTTGCAGAACCTGTTCCCGCAGCATGAAGTGGTGATGGTGCCCGGCCGTGAACTGTTACTGGGTGGCGGCAACATCCACTGCCTGACCCAACAGCAGCCCGCTGCGCACAAAAGTTGAGTGCAGTTGTAACAGCGCACTGACGACGGCCTGTCGCTACGCGTTTTCAGCGTGCAAGGCAAGCCCGCGGCCCCGCAAGGTTGCGGGCTTTTTTATGCGCGGGCACCGGTGAACAGAGCGTCTTGGCATAGCTCTTGTATCGGTGTTGCCATAGCAGTGGCCCAAGGTGATGACTGCGCAGTTCTGTCATAAACCTTGAGTAAGTTAGCCGCTCACGCAGTCGGAGAGAGCGCTGAAATGAACGCCGAAATCAATCCTATGTACGGACGCCCGCTTCACCCCTCGCGGGTCGACGGTGACGCCATCCATGCACTGGCGCTCTGGTTGAAGGAAAACAGCACGCGGCACGTCGGGCAGCCCGACCCGCGCAGTGTATTGAGTGAACGCTACCCGCAGGGGTTGTTCAGTGAGGATGAAGTGCACGCGTTGTGCGAACTGATGCGCAACTAAGTGTCGTTTTTAAACACGCCATCAGCGGCTGCTTAGAATTATTTCGCCTAAATACAGACGATTCACGAAATTGACACATCATTCAGCGCGCGACTAGGATTGCGCCCAACGCCTGTGGCTAACCGCCATGACTCTTCCAATAAAAAAAGGCTCGCGCGATGTTCACACATCCGCGGGCCTTCTTTTTTTGGAAAGTCGACACCAGAAAAGTGACATGGAGCCTGGTGTTGCAGCGCGTACTCAACCCGTAATAAGGAATACAAGAATATGTTGAAGCAACGGATGAGTCTGATCGCTCTGGGGATTTTGAGCGCATCGACAGCAATGGCCAACGACCAGGACCAATCCAAGGGTTTTGTCGAAGACAGCCACCTGAATATCGCTGCACGTAACGCCTACATCAGCCGTGACTACAAAAACGGCAAGCAAGACAAAGCCGAGTGGGGCCAGGGCTTCATCGGCAAATTCGAATCCGGCTTCACCCAGGGCACCGTCGGTGTCGGTGTGGACGTGATCGGTCAGTACGCTATTCGCTTGGACGGTGGTAAAGGCCGCAGCGGCGCTGGCGGTATTGACTTTTTCAAGCAGGGTGACAGTGGCTCAGCCGCCGACGACCTGGCCAAAGGCGGCGCCGCCGTGAAGTTCCGGGTATCCAACACCGTGCTCAAGTACGGTGATCAGTTCCCTAACGTACCGGTTCTGGCCTACGACAACTCCCGTCTGTTGTCCGAAACCTACACCGGCACCTCGATCGTTTCCAAAGAGATCGAAGGCCTGCAACTGGACGCCGGTCACTTCACCAAGGAAGCGCGCAAGAGTGCTGAAGGCACCGACAGCGGTAACCTCAAGAGCATCAACTACCTCGGTGGTAGCTATAAATTCACCGAAAGCCTGTCCGCCGCTTTGTACGCGTCCGATATGGAAGACGTGCTGAAGAAGCAATACGTCAACGTCAACTACGTGCTGGCCCTGCCAGAAAAACAGTCGCTGACCTTTGACTTCAACGGCTACAAAACCAAACTGGACAAGAGCTTCGCCGAACAGCGCGGCGATGCCGATGCCCGTGATAACAAAATCTGGAGCCTGGGCGCTACCTGGGCTGTCGGCCCGCACAGTTTCACCGTGGCCCATCAGCGCAGCACTGGCGATACCGGCTACCTGTATGGCGGCTACCGCGATAACACTCCGGACACCGGCATCGGCGACGGCGGCAACACCATCCTGCTGGCCAACTCCTACTGGTCCGACTTCAACGGCAAGGACGAACGTTCCTGGCAGGTCGGCTACGGCCTGGACTTCACCACCTTCGGCGTGCCTGGCCTGACCTACAACGTGGCCTACGTGCGCGGTACCAACATCGACGACGGTACCAACCGTGGCGATGGCACCGAGCGTGAAATCTTCAACCAGTTCAAATACGTCGTTCAGAGCGGCCCAGCCAAAGACCTGAGCCTGCGCGCTCGTGCGTCCTGGCTGCGCGTCTCCAACAACGCCAGCAACTACAACGTAGGTGGTAACGAACTGCGTCTGTTCGCCGACTACCCGATCAACGTGTTCTGATTGATCGCGCGTTGCGCCTGACTTCAGGCCATAAAAAACCCCGACTGGTTCGGGGTTTTTTTATGCGTGCCGATCAGTCCTGACGGCTTTGCAAAATACTGCGCGCCAGCGAGGCGTTCACGTAGTCGGTGATCAGCGTCAGCCCTTCGTAAGGCTCGATCTTTCGGTTATCGATGCACAACTGCGCCATCTGCAGCACCACCAGGCGCTTCTTCTTGTTGAGCCGCACACCCGGCACGCCAAACGCCGTTTTGCGCAGCTCGGGCAGCGGTGCTTCGTCCGTGAGTTCAAGCGTTAGCCAGATGCCCTGGATCGGTTGCAGCGAGACATTAGCGATATGCTCGATCGGCAGCGGCTGCGTCAGGTTGGCAAATACAAAATGCTCCGGCGTGAGGCGCAGCGCGATCTGCGGAGCACGCTTGTAACGACGCACGCCCAGCCACACAAACATCAACGCGATGCTGGCGATGGCCGCGCCGGCACCGAAGGTCGACAGCGGCGTGCCTTTCACGCGCGCCGGGGCGAGCCATGGCAGGCTCATGATCACCAGCCCAAGCACCGCAAACGGCACCGCCAATACCGCTGTGACCAGCGCGCGCCGCCGGCCGCCCTCATGCAGGGCGTGCTCACCTTGAGCGGAAGCGGCCAATGTTTTCAGCAGTTCAGTTTGTGCCTCGTCTTCGGCGGTCACGGCCTTGATCAAGTCCTCGGACAGCTGTTCGCTGAGGGCCGCTGCCGAGCTGAAGAAAGCCGCGAGCTGCGCCTTCGCCGCTTCGACATCCACCGCGCGGGTGGCGTTGCGTTTGGCCTCTTCCAGCGAAACGTTCAGAGCCTGCAGGCGTTCGCCGTTGCACGGGTGGGAATCGGTCGGGTGCGGCTGTTGAATGTCCAGCGCCTCGGGTGGCAGTTGCAACCCTTGCGCGCGCAACGCGACCAGCACAGCGTCGGTCAGGTCCATTGCCGAGGCCGTCTCGCATTGGCTGATCAACGCGTCTTCAATGTGCGGTTGCAACACCGACACCCGCAACAACGCCGAGGCCGCCGCATTGCCTGCCAGCCGGGCGCCGGCGGCATCGGCCAGCAATTCGCGTTCGCGGCTCCAGTGGTTTACCGCGTGGTCGAAGCGCTGTATGAAAAATACCCCGAACAGGAACGACGGACGCATCAGCCAGCCCTGGATCAGATCGCTGGCCAGCAGGGTGTCGTGCAGTGCCTCCAGGCTGCGATTGACCCCATCGTAGATCGGCAGAAAGCGCAGGCTGTATTCCGTATCCTGCCCCGCGAAGTGCGCCAGTTCATGGCCGATCACCGCACTGATTTCCGCCGGATTCAACAGCCCCAGATACGGCAACGGCACATGCAGCGTACGCCCGCGCACCGAGGTGTGCGTCGGCAGCAATGTGGCGTCACTGGACGTCACGTAAAAGCCCTGGGCCAGGCTCGCCACAATGTGATCCGGCGGCAATGCACCGAGTTTGACGGCCAATTCATTCACCTGGCGCCACAAGCCCGGAGCCTGCTCAGGCATCACCTCGCGCGCGAATATCTCCATGGGCGCGGGCGTGAACATGCCCAGCATGTGGCGTAGTTGCTTGAGCAACAACCAGATCGAATACAGGCAGAACGCCGCAATCACCCCCAGCACCGCCATCAGCTTCACCTCGCCACTGCCCAGCCGGCCGACATGCCACATCCCCAGGCCCTCGTAACACAAGGCCAGCGCGACCGTCGCCGCCATCGCTACCGCATGGCTCACCAGCCCATAGGGCAACAACCGACTGCCTTGGGAGAACACGCGTAATAACGTTTCTCGCGACTGCAACGCCCGCCGCCCCGCCCAGTGCGTCCCGGCCAACGCCGCCAGGCCGATCGCCGCCGCGAGCAAACCGAAGCCCATCACCCAAGGCGCCAACACGCGCATGGCACGGTTCACATGCTCTGCAGTGGGCAACTCGGCTTCGACCTTGTCCAGCCGCGAGAGAGCCAACTCCACGCTGATCTTGCCAGTGGCCAGGTCGATACTCGCCGTAGGGTTTTTGGCCGCGAGCGTTCGCAGCTGCTGCCTGGCGATGCTCACATTGCTGCGGTAATCGGCCATTGCCTTGGTCGTTTCCTCAGCGCGTTGACGCTCCCAGTTACCCAGGGCAGTCAACAGCAGCGGGAAAATCACCAGGAGAGCGATGAGTTTTAGAGCATTCATGGGAGTCCGTTCGCAACGCGGGGGGATGTTGGTTATACCGAAAACTGCTGGGAGCGGGCAAAGCGCTTTGTCCAGTCGCTGCTAACTCCCCTCAATCAACGCCCGCTCCTCCAGCCAAATCTCCTGAACAAACTGATCCGTAATCGCATAAATTCCATGCCCTCGCCGCATGATGATGTTCTCCGCCACGAGTGCAATCACCACCGGTTGAATCTCTTCAACCCGCACTTCGCGACCTACCGTCTTTGAGTATTCTGCAGCTGCATCGGTAGAGAAAATCCCTCGAGCATCGCCTTCGGCAGCTGCGATTTTGTTGAAAATCGCCTGAGCCAGGCTGCCCAGCTGTTCGACTTTTTCAAGCTCAATGCTTGCCGCTGCCGAGCGTAAGGTACTGGCAATCACGGGGAGGAAAAGATCAGGGTCACCGTCCTGCTGGAGTAGTTGACGCAATGCCTTGAGCATTTCCTCAGGTCGATTGCCCAGGGTATTGAAGGCTTCGACGGCGGCTTCAAGGGAGGGGAGCTTTTCCTTTTTCACCGTCATTGCCAGTCGGTTGAGCAGGAATTCAACGTAATCACCCTTTAGCAGCGGATACGCGGCCGATGTCGCGCCGGAGAACGCTTGGTTGCGTTTGGCGTTCAGCTCGCTTACCTGAGCCCTGTGGGAGCCTGTGCCGATAAAGAGGAAGTAGCCCGGCGTATTCGGGCGTGGGTTGATTGCATCACGAGCAGCCTTGAGGGCCAGTAGCAGTCGGATGCCATCCTCGGAGGAAATGGCATGTTGCGCCTCGTCGATGATGAGCACGAGATCGGCCTTTGCCTGGTCGACGACCTCTGTGAGTGCTTGCGCCAATGTAGGGCCGTCGGCGTCGCCGATGCTGTCGAGTTTGAAATCGAACTTGAATCCTGCTGCGCCCAGATCGACATTGCTGACTCGCTTGAGCGTCTGCAGGATTGATGAGCCCGGAGTTTGCAGTTCTTTCAGGGTCTTGTGGATGGCGTTGTGCACCAGCGTTGCCGGTTTGGCCAGCGTGTCGCTCCAGAGGTCGACATAAATCACCAATGCGCCTGCTGCCTCCAGGGCTGGGATGAGGTCGTTACGCAGGAAGGTCGTTTTACCCGTACGGCGCAGGCCAGACAGAAAAAGACCCGAGCGCAGACCTTCATCTAATACGCCAGGATTGAGAAGCTGGTTTGCCATTGATTCAGCCAATTCAGGGCGCTGAAAAATGCTGCTCATGCAATTATCCCTTTTTATGAATACGCCATAATTATTGCCAGTACATAATTTAGCATAAAGGATGAAATCTGGAGTTTTGGCGCGAAAAGAGGTGGGTCAACAGGCAGGAAGGTAAAGGGAGAAGGGGCGATTGAGAATGAATATCCCAGAAACAACAAAGCCCCTGCATTTCTGCAGAGGCTTCGTTTTGTATGGTGCGGCACCAGGAGTCGAATAGAAAAATAACTGTCTGTTTTGCAAAAAATTATGGCTTTTTCAAAAAAAAAAAATATACCTCTACGATTATCCTAATACAGCCCGTATTTTATGAGGTAGCAAGGCTCATATCGCTCCAATAATTCCCCGCTTTAGGGTGATTGCATATGATTACAAAGGCCGTGAAAAGTAAGCGCCAAGGGTTTCCGTGAGTATTGACTGAGCATCCAACATCTCTTGGCTAGGCTCGTTCACTGAACGGCTAAACCGCTTCCGAGCCCAGCTGAAAAAAGAAGGACCATCAATAGTAGGTTCATTGTGTTCCACCAAATATAATTTGGTCACAGACGCGTATCTTGGAAAAACATGAAAATGCAGTTCAGGATTTAGCTCAGAAATACGCATTATATATATCTTTTCAGGAGAGAAAGCACTTTGTAAGGCCCGTTCCGCAAACGCTAAACCATTCATCAATTCTGTACCTTCAGCCGAGCTGAGCTCCCCGAGTTTAGATACGGTCCGTTTAAACGAAATTATCATATAGCCAAGAATTTCACAGTCTCGACAGTGAGAGATTTCGATGTATTTTCCCGAGTAAATTTTTTGCGCTGACATGACTACCCTCCCATGAACCATCCATGATTAACGTGCAAGGTCTGCCCGGTCAAGCTCATGCCGGAGGTAAGCAAAAAATTGAGAGTGTTCACAATTCTTCAGGGGTGCCAAGCTGATGACTGGGTATTTGCTCCTTCAGGTTTTTGATGAAGCTTTCGTCGAATTTTCCCATCCCACCAGAAACCGCACCGGGAGCAATAGCGTAGACCGGGACATTCGATTCGCTGAATTCTCGCGCCAATGATTTTGTCAAATTTATCACGCCAGCTTTTGATGCACTGTAGTGTGCTGCTGATACGCTATAGGGAAATATTTGGTTAGTGTCAACGCCAGAGCCAGTGACCCCCATCATGGAGGCAATATTTACAATTTTACCTTTATCGCGTTTGAGCACATCGAAGAAATATTTACACATCAAAAAAACACTTTTTAAATTGGTTTCCATTACGAGGTCCCACTCGTCATCATCGATACTCAGGGCCGGTATTCGCATGCCATTGGATAGCTTTGGAGAAATACCCGCGTTATTGATCAGTACGTCAATACCATAAAATCTATTTTGGACCACCCGTGACGCTTGTATCACTTCTTGGGGTGAAGTGATGTTAACGGTTAGTGCAAGGACTTGACTTTCAGGGTATTCTCTTTGAATCTTCGATTGAAGAGCATCCAGATTGTTTTTGTGAGTATCAATGATTACTAAATTATAACCCAGACCTGCCAAATGAGAGGATATGCATGTGCCAATTGTACCTCCCGCACCCGTTACCACTGCGGTAAAGTGTTCTGAATGCATGACTTACGCTCCTATCTGGTGCAATGTTGAAGTATAAGAATTAAGCACGGATTCAATGTGGTACTGTGATGTTGAGTCCTTGTTCAATACCTCCAGACTGACTGGAGCGTTTACACCCATTTCCCGAAGAGTTTTAAAAAACTGATTAAGAGGAAAGTCGCCCAGTCCAGGTGCTACTCGATAGCCGCGGGTTATTTCGATCAATGATAGCTTCGAAAAAAGATCGGTATCTCTAAGTAGGTCATTGCCATGGATTAGAAAGATTTTTTCCGGTGGTATCCTCTTAAGCGCGTCCAAGTCCGGGTCCCCCATAAAGAAATGATAGGTATCTAAAAGGATGCCTACATTATCTCTGTCAACAACGGCAATTAACTCCTGTAACTTTGTGATTGAGGGGATCTCCGTCCAAGGTAGGAATTCGATTGCTAGGGAAAGCCCCTCTTGCTCTAGCTTTTCTGCTAACTTACTGATGTTCTCTCGGTAAAGAGACGGTTGAAGATCTTCTCCAAATGTCGCAGCTGTGAGAAAGGGCGCCCCGAATAGCTTCGCATAATAAATACCTCTCGAAATTTCATGTTGCAATTTAGGATTCTCATAGTCATGAGTAAAAAGACATCTTAAGAAGTTAATCTCAATTACGTCGACATTTTTTGTCTGCAATAGAGATTTGAACTCCTGAGGGTCTGCATTTGCCTGATGAAACCAAAGATCAAGCTTTTCGAACCAAAAACCAATTCCAGAAAATTCCGAATTGGAGATCAGGTCTATTTTTTCCAACGGCGACATATCAAATCCGAAACTACCTTCGTTAATATAAATTTTCATCGGTTAAACCTCCAATATCTCAAAACATTTTTTTATAATGCCAGGTGTATTAAGTGTGTGAAATTCTAAAGCCCGGTCATAGGTTTGGTTTCGGACAATCGGATCACCAACCCCCAAGCAATGTATTCGGCTGCCGGACTGTCTCGCGGCTGACAGAAAACCTATATAGGCCCCTACTCCGCAGAAAGCCAAGTGCTCTTCTACGATCAGCAGGTGTTGGTAACTGCCCAAATACGCTTGAGTTTGTGACTGCAAGCGCTTAACGTCCAAGTTGCTCAATGGATATACTGGGATATCAAGTTTTAGAGTCGAATTAATATTTTTTGAGGCTAATAAACTTCGTTTCACCGACTGGCCTGTCGCGAGTATCGCTAGCGCCTTGGAGCCGTTGAGTGTGGAATGGTCAAAGGCCATATAGTCGTCGAGATAATCGCCATCGGGGAGCGGATTCTCAATTCTTAAATATGACGGGCCCATATACTCAAGCGCATCTTCAAGGCAGCACTCCGCACTGGGAGCGCTGTAAGGCGAATATATGTTTAGGTTCGGTAGTGATCGGGTGACGTTAATGTCGTCTATTTGTAAGTGTGTATATCCTTGGTCGGAGTAATAGAGGCCACACCAAAGGCCAACAAATATAACCTTGAGCTTGTTTTCGCAAATTATTGAGCGAAACTGTTCATACGCTCGGTACAATAAAAAGGTAGAAATTCCAAACACAAATACCGTTGCCCCTTCTCGGGCAAGTCCAGAAGCGACATCGAAGGCGTTTTGTTCAGCCACTCCTACGTCGATAAAACGATGCCCCAGTCGGCTCTTGAACACGTGAAGATTTGAAGAGATAGCCGAGTCTACGGCCACAACGTAAATATCCGCGATTTCGGCGTTTAAAATAATATAGTTATTGATGATATCTCTCAAATCCCTCATCTGTGCGTCTCCTAAATTTATAATGTTCAGTGAAAATCCAATTCTTGTTTTACAAAATCCAATTCCAATTTGGTCGGAACTCTATAGTGCCAGCTGAGATCTTTTGCGCAAAAGCTGATGCCGTGCCCTTTAATCGTATGAGCGATCAGCACAGAAGGACCTTCAGTATTTTTTTGCTTGATGGAAGTTATAGTGTCAATGATCTCTTTTGTATTATGTCCATCCACACTGAATACGTTGCATCCAAATGAAGTTAGCTTGTCAATCAAAGGCTCGATATTCATTACCGAGGCTGTAGTACCGTCAATTTGTACTTTATTGTAGTTAATAATGATGATGAGATTGTCCTGCGGTTAGATCAGGCTGCGTGGGATGCCGTTCAAGACTTCCCGCAAAACAAAATGTCAGCCCTGGACTATGACCAGGCAGTCGACCGGCAGATCTCGCGCTGGCGTCAGATTCAGCATCAGGCAGAAATGCAACGCCAGGCCAAGGAAAAAGCCCATGCCATGCCCACTGATGGTGACAGCCATCAGCCAGACGAGCCCACAGAGGGTGCGTATCAGCAACTGCCCAATACTGGGCAAAGCTGAACCTAAAAGAGCTCGAGATTGAGAAAGAGCGCGGGGTAGATCCAGCCACCGAAAAAATCGCGCTGCTGGCGAAATCTAGTATTTGGATTACATTTAGCTGTACCGCAGAAGGGCGGCGGACTGACGGATCATCCAGCAGTACACCTGTGCTGCGCTTTGCCAAGGAGAGTTACATGTCAAATGCTTCTGAAGACTACATCGTATAGTTGACTGAAATGCGCACCCATCACAAAAAACACTTGCAAGGAAATGCTGCCGGATCTGCAGCAGGCGGTAAGGTGATACCCAGCCCGCGCACATCATCCAGCCGCCGCAGCGCTCTGACTAGAGAGGGGCCGCTGACCATCACGGGGCCGGAGCGTAATTCATCTAGGCGCGAGGCGCGAGTGTCTTCAGCCACGACCAACAACGCTTGAAGTTGCTGCATCTGTCAGAGGTTATGCTACGTCCCAAGGTAAGCCAGAGACGCTCTTCCACCCGGTTGCGCAGTTGGGTAATAAATCGTTCCAACGGTGACACCTGGCAACAGGACTTTATGTGTCAGCAAACAGTTTGTTGCTCGGTTAAACAACTCGCCCGGACGAACCGTCCCTGTTTAGCAGAGTGCATATAGCCAGCGGGTTAACCGAAAGCCGACACTTACGTCAGAAAGTACTCGATGACCGTAGCGGTCCTGAATCTCGACGGCATGGCGGGACGTTGAGGTGTTTCGGCGTAGAGCAGGACGCAAGTCAAATCATTAACACCCAACTGTTTACTGAGTATTTGCAGTACCTCCTGTGGAATGGCTGAAAAGTCATCGGGGAAGGCCCCGAGATAACGAAGGCTGGTCAGTTGTACGGCGTAACCGAGACGGTTGTATTCGCCACGCAGTGGCACGAGGACTTTGTAGTCGTCATCGCTCAGGTGAAAATAGCGCTCTAGCTCATCCCTTCTGGGGGACTCGACGTAACGCCCAAAACCATCGCGTTGCTCTTGAGTCAAAAAAAACGACTGGTATCGATCACAGCGCCTCGACGTAAAGTAACGGTTTTGCGCTTATACACTCGTGGCTGACGGTGCGGCAAATAAAATGTCAAAGGTTTGCAAATAGCGAAAAGCCCAGTCGCCTTTTTTTGGCGACTAGGCTTGGTTAGCTTTGATTAAGCTGTTTTGAAGCCTGGCTTGCCATTGGCGGCCCGCCATTCTTTAACCTTATTAGTTATTGCCTCGGGCGTGCTTTCTGCGTCCGTCGCTGCATAATAAATAAGGTCTGTGCTTTCAGGATGTTCGGTGATTCTTTCGAAATGCTCCAAAAGTATATCTAGCTGATCATCGGTCTTGGCGGTATTTTCTTTAAATATCTCCTTCATGAACTCCAAAAACTCAGCTTCTGTATATTCTGAAATACTGCTTTTAAGTTCCATTATTGTACTTCCTTATGGATATCTATGTGACGCTTAGGTGTCAAAACACGAATGTTTTCGATATTGTAAATATCTCCGCCTTTCGCAACTTCGTCAATATGATGAAGTTCAAAAGATGATCGTTTACCCACAGCATCAGCTTTTCTGGACTTTGCAGCTTTACCAGTGATCATGCGGTCTCTGTTTGTCAAAATAAATTGTTTCGCAAGTTCTGGGTCACTAGCTACGGCTTTCCAGAAGGTTTCTCGAAACTCTCTGAAGTTCTTAAATTCCTTCCCTCTAAGTTGATCGGCAATCTGCGACGGGATGGGTGCACCCTCACCTTGTGATGCAGCGCCTAACCAAGTCCCCGACACAGGTTGGCCAACACCTGTCGCCACGCCTGGATCCTCTCGCCGGTCCCTGAACATCACATAGATTGGAGGCAGACCCGAGTCTGCCGGGAACACGGTGACGAAGTCATCAAAACCAGCGTCTGCAACCCCTGGGAAAGTGTCAATCCTTCCTTCAACCGGCGTTACACTAGCTCCAGTGTAGACCGGTGGAGCAGGTTGTTCGGCAGGTAGGGTGGTCGAGCTGTTACCAGGGTCGACAATCGGTGTCCAAGTCAAAGTCCTTGGTGGGGCGTCTCCTGTCGTCACACTGTACAGGTTCTGTTCGGCGTTATAAGTAGCAGCCACCACCCTGACTTTCGAAGGAATCGTCACACCATCAGTCTTTACCACAATGACTTCTGACTGCCCATCTGCAGCTGTTTTCGAGCTAAGCCGAACAGGCAAATCAACGGTACCGCCGGCGGCGGCAATGGCTGGCAAATCTTGGCTTAGCTCAGGGGTAAGATCCGACACAGGGGTACTAAACGTATAACGTTCAGGCAACTCCCCATTAGCCAGTTTGGGCGAATAGATTAAAGCAGAAACCCCAACCAGAAGACCTGAGGCGGTGCCAGCTGCCAAACTGGTCAAGGCGGCAATTGCAGAGCGGATAGCTGTTTGCAAGGTCACTGCCGCCGCTTCAATGACAGCTATGGTTCCCGCCGAGGTTATAACAAACGGTGCAGCCGCTGACGCTGGGCCTGGAGCACGAAACGTATTGGCAACGCGAATAGCCTCTGCAGCTAAGCGGGCTTGCTCAGCTGCTTCGGCGGCGATCCTGGCTGCCTCCGCTGCTGCCGCTTCATCCGCGATCCGCTTAGCTTCAGCCTCTGCCGCGACTCTCGCCGCTTCAGCAGCGGCAGCCTCATCAGCCACGCGTTTTGCTTCAATCTCAGCGGCGATTCTGGCGGCTTCAGCGGCTGCCGCTTCATCGGCAATGCGCTTGGCCTCGGCCTCAGCAGCGACCCTGGCTGCCTCAACTGCAGCCGCTTCATCGGCAACACGCTTGGCTTCGACCTCAGCGGCGATTCTGGCGGCTTCAGCGGCTGCCGCTTCATCGGCAATGCGCTTGGCTTCGGCCTCCGCCGCGAGACGTACGTCTTCTGCTGCCTGGGCCGTAGCAACATTCTGGGTCAGTAATGCGGACTTTTCTGTAAGAATTCGTATTTTTTCCTCAAGTATTTTTGCTGAATACGCCGCCGTAGCTGACGCCTCCCAGTTTTTATAAGTATCAAGGGGCCTGTTTGGGTTTTTAGGTGATTGAAAGATATTTGCAAAATAAACCGCACTTTTTTTCATCTCAACCGCGAGCACATTTCTACCAAAAAAAGCGGTAGCAGCTGCGTTAGCGGTAGCCAATTCTGCGGTGTTCTGCGCAATCAGGCCGTCTACAACGGATTTCTCCTTGTTGGCCTTCTCAAGTTCGGAGAGAGGGTTAGGTCCTACACCTGCCGCGATCTCTGCTTCAACATCAGCCGGCAATTGGGGCAAGTAGGCCGTATAGGATTGCTCCATACTTCGTTGAGCGCTAGCGACGGTTACAATCACAGACATTGTGTACCGATCGCTCGTAATTCGTTCCTGATTGAAAAATGCATAAACTTCAGGGCCAGAAGCGAACTTGCCGTCCCATGGCAGTGGTTTAGCAATGACCCCACCCCCTGGCAGAGGCCCTGGTGGATTGGGCAATGGTGGATCAGGGGTCACGATAATGGGAGGCAGAGTAATATCTGGTGGTGACATGTGTTTCTCCTTGATGTTTAGTTCCCTTAAGAATGCCTTCCAGTGGCTATCGATAGCGTGGGCAAGCAAACACTTGATGTGCAAACAGAATGTTCGCGAAACCACTGTACATAAACACAGCTATCGCACCAAGCCAAAATATGCACAAATGCATAAGTATTGGACGGACGGTATTGATTTCGATTGGCCATCACTCGAAACCAAACGAGCCCCACGATCAAGCTTTTACTGAAGTTATGCTATACAACGCGGCTTGATCAGCTATGGACGATCAGCTGCAAATAAATACCCACCACGAAAACCCATTGCAAAGGATTGCAAATGACAAACCCAATCGTTCCATGGATGGGCGGCAAGCGCCGGCTATCAAAACGCCTGTTGGCGCTGTTCCCTGATCACGAGTGCTACGTCGAAGTGTTCGCCGGCGGAGCGGCGCAGTATTTCAAGCGGGAGGAGCCGGCAAAAGTTGAGGTTCTTAACGACCTCAATGGCGACTTGGTGAATCTCTATCGAGTCGTGCAGCACCACCTGGAAGAGTTCGTGCGCCAGTTCAAGTGGGCGCTCAGCTCGCGGCAGATATTCGAGTGGCAGAAATTGGCAGTACCGGAAACACTCACGGACATCCAGAAGGCAGCCAGGTTCTTCTATCTCCAGCACCACGCGTTTGGGGCCAAGGCCACGGGGCAGACATTCGGCACTGCCACCACCGGCCGGCCTATCAATCTGTTGCGGATCGAGGAAAACCTGTCGCAAGCCTGGCAGCGCCTGTCAGGCACGTACGTCGAGAACCTTCCGTGGCTGAAGTGCGCCCAAAAGTACGATCGGCCCCACACCTTTCACTATATGGACCCTCCCTACTGGAAAACAGAGGGTTACGGCGTCGAGTTTGGCTTTGATCAGTACGAACTTATGGCGGAGTTCATGCGCGCCTGCGAAGGCAAGGTGATGGTAAGCATCAATGATCACCCGGATATCCGCCTGGTTTTTGAAGGGTTCCGCATGGAGGCGATGGATATCCGATATAGCACGGCCAACCCACGGAAGGGTGTGTCCGAAAAAACAGGCGAGCTGGCGATCATGAACTGGTAGCGGTCGCTATCAACGCAGTGGCGTATCTGGCCGCAGATGCCTGCGGCCAGGGTGCTGTCTGAAAATGAAGAGTCAGACGAGAGGGAGCATCATCGCTATCGGTGATAGCTGGGGACTACGAAGGAACCCAGCCTTTTCGTAGAGCCCCACGAGCTGCTCATTCAGCGGGTGCACAACGAGTGCGGTTGACGCGACCGCTTCAGATGCGGCGAGAGATCGCAACACGGCATCTTGAATGAGATCCAGCGACAAGCCTTGGCCTTGGAGCGTCTTACAAACTCCCATGCGGCCCAGAATGGTAATGGGGTGCTGGTCTGGGGAGTTGCGCTGTGCCTTCCTGGGAACAACGTCTGCCCGCATTATGGTCCCGTTCGAGAGCGTGTAATAACCCACGACCACGTTGGAGCCTTTCAGGCAGGTGACAAGAACGGTAGCGGTCTTGGCCAGCTGGGCCTTGATTGCCTTTTTCTTCAAAAACTCATTTATCGAGTCTTCGCCACAGTCGAACTGGTCGACATTGTGGTGCTCATTAAGCTTCTCCGGCTGGCTTAGCTCCAGCGGGTCGGCCTGTTCAACAATTTCTGTAGCCATGTGTTACTCCTTACGGGATTGTTCTGTAAGGCTTGCTCAAAGGCGTCGAAATCATTGTCGGCAAGGATGAACAGACGTTGATCCAGGATTACTTCCTCTGCTTTTTTACAAGCAGCGTCCAGGATAAAGCTGGTCCGATCGCTTCCCGACATGGCTGCGGCCACATCGATCAAGTCTCGTTTTTTAAAATCGACCCTCATGTTGATAGGGACGGGTTTGGTTTTATCTGGGGTAGCTGATAGAGACGGCATGCTATGTGTAGTCATGATTTAGTCCTGTTTAACCTGTGAAGTCGTGGGTGTACCTCCCGCGTTTATTGAGTGGTGAATCGGCTGGTCTGAAGATTCATGGTGCATTCCTCTAATGGGATAGTGGTGCCGCGGGTGTTAAGCGCAGCGCACGGGCGTGTGTCCGACCCGTGAAGCGGATAATAGCCGCTTGTATAGCAATTGTCTACATGTGAAGCAGTTAGCTATACAAAGATGGAGGGTGCGGTAAACCTTGAGTTGCGCTGACGAACAGGCACGAGGGATCACCGAACGCTAGTTCGGTGTGGAAGGCGGGGTGAGGTGGGAGGAGAAGGAGCGACAGTGGTCGCTCAGTAGCGAGGGCCCTGAGACGGTCTTGGCTTCAAGTCCAGCGACAAATGATCATTCTGTTTACGGATCAACCTGGCCAGATATTCCAACCAATCCGCGATGGCATCTGCCGCAGCTGGGCGGTCCTCTGGCACCCATGACAACAGGTGTGCTTCTAGCAACTCCTGAAAGTCCAGGTCTTCCACTGCTTCATGTATGAGGCCGACCAGAGGGGAGTGGTCTGGAAGACCCGACTCGATGGCCGCGTCCACAAGGTCCATTGTATCAAGCGAAATGAAAGGACGAACGCCGTCTTCTGCTTCACTCTCGTCAGGAACTTCAAACGTCACTTTGATCTTTCCGGAGAGCATCGTCGTCACTTTCCTGTCCCTGACCGCATGTCGGGAAATGGCTGTGGATAAATGGTCGAAAGCATAGCGGGTTGAATGCGGCCCGTTGCCTAATGTACGTGTGATTGTACGTATTGCAGAAACAACAAGGGCCTGCATCGCTGCAAGCCCTTGTTTTGTATGGTGCCGGCACCAGGAGTCGAACCCGGGACCTACTGATTACAAGTCAGTTGCTCTACCAACTGAGCTATACCGGCGTGTTAGGGCGACGATTATAGCGACTGCCGAGGTTCTGTAAACCCCTGAAATCTGACTATTTTTGCGAAAACCCAAGTTTTCGCACATCTCCCTGCATTTCCCTTCACTGCTCGTGAAAATATCAGCGCTCGTGCAATGCCTCTGCCCGCGATTTGATGATCGGCTTGAGCAGGTAGCTCAGGATGCTTTTCTTGCCGGTGATGATGTCTACCGACGCCACCATGCCCGGGATGATCAGAAGCGGCTTCTCATCGGTGCCCAGGTGGCTGCGGTCGGTGCGCAGTTTGATGACGTAGAAGGTGTTCTTCTTTTCTTCGTCCATCACGGTGTCGGCGCCGATGGTTTCGAGTTTGCCTTTGAGTCCGCCGTAGATGGTGTAGTCATAGGCGGTGAATTTGATCACGGCTTCCTGGCCAGGATGCAGGAAGGCGATGTCTTGCGGACGGATTCGCGCTTCCACCAGCAGCGTGTCGTCCAGCGGCACCACTTCGGCGATGTCGCTGCCGGGCTGGATCACGCCGCCGACGGTGTTGACCAGCATCTGCTTGACGATACCGCGCACCGGGGAGGTGACCATGGTGCGGCTGACGCGGTCTTCCAGGCCCTTTGAGGTGGCCTGGGCCTTGCTCAGGTTGGTGCGGGCTTCGTTCAATTGGGCCAGGGCTTCGCTGCGGAATTTGCCGCGGGTTTCGTCGATTTTGCGCTGCACTTCGTTGATCGCCGCCTGGGCGCGCGGGATCGCCAGGGTTGTGCCGTCGAGCATGCCTCGGGTTTCCACCTCGGAGCGCTTGAGGCGCAGTACTTCTACCGGCGATATCGCGCCTTGCTGCACCAGCGGTTCGGACATGCCGATCTCCTGGCGCAACAGGCCCAGGCTGTTACGGTACTGCTCCTGCTTGGAGCTGAATTCACGCAACTCCTGCTGACGTTGCAGCAACTGTTGTTGCAACCCGCCAATCTCGTCCGCCAGTTGCTGGCGTCGGCTCAGGTACAGCGACTCTTCGTTCGAGGCCTGGTTCGGCGCGGTCTTGCGCGCGTTATCGGAGATATTCAGCGGGCGGTTGTCGACTTCCGCGCTCAGGCGTTCGACGCGCAGTTCCATGGCCACGCGGTCGGCTTCGGTTTCGCCGACGTTGGAGGCAAATCGCGTGTCGTCCAGGCGCACCAGCGGCGCGCCGGCTTCGACAATCTGGCCTTCGTGCACATAGATCTGCGCGACGATGCCGCCTTCCAGGTTCTGGATTTTCTGGATGCGCGAGGAGGGGATCGCTTTGCCTTCGCCCTTGGTTACCTCGTCGATAATCGCGAAGTGCGCCCACAACACCAGGAACACGAAGAAGCCGATCACGCCCCAGATGGTCAGGCGTACGATTCGCGGTGCATCGTCCACCAGCGCCTTTTCCACTTCGGGCAATGGCTGGTCGTCGAGGGAGTCGGTGCCTTTGAAGTAATTGAAGATGCCGCGTTTAAAGCGGCCCGAACCGGAGTTAAGCGACACTGATCTGCCCCTTCTTCAGTGCTTCCATCACGGCCGCTTTCGGGCCGTCTGCGAGTATCTGGCCACGGTCGATCACCAGCAGGCGGTCCACCAGGCTCAGCAGCGAAGCACGGTGGGTCACCAGAATCACCGTCTTGTTTTCGATCACCGACTGCAGGCGCTGTTTCAGGCGCTCTTCACCGGTGTTGTCCATGGCGCTGGTCGGTTCGTCCAGCAACAGGATCGGTGGGTTCAACAGCAACGCACGGGCCAGGGCGACGTTCTGGCGCTGACCGCCTGAAAGGTTTTGCCCGCGCTCGCCCACCTGCAGCTCGTAGCCTTGCGGGTGAAGCCTGGCGAATTCATGCACGCCGGCCAACTCTGCCGCTTGCAGCACCATCTCGTCATCCACATAGCGTGCACCGCAGACCAGGTTGTCGCGCAAGGTGCCGGCCAGCAATTGGATGTCCTGGGCCACGTAGCCGATGTTGTGGCGCAACTCGCTGACATCGATCTGGCGAATATCCACGCCATCCACCAGCAGCGAGCCGGAGTCAGGTTGATACAAACCCACCAGCAGTTTGGCCAGGGAGCTTTTGCCCGAGCCGCTGCGGCCGATGATGCCGATTTTTTCACCGGGTTTTACGCTCAGGTTGATACCGCGCAGCGCCAGCGTCTGCTGGTTCGGGTAAGTGAAGTCGACCTCACGGAACGTCATCGCGCCTTGCAGCGTTTTACGGCTGAGGGGGCGCTCTTCGAAGTTGCGTTCCTGCGGCAGCTCCATCATCTGGTCCACCGACACCATCGTCACCTTGGCTTGCTGGTAGCGCGTCAGCAGGCCCGAGAGCTGCGCCAACGGGCCGAGGGCACGGCCGCTGAGCATGTAGCACGCCACCAGGCCGCCCATGCTGAGGGTGCCATCGATGATCTGATACACGCCGAAAATGATCATCGCCACGCCGGCCACTTGCTGGATCAGCAGTGTGATATTCATCGCCAGGCCGGACAGCACTTTGACCCGCAGCTCCAGGCGGCTGAGGGTGCCGATGGTCTGTTCCCACTGGTATTGGCGTTCGCTTTCAGCGTTGTTGACCTTCACCGCATCCAGCCCGGCGAGGGTTTCGATCAGGCTCGACTGGCGTTCTGCACTCAGCGCCATGGTGCGTTCCAGGGTCGCGGTGAGTGGTTTTTGCAGAAAGTGGCCGATACCCAGCGCCAGCGGGAAAGCGACAATGGGGATCCACACCAGATGGCCGCCCAGCAGTGCGATCACCCCAAGGATGATCAGCGTGAAGGGCAGGTCAATGAGGCTGGTGAGGGTCAGCGAAGTCAGGAAATCGCGCATTCCCTGGAATTCATGGATGTTCTGCGCATAGCTGCCGACCCGCGCCGGGCGCATTTTCATCGCCATGCCCACGATGCGCTCGAACAGCGTCGCAGAAATGATCAGGTCGGTTTTCTTGCCCGCAAGGTCCAAGCACAGGCTGCGCATGCTTTTAAGCAGCAGGTCGAACAGGTAAGCGCCACAGATACCGATGGCCAGCACCCATAGGGTGGCGGTGGCCTGGTTCGGCACCACGCGGTCGTACACGTTCATCACGAATAATGGCGCGGCCAGGGCGATCAGGTTGATCACCAGGCTGGCGGCGATAGCGTCGGCATATAACCAACGCGAGCGTTTGAGCGTGTCTTTGAACCAGGAGCGCGCGCGGGGGATCAGCGTGCCGCTGGTAACGTCAAATTTATGTTGCGGCTGGGCGAAGAAAACCCGACCGCTGTAATCTTGACTCAGTGCCTCACGGCTGACCTGGACTTCGCCGCCTTCGCTTTCGCTGAGCAACAAGCGCGCGGTGTCACCTTCCCAGCCCAACAGCACTGCACTGCGGCCTTCCTTCAACAACAGCAACGCCGGCAGTGCAATGGTTGGGATCTGCTCAAGCTTGCGCTGCAGCAAACGCCCCTGCAAACCCGCCCGGGCCGCTGCGCGAGGCAGCAGATCCGGGCCCAGGCGCTGTCCGGCCAGTGGCAGGCCGGTGGTCAGCATCGCCCGGCTGGCGGGCTTGTAATGCAGGGAACAGAGCGTCAGCAACCCGTCCAGCAAGGGGTCGTCATGCTGACTGCGCGGGTCATGGTTGAGTTGCGCCACACCTATTTCAGAATCCAAGCTGACTCTCTCTTAATGCAGTTGAACGGTTCAACTCCGTCAAGAATCAGTTCATCCCTGGCAGGTTCACCTTCGTTTTGACTTCGTTTTGCACAACCGATGCCAGCGGCGCAACGACGCCCTGGCTTCGCAGCAGTTGGCCCATATCCGCTTTGATGCGGTATTGCGTGTACAACTGCAGGTTTTTGATCTGCGCCAGGCGCTGCGATGCGGTGAACAGTTCGTTCTCGCTGTCGAGCAAGTCGAGCAGTGTACGCTCACCCAGGCTGAACTGCTGCTGGTATGACGTGCGCACGCGGGTGCTGCGGTCCACGTATTCCTGGGCGATCGGCAATTGCGAGGTGGCGTTGTTGTAGGCGTTCCACGCCAGGCTCAATTCCTGGTTCAACTCACGCAAGGCATTGTTGCGGATATCCAGCGCCTGGGACGCCTGGGAGGCCTTGGACTGCAGGTCGGCCTTGTTGCTGCCGCCCGAGTACAGGTTGAACTGCATGCGCAGCATCGCGGAGTAACCGTTGTCGTGGCCTTCTTCGCCGCCGACATTGTTGTTGGCCGAACGCTGCAGCTCTGCGTCGAAGCGTGGATAGAACGTCGACTTGGCGGATTCGTACTGCTTTTCAGCGGCAGCGATGTCCGATTCGGCCGAGCGCAGCACCGGGCTGCTTTCCACCATCTGCCGGCGTGCCTCATCGAGGCTGGCAGGCATCAGGGCGACGAAGCCCTGCGGCCGTTCCAGTTCATCGGGCTCTTGGCCCACGGCGCTTACATAGTTGGCTTTGGCGTCTTCAAGGTTGGTCTGCTCGGTCAGCAGGTTATTGCGCGCCTGGGCCAGACGGGCTTCGGCCTGGTCCATATCGGCCATCCGGCCGACCCCGCGGCTGGTACGCAATTTGATCTGGTCGAAGATGCGCTCGTGGCTCTTCAGGTTGTCTTCTGCCAACTGCACCATCTCGCGACGAGTCAGGACATCCAGATAAACCTGGGCAACGGTCAGCGCGGTGCGCTCGGTGGTATTGAGCAGGGCATAACCGCGAGAGTTGGCGGTGGCCTGCTGGCGCCCGACTTCATTCTGCGTCCCGAAACCCTGGAACAGGTTTTGCTGGAGGCGAATGCTCGACTCGCCGCGATTCAGGGTTTTCCAGTCATGGCTGTTGCTGGCGGCGCGGGTCGACGTGTTGTCGGAGCTTTCACGGCCATAACCGCCCAGCAAATCGATTTTAGGCAGGTAACCGCCCTGGGCTGCCCGGACCTGATAGTCGGCAGCGATACGTGCGTTGACGGCGGCCTGAATCTCCGGGTGAACATCCACAGCCTTCTGCATGGCTTCTTGCAGTGTTTGAGCCTGTACGAAACTTGCCGCGAGAACAAACGGCACAGCTGTGAATAAGTGCAAACGCATTCTGATTTTTCCCCGGGGATTGGTTGCCTGAAAGCCGCAACAAACTTGAAATATTGCATGGGAGTGGCAACTCGAAATGCCCGTTTTTATTGGGCGCCGGAGGGCGCAAACAGAAAGTCGCGAAGCCGCTTAAATATCAATGTGACATTACCGGGCGGATTGTTTAGGATGACGCCCAATAGGTCAATACCTTGACGGAAAAGTAATTTTTCTGGCGCGCCATCAAAAAATTGACGCCAGTAAGTTTTCGAAGAAATTAAGTACTCCAGCTTATTGAATCGGCACCAGCGACAGGGCCGGTCTCCTGGGTGGATACCCCCTGAATGGCAATACACGGAGAGTCTTTTATGAGCAGCGTTGCGGTCGTCAAAAGCATTGTCGGTCAAGTGTTCGCAGTATCCCCAGAAGGGATCCGCCGCCTGCTGGTAGAAGGTGATCGTCTGTTCGCCGGCGAGCTGGTCGACACTGGCCCGGCGGGCGCCGTTTCGCTGGAACTGACCGATGGCCGCGTCATTGACCTGGGCCGCGACACCCAGTGGAGCGCCAATGCACCTGACTCGACCACCGACCTCAGCGCCGCCACCGCTCAAGCAGCACCGTCCGTCGCCGAACTGCAGCAAGCCATCGCCGCCGGTGCCGACCCGACCCAAGATCTTGAAGCCACTGCGGCAGGCCCGACCGCAGCCGGTGCAGACGGCGCCGTCGGCGGCGGCCATAGCTTTGTCGTGCTGGAAGCGACGGCCGGTGTGGTCGACCCAACCATCGGTTATCCGACCAACGGTTTAAATGCTGCAGATGCGGCGGCTAACACCCTGACCGGCGCTGATAACAACGGCGTCGACCCGCGCAACGTCACCATTACCCTGACCGCCACGCCGACCATCACCGAAGCCGGTGGCGTAGTGGTTTACACCGTGTTCGTCACTCAGGCCCCCACCAGTGACCTGACCGTCACGCTGTCCAATGGCCTCGCTGTGGTAGTCGCGGCCGGCCAGACCTCGGGCGCCCTGAACGTCACCTTCGCCGGCAATGACACGCCTTACCTGGACGCCTCGTCGATCTCGGCCACCATCGCCGGCACCTCCGGCGGCGGCAACCTGATCATCACCACCGACCCGACGCCGGCCGTCACTCAGGTCAATGACACCATCGACACCACCACCGTTACGCTCACCGCGACGGCTTCGGTGGATGAAGGTGGCAAAATCGTCTACACCGCCACCGTGAACAACGCCGCGCAGACCGACGTCACCATCACGCTGTCCAACAACACCACCATCACCATCGAAGCCGGCAAGACCACCGGCACCGTGAGCGTCGATACCCCAGCCAATCTGGCTGATGGCAAAGACCTTAGTGTCAGCGCGACCATCACCAGTGCGACGGGCGGCAATTACGAAAACCTGGCAATCAACCCGCAGGCAGCCACCACCACCGTTAACGCAGTGGATGACCCAAGTGTTTTGCAGGCGGATAGCAGCACCATTGCCGAAGATGGCGTTGCCACCGGCAACGTGCTGACGAACGACAGCGATATCGACAACGTCTTGTCGGTCGCTACGTTCAACGTCGGCGGTGCGACGTTCATCGCCGGTCAAACGGCTGTCATTGCTGGCGTCGGCTCCATCACCATCGCGGCTGATGGCGCTTACACGTTCACGCCGGTCAAGGACTTCAACGGCGACGTGCCGCAGATTGGCTACACCACCAATACCGGATCGAGCAGCACGCTGGTGGTCAAGGTCGACGCAGTGGACGATCCGAGTGTCCTGCAAGCGGACAACGGCAGTGCACGGGAAGACGGCGTTGCTACCGGCAATGTACTTGCCAATGACGTCGATGTAGACAACGTGCTGAGCGTTGCCACGTTTAATGTCAACGGCACCACTTACACTGCGGGCCAGACGGCCGTTATCGCGGGCGTGGGTTCGATCACCATTGGTGCTGATGGCGCTTACGCCTTTACGCCGGTTAAAGACTTCAACGGTGATGTGCCGCAAGTTGGCTACACCACCAACACCGGCTCCAGCAGCACCCTTGACGTGAAGATCGACCCCG
>NZ_JARVSS010000039.1:0-81574 GCF_030209095.1 Pseudomonas sp. lyk4-R2A-8
CTGATGATCCAGGGCGACCGCCACTACACCTACGACGCCTTCGGCAACCTGATCCGGGAACGGCGTGGCAAGGGCCGGCAACTCGTCACGGAATACCGTTATGACAGCCAGCACCGGCTGATCGAAATCGCCCAGCCTAACGGCCAAACCGCCAGCTACCGCTACGACCCGTTTGGGCGACGCATCAGCAAAATCGTGGACGGCATAACGACGGAGTTTTTCTGGCAAGGCGACACACTGATTGCCGAGCATCATGCCGATCGTCATCGCAGCTATCTCTATGAACCCGACAGTTTCAGACCCTTGGCCCTGTTGGAAGGTTTTGGCCCAAAAGAGACAAAACCCTACCACTACCACCTCGACCACCTCGGCACACCCCAGGAACTCACCACCCCCGAGGGCGATATCGCCTGGTCCGCCCACTACCGCGCCTACGGCGAAATCGCCCGCCTCGACGTAGGCAACCTCGACAACCCCCTGCGCTTCCAGGGCCAATACTTCGACAAAGAAAGCGGTCTGCACTACAACCGCCATCGCTACTACAATCCGGATATTGGTCGTTACCTCACACCGGACCCCGTGAAGTTGGCGGGGGGAATCAACTCCTACCAGTACGCTCCAAACCCTACAGGATGGGTAGATCCGTTAGGCTTAAACACCTGCCCCGGGGGAGACGGTTGTAAGCCAGAGGTAACTGCTAATGAACCGGCCAAAACTGTAAAAGCTGATGAAGGAGATGCTGTATTACCAAAAACAGGAGGAGCTGAGCGATCAGCTAAGTACTCAGCGAATTGGAAAACAGCTAACCTGAATGAAAACATTATAAAATTTGCCGGCACCGATCCAACTGTAACCACAACAGACAAAGGCAAAAAAATATACAAGAACCCTCTCAATGGAGTTGAAGTTGTAGAGGACATCAATGGAAACTACTTTAGAATCTACGACCCATCATTGCCGGGATCGAGACGATACTTAAGCCTTGAAGGCGTCGTGCCCAACAACAAGACATCTCCTTCAGGAAAGCAAATGGGCAGAACACAAAGTGAATACAATGAAGCAACCCATTTCAATAAGGAACTAAAACAATGAAGATGATTTGTGTCCCACTTACGCTAGAGGCTATGAGGTTATTGGACATAAATGATTGCCCGGACTCTCTGCTTGAAATCATTCACCTCACCGATGAAGATTATAAAAAACTACTGATCTCTGGCGCAGTGGAAACTATAAATAACACCCTGGGAAAAATAATTGACGACTACGAAGACGAGACTATCAACACCAATGAGGACCTCATCAAGGCGCTAGCGATATTTAAAGACCACCTGACGCCTGAAAACTCATCAGTAATGAAAAAATTGATCCACCTGAACACAATCGCAATCAAGAGCCACACAGGGCTATTTTTCTTCTTTTAGCTTAATACAGGTACTTGGTAAATGGTCATTTACAACCATTTCTGCATAGCGCAACTAAAATATTTAGTTTGATAAGCTAATCACTCGCTACTCCAGCTTTTTTCGAAGTGAGATCAACTGACAATTTTTCTTTATCCAACATATATCTGAGCAGAACGTCACCTACGGGCTTGGTATAGAGACACACTTATTCGACTTTGACGTCGGGACGCATCATGGATGACTGTTCCTGAAAAATCGGAGAGTCCCGCATCCGTCATTAGATTTCGGCCTAGAAGGTGGACGTTATGGCGTGCTTACGAACACACCCACCACCAGCCTAGACCCTGAGCCAAATCCGCAGCACAATCGGCTCACCAAATGAGCCGAATAACCTCTTTATTCGGCTCACGCACCCCAGGCATTCCACCATGGCTCATCCGCACTGGATCTGGCAACACGCCGACTGGCCTCACTTCCACTGGCAACCCGGTCGCCTCGCGGCGTTGCTGCGCGAGTGCGGACAAGCCCAGGGCAAGTTGCTGGGCATGCTCGGCTCCGTCAGCCAGCCGGTCAGCGCACAGAATGAACTGGATGCGCTGCTGCAAAATATCCTGACGTCCTCGACGATTGAGGGTGAACAGTTGAATGTCGGCTCGGTGCGCTCGTCCCTGGCAAGGCGGATGGGCCTGGAAGCGATGGAAGACGGTCAGGTAAGCCGCCGCAGCGAAGCCCTCGCCGAGTTGATGATGGATGCCACTCAACAATTCACCCAGCCGTTTACCCTCGCCCGCCCATTGAACTGGCATCACTTATTGTTCCCGGCCCCGGAAGCGGGCTATGCCGCTCGAGCGCTCAATATTGGATCCTTGAGGGGAGATGAGCCAATGCAAGTCGTGTCGCGCACTTCTGGTTTGTCACACTGCACCCCTTCGATGACGGCAATGGTCGCCTGACACGCGCTATCACCGATTTGGCACTGGCCCAGGGTGAACACCAGGCCATCCGTTTCTATGCCATGTCAGCCAGCATCCTCGAAGACCGCACCGGCTACTACAGCGCGCTGGAATCCAGCCAGAAGGCCTCCCTGGATATCACTGCCTGGCTGGAGTGGTTCCTTAAAACCCTGTTACGCAGCGTGCAGCAGGCCATGGCGCGGATTGACCGGGTGCTGGAACAGAGTCGGTTCTGGCAGCAGCACCGCGACGGCCCTTTGTCGGCTGAACAGATCAAGGTCCTCAATCGACTGCTCGACGGTGGTGAGAAGGGCTTCGAACACGGCATCGGCGCGGCGCAGTACCAGGCGGTCGCAAAGGTCTCCAAGGCGACAGCGACGCGACACCTGGCGGACCTGCTGGAAAAAAACTGCCTGGTCCGCCTCCCAGGAGGCGGCCGCAGCACGCGTTATCAGGTCAATACAGCAGGCGAGTGACACCCCGCTCATTTGCCCAGAATCCCCATGTCTGCTAGTGTCGCGCCGGTTTACCGTCTACCGGAATAGCCGCCATGGCCCGCAAAAAAGTTGCACTCGATTTCGAACAATCCCTCGCCGACCTGCAAGCCCTGGTCGAGCGTCTGGAGAACGGCGAGTTGTCGCTGGAGGACTCGCTGACGGCGTTTGAGCAAGGCATCGGCCTGACCCGTGACTGCCAGAGCGCGTTGGCGCAGGCGGAGCAGAAGGTGCAGGTGTTGCTGGAGCGTGACGGGGAGTTGGCCGAAGAACCTTTCGACGCGGAACAGCCGGAATGATCGACGCGTATCAGGCCAGTAGCCAAGCCCGGGTGAATGCGGCGCTGGAGCCCTTGTTTGTTGCGCCAAGCCCGGAAATGAATCGCCTCTATGAAGCCATGCGCTACAGCGTGATGAATGGCGGCAAGCGCGTGCGCCCGTTGCTGGCGTATGCGGCCTGCGAGGCGCTGGGCGCGCCGGCCGAACAGGCTAATGGCGCGGCGTGCGCGGTGGAGTTGATCCACGCGTACTCACTGGTACACGACGATTTGCCGGCAATGGACGACGACGATCTGCGTCGCGGCCAGCCCACCACCCATAAAGCCTTCGATGAAGCCTACGCGATCCTCGCCGGCGATGGTCTGCAGAGCCTGGCGTTCAGCGCATTGCTGGACCCGCGCTTGAGCAGCGTCAACGCCGAGATCCGCCTGCGCATGGTCACCACTCTGGCGCAGGCTGCGGGCCCGGCCGGTATGGTCGGCGGGCAGGCAATCGACATGGGCTCGGTCAGCCTCAAGCTGGACCAGCAAGCCCTTGAACACATGCATCGCCACAAGACCGGCGCGCTGATCGAAGCCGCCGTGCAGTTGGGCGCGCTGGCCAGTGGTCAGGCGCAGCCTGCGCAATTGGCGGCGTTACAGACCTATTCCCAGGCGATTGGCCTGGCGTTCCAGGTGCAGGACGACATTCTCGACGTAGAAAGTGACACCGCCACGCTGGGCAAACGCCAGGGCGCCGATATCGCACGGGACAAGCCGACCTATCCTGCGCTGCTCGGGCTCGAAGCCGCCAAGGCCTACGCCCTGGAACTGCGCGACCAGGCCCTGGCCGCCCTGCGACCTTTCGACGCGGCGGCCGAGCCATTGCGCGACCTGGCGCGGTATATCGTCGAACGTCGCCACTGATCGGCACGGCCATCATGGCCGCCTATCGGCCAAGTTCGGCGCTCTGCGTGGGCAGTTTGCGATGCTTGAGGTAAACTGCCGCCTCTTCTATACCTATAACGATTCGCCTGATGCCCACGACGTTCCAAGAGATTCCCCGCAAGCGCCCGTCCACGCCCCTGCTCGACCGTGCTGCCACGCCGGACGGCCTGCGTCGTCTGGGTGAAGCCGAGCTGGAAACCCTGGCCGATGAATTGCGCCTGGAATTGCTCTACACGGTCGGCCAGACCGGTGGGCATTTCGGTGCCGGCCTGGGCGTCATCGAGCTGACTATCGCCCTGCATTACGTGTTCGACACCCCGGACGACCGGCTGGTGTGGGACGTGGGCCATCAGGCGTACCCGCACAAGATCCTGACCGGTCGCCGCGAGCGCATGAGCACGCTGCGCCAGAAGGACGGTGTTGCCGCTTTCCCACGTCGCTCCGAGAGCGAGTACGACACCTTTGGCGTCGGCCACTCCAGCACGTCCATCAGTGCAGCATTGGGCATGGCGATTGCCGCCCGCCTGCAAAACAGTGATCGCAAGGCGATTGCAGTGATCGGCGATGGCGCACTCACCGCCGGCATGGCGTTCGAAGCGCTGAACCACGCGCCGGAAGTGGACGCCAATATGCTGGTGATCCTCAACGACAACGACATGTCGATCTCGCGCAATGTCGGCGGCCTGTCCAACTACCTGGCCAAGATCCTGTCGAGCCGCACCTACGCCAGCATGCGAGAAGGCAGCAAAAAGGTACTCTCGCGTCTGCCCGGCGCGTGGGAAATTGCCCGACGCACCGAAGAATACGCCAAGGGCATGCTGGTGCCCGGCACCTTGTTCGAGGAGCTGGGCTGGAACTACATCGGCCCCATCGACGGCCACGACCTGCCGACGCTGATCGCCACGCTGCGCAATATGCGTGACCTCAAGGGCCCGCAGTTTCTGCATATCGTCACCAAGAAAGGCAAAGGCTTCGCCCCGGCGGAAGTCGACCCGATCGGTTATCACGCAATCACCAAGCTCGAACCGCTGGACGCTCCCGCCGCCGCGCCGAAAAAGCCCAGCGGGCCGAAGTATTCCGGGGTGTTCGGCGAGTGGCTGTGCGACATGGCCGCCGCCGACTCGCGCCTGGTGGGCATTACCCCGGCGATGAAGGAAGGCTCTGATCTGGTGGCGTTCAGCGAGCGGTTCCCGCTGCGCTACTTCGACGTGGCGATTGCCGAGCAACACGCGGTGACGTTCGCCGCCGGCATGGCCTGCGAAGGCGCCAAACCGGTGGTTGCGATCTACTCCACGTTCCTGCAACGCGGTTACGACCAACTGGTGCATGACGTCGCGGTGCAGAACCTCGACGTGCTGTTCGCCATCGATCGCGCGGGCCTGGTGGGAGAAGACGGCCCGACGCATGCCGGCAGTTTCGATTTGTCCTACCTGCGCTGCATCCCCGGCATGCTGGTGATGACCCCGAGCGACGAAAACGAATTGCGCAAGATGCTCAGCACCGGCCACCTTTACAACGGCCCGGCCGCGGTGCGTTACCCGCGCGGCAACGGCCCGAACGCAGTGATCGAAAAAGACCTTGAACCCATCGAGATCGGCAAGGGTATCGTGCGTCGCCAGGGCAACCGGGTTGCGTTCCTGGTATTCGGCGTGCAATTGGCCGAAGCCTTGAAAGTCGCCGAGAAGATCGATGCCACGGTGGTCGACATGCGCTTCGTCAAACCCCTGGATGAAGCCCTGGTGCGCGAGATCGCCGGCAGCCATGAGTTGCTGGTCACAGTTGAAGAAAACGCCATCATGGGTGGCGCCGGTGCAGCGGTCAGTGAGTACCTGGCGCGGGAAAATATCCTCAAGTCGGTGCTGCACCTGGGCTTGCCGGATGTGTACGTCGAACATGCCAAGCCGGCGCAGATGCTGGCTGAGTGCGGGCTGGACGAGGCAGGGATTGAAGCCTCTGTGCGCAACCGCATGGCACTGCTGGGTCTGTAAAAACCTGGAACAACATGTGGGAGGGGCTTGCCCCCGATAGCGGTGGATCAGTTACCGATACTGAGTCTGACCCCCTGTAAACGGAGGCAAGCCTTCTCCCACATTTGGCTTGTGCCCTCCTCCACGCCATGGACAGCTCATGAAACACCTGTACCTTGCCTTGCTGCTCCTGCCCTCCCCGCAATTGCTCGCCGACACCCGCGACGAGGCCCTTAAGCTCCCCGACGTGGTCATCAGCGCCAACCGCCAGGTGCAGGCGCGCAATGACAGCAGCGCCGCCAACACGGTGTTCACCCGCGACGATATCGACCGCCTGCAACCGACCAGCCTCACCGACCTGCTCAGCCGTGTGCCCGGCGTGCAAGTGGCGCCCACCGGCGGGCGCGGTAGCTTGCCGGGGATTTACCTGCGCGGCACCAAGTCCGCCCAAAGCCTGGTGCTGGTGGACGGCCAGCGCATCGCCAATACCACCTCCGGCGACAGCGGCCTGCAATACCTCAATGTCGATCAAATCGAGCGCGTGGAAGTGCTGCGCGGTTCGCGCTCAGTCATGTATGGCAGCGATGCGATAGGCGGGGTGATCCAGGTCTTCACCCGGCGCAACGCCGAGCAAGGCTTGCAGCCGCGTCTTAAGCTGGAGTTCGGCAACCGCCGGACCTGGCAGCGCAGCCTCGGTCTGGCAGGCGGGGACGAACACACGCGGTTCAACCTGGGAGCGAGCCTGGATGAAACCGCCGGCATCAACTCGACCCGTGCGTCTTTTCCCAGTGACGGCGACCACGATGCCTACCGCAACCAGTCGCTCAGCCTCAATCTCAGCCATTCGTTCAGCGATGCGCTGGAGGCTGGTTTCAACCTGCTCGATAACCGTGGCAAATCGGAGTACGACAACAGCTTCGGCCGCTACGACGTCGCCAGTGGTCAGACGCTGGGGCAAAAGCCTTACACCGATTACACCGTCAGCAGCGCCAGCGGCTACCTGGATGCCACGCTCAATGCGCATTGGCAGTCACGCCTGGAACTGGGCCACAGCGAAAACCGCGACACCAAGCGCGACACCCTCAGCGACGACTTCAGCGTGTTCAACACCTACCGCGACTCGATCAACTGGCAGAACGACCTGACCCTGGACGAACACAACAGCCTGATCCTCGGCGGCGATTGGTACGAGGATCGCTTCCATGGCTCCACCGCGTTCAGCGAAAACAGCCGCTGGAACCGCGCGGCCTTTGTGCAGCATCGCTTTCACAGTGAATGGTTCTCCACGGAACTAGGCCTGCGCCGCGACCAGAATCAGCAGTTCGGTGCGCAGAACAGCTGGAGTGGCACGCTGACTTTGCCCATCAACCCCGACAATGACGTGCTGCTGAGCTACAGCGAAGGTTTTCGCGCGCCGACCTTCAACGACCTGTATTACCCCGACACACACTACAGCAACCCCAGTCTGCAGCCCGAAACCTCCAAGAGCTACGAGTTGCAGTGGCGCAGCCAGCTCAGTGACAGCACACGCCTGGAAGCCTCGCTGTACCGCACGGACTTGAGCGACGCGATCATCCTCGACAGCACGGGCAAGCCGCAGAACGTGGCGTCGGCGCGCATCAACGGCATGGAAGCGGCGCTCAAGCAGGAACTGTTCGGCTGGCAGGGCAACCTGGGACTGTCGATCATCGATCCGCGTGATCGTAGCACCGGCTATACCTTGGCCCGTCGCGCACGGCGCACGTTGAGCCTGGACCTGGACCGGCAATTCGATCAACTTGGCGTGGGCGCCAGCTGGCAGGCTATCAGCAGCAGTTATGACGATGCCGACAACACTCAACGCTTGGGCGGCTATGCGTTGCTTGGGCTGCGTGGCAGCTGGGCGATCAATCGGCAAGTGGCGCTGTCGCTGAAGGTCGATAACCTGTTGGACCGGTCTTACGTGCGGGCGCGCTACAGCTATGACGATCCGGCGTTCATGAATAACCAGGATTATCGCGAGGAAGGCCGGACGTGGCTGTTCGGCGTGACCTGGACCCCGGAGACCTGACGCGCCTGCGCAACGGTGTCACAGGTCCGGCGCAATCACCCGACACAATCGCCCCAGCGCCTCCAGCATCTGCCCGCTGGGCCGTTCCAGGCCCTTATCGGGCACCTGCCGCACGCGCTCGGCCATGGTTGGCCAGGCTTTCCACGCGTCCATCTGCGCTTGATCGCTGACCAGAATCATCTCGGGATTGCGCTGCAACACCGACTCGATGCTGACTTGCGGCGCCGGCAGGTTCAGGTCGTCGAACACATTGCGCGCACCGCAGACCGTCAACGCATCGCTGATGATCTGCCCGCCGCCCACGGTGTACAGCGGCGAATTCCACACCTGGTAAAACACTCGTAGGGGTTCGGCACGCCGATAGCGCCGGCGCAATTCGGTCAGGCGCTGGCGCAACTGCGCGGCCAGTTGCTGCCCGGCGTCGGCACGTCCCAGCCGCGCGGCGATGGCTTGGACCTGGACGGTAAGTTGTTCAAGGTTGTGGGGCTCGGCGATATACACCGGGATATTCAAACGCTGCAATTGCTCGCGCTGGGCCGGGCCGACGCTGCCCGGCCACAGCAGGATCAGGTCCGGTTTGAGGCTCAGCAGGCGCTCCATGTCCAACTGACCATAGCGACCGACCGAAGGTACCTGCGCCAATGCCACCGGGCGCTCGCCACCGTCGAGCACGCCCACCAGCAAGTCGGCGGCGCCCAGTTCCATTACGATTTCCGACAGCGACGGCGCCAGGCTGACCACCCGCTCGGCCGCCAGGACCTGGGCGCTCAGCGCCAGCAGCAGAAGCGCCAGCCAGCGGCGCATCATCCCAACTGACGCGGGATGCGGTAGAGGTAAAACAGCACCATCGTCGACAGCGCCAACAGAAACAACGGCACCGCCTCCAGGCCGACAAACACTGCCAGTGCACCCACCCACGCGGGGAGCGCGGCCACCAGCAACGCCGTGCGGCGACGGGCCGCCAGGGTGATCCAGGCAGCGGGCTCTTCGGCGGTGTCGAGGGCTTCGGAGGTGGCGATTAACGCGTGTTTATAGCCATTGAAGTAGCGCAGGCTGAGGAACATCGAGGCCACACCGGCGATAAAGAACGGCATGGCCAACACCGGCAGCAGGGACTCAGCCTGGCCAAACACCAGGTTGACCACAAACAGGGGCAGCAGCGCCAGGGCCAGATACTGCCACCAGTTGACGGACAGCCGACGCTTGACCTGGCCCCGGGTCACGCGCGGTCGACCTCGCCCTGGTGTTCGTTGCCCATCATGTGGTCGAGCTTGCTGGCCTTGGTCGCCAGGTAGAGTTTGTTGTGCGGGTTATGCCCGGTGTGCAGCGGCACGCGCTCGGCCACGGTAATGCCCATGTCGGCCAAGGCTTTGACCTTGCGCGGGTTGTTGGTCATCAGGCGCAGGGATTTCACGCCCAGGTGCTCAAGCATCGGCAGGCAGATCGCATAATCGCGCTGATCGGCCGCGAAACCCAGGCGCTCGTTGGCTTCCACGGTATCGGCGCCGCCATCCTGCAGTTCGTAGGCGCGGATTTTGTTCAGCAGGCCAATGCCACGGCCTTCCTGACGCAGATACAGCAGTACGCCACGGCCTTCCCGGGCGATTGCCTGCAGCGCGGCTTCGAGCTGCGAGCCGCAGTCGCAGCGCTGGCTGAACAACGCATCGCCGGTCAGGCACTCAGAGTGCAGGCGGCCGAGCACGGGTTCGCCATCGGCGATGTCGCCCAGGCTGAGCACAACGTGCTCGCGCCCGGTGGCTTCTTCAAGAAAGCCGCTCATGGTGAACGTGGCAAAAGGGGTAGGCAGCTTGGAAGCGGCGACGAAAACGACGGGCACCGGGTGCTCCTGATTTCAGATTTTACAGAGGCGGCATTGTAACAGCAGGTTCCTACAGACGCTTAAGCTGAATGTTCGCTGATAAAGATCAATCGGTTCGATTGGCCTTCCACTCGGTTCTATGCAGGTCAGAACGGATACGGCTGTTTCCAGTGTTGAAAAATCGGCTTGAGTTCGCCGCTCTTCACCAGCGCATCCATACGCCGATCAAACATTGCCCGCAGGTCCCGCCCCCGCTCGTTGTCGGCAAAACCCACGTAGAGCGGCAGCTGGGTCAGGTGTGTAAGCCGAAAGGTGGCCGGGTCCTGCGCCTGACTCAGGACTTCGCGGGCTTCGGTGAGCGCATCAATGTAGAAATCAGCCCGGCCGTACTGAAGCATCGGCAGGATGCCGTCACGCCGATGTATCTGGTTGAAACGTCGCACATTCGGCAAGTATGCCTCGTATTTGTAGCCATGCACCCAGGCCAGGCGATAACGCCCCAGCGTGGCCAGGCTCGGTGCGGGCGAGGTCGCCAGGCCGAGGGCGTAGATGGGGTCCGAATCGTAATGCCAGCGCGGGTACAGCACGCCGGTGACCTCGTCGCGGTAAGAACCGACCCAGCCATCCACCTCGCCGCGCTGGGCCAGGCCAACCGCTCGGGTGTAGGGCTCGGTGCGGGGCTGTACTTGCAAACCCGCCGGTTCGAATACCTTGCGCATCACATCCCACGCCAGGCCGCTGCCATCGGCGTTGGTGTAGCCGTCCCAGGCCTCACTGGCCAGCGTGACCTTGGAGGGCACCACCGGAGCGTCCTGCGCCTGCAACAACGTCGCAGCAGTGCACAGCAGTGTCAGCAGCCAGCGGCGTACATCCATCGGGACGACCTCCTACAGAGCCATGCATCAGGGATTACGCTATTGAGGGTAGCGCAGGACGCCGCTTCAGGGCGTCTCGCGAAAATGCTGGTAACCGCGGACGGCTGGTGTGATGTCCTGGCCGCCGGCATCAAGCAGCGTCACGCCCTGCCCTGCCTCGACCCGGCCGATCACATGAATCGGCCAGCCACCGGCCAGCAACGGCGCCAGCTCGGCGGGTGGCAGGGTGAAGGCCAGCACGTAGTCGTCGCCCCCACTCAGGGCGGCCACCCGCGCCTGCTCGTCCCCCACGAACGCCAGCAACGCCTTGGACAAAGGCAGCGCCTGGCGCTCAATCAGCAGGCTGACAGCCGAAGCCTTGGCGATATGCCCACAATCGGCCAACAACCCGTCGGAGATATCCATCGCAGCCGTGGCCTTACCGCGCAGCGCCAACCCCAGGGCCAGTTGCGGTTGTGGTGACCAGTAATGGGCCAGCAGCGGCTCGGCAACGCCAGCATCGGCGCTGCGTTGGCCCAGCACCAGCGGCAAAGCGCCAGCGGCGTTGCCCAGTTCGCCGCCCACACATAACAGGTCTCCTGGCTGCGCGCCGCTGCGGGTCAGGGCCTGCCCCGCCGGCACACGGCCAAACACCGTGAGGGTCAGGCTCAGTGGCCCGCGCGTGGTGTCGCCGCCTACCAGGCCCACACCGCAGTGTTGCGCCATGGCGTTCAAACCCTGGGCATAGCGTTGCAGCCAATCGGCATCGACGGTCGGAGTGGTGAGTGCAAGGGTAAAGGCGAGCGGGTGGGCGCCCATGGCGGCCAGGTCGCTCACCGCCACGGCCAGCGAGCGCTGGCCGAGCAGGAATGGATCGCAGGGGTCGGCAAAATGCACGCCGGCCACCAGAGTATCGGTGGAGATCGCCAGTTGCTCCCCAGGGGGCAGCGCCAGCAAGGCGCAGTCGTCGCCGATCCCCAGGGCTATGCCTTCACCGCCCTGCGCACAAGGCGCGGCGGCGAAGTAGGTGCGGATCAGCTCAAACTCGCCCATCGAGAACTCAAGCGCGGATCAGCGCTTGTGTTCCTTCACTTCGGCTTCGCGCAGGCGCGGGGCCAATTTGTCGAGCACGCCGTTGACGAACTTGTGACCGTCGGTCGAACCATAGACTTTCGCCAACTCGATACCTTCGTTGATCACCACGCGGTACGGCACATCGACGCGCTTGAGCAGTTCCCAGGTGGACAGGCGCATCACGCACAGTTCAACCGGGTCCAGTTCCTCGATCGTCAGGTCCAGGCAAGGTGCGAGGGCCGTGTCGATCTCGGTCAGGTTGGCGTGAACGCCGTGCAGGATGTCGTGGAAGTAACTCTGATCGGCGAAGGTAAAGTCGTTATCGACGCGAAACTGCGCTTCGATTTCGTTCAGCGCAGCGCCTGCCAGGTGACGCTGATACAGCGCCTGGGTCGCGAGTTGACGCGCCTTGCGACGCTTCTCGCTCTTGGACGGCTTGCCGGCATCCGCAGGGCGTGGGTCCTGAGGGTTGAACTGATCGCTCTCGTCGGAAATCACTTGGCCTCCAACTGCGACAGCAGGCTGACCATTTCCAGGGCGGACAGGGCCGCTTCGGCGCCTTTGTTACCGGCCTTGGTGCCGGAGCGCTCGATGGCTTGTTCGATGGAGTCCACGGTCAGCACGCCGAACGCAACCGGCACGCCGAACTCCATGGACACCTGGGCCAGGCCCTTGGTGCATTCGCCGGCCACGTATTCGAAGTGCGGCGTGCCGCCCCGAATGACCGCGCCCAGGGCGATGATGGCGGCGTATTCGGCCTGTTGGGCGACTTTTTGCGCAACCAGCGGAATCTCGAAGGCGCCAGGGGCGCGGATGATCGTGATATCGCTCTCGCTCACACCGTGGCGAACCAGGGCGTCCACGGCACCGCTTACCAGGCTTTCAACCACGAAGCTGTTGAAGCGGCCAACCACCAGGGCATAGCGGCCTTTGGGGGCGATGAAGGTACCTTCGATGGTCTTCAGGGTCATTCGACAAATCTCTTAAAGAGCCGGGACGCGAAATGTGCGTCCCTCAGTGATGATTTAACCGCGAACAAGGGGCAGAAATCGCCGGCCTTTATTCGGAGGGCACATATTCTACAACTTCCAGATCGAAACCGGATATCGCATTAAATTTCATCGGTGCGCTCATCAAGCGCATTTTGCGCACACCCAGGTCACGCAGGATCTGCGAACCGGCACCGACGATGCTGTAGGTGGTCGGCGTTTTCACCTGGGTGTGCTCGGCGGTTTCGCGGATATGCGCGAGCAGGACATCGCCATCCACCGGGTTGCCCAGCAACAGCACCACGCCACTGCCGGCCTCGGAAACCGCGGCCATGGCGGCGCGCAGGCTCCAGCGGCCGGGTTGCTTGACCATCAACAGGTCGCGCAGCGGGTCCATGTTGTGCACGCGCACCAGGGTCGGCTCTTCAGCGCAAATGGTGCCCAGGGTCAGGGCCATATGCACGTCGCCTTCCACCGAATCACGGTAGGTCACCAGGTTGAATTGGCCCAGTTCGCTGTCCAGCGGCTGCTCGGCAATCCGCTGAACGGTACGTTCGTGAATCATTCGATAGTGAATCAGGTCGGCGATGGTGCCGATCTTGAGGTTGTGCTCGGCGGCAAATGCTTCGAGTTCGACACGACGGGCCATGGTGCCGTCGTCGTTCATCACTTCGCAGATCACACCGCTGGGCTCGAACCCGGCCATGCGCGCCAGGTCGCAGGCGGCTTCGGTGTGACCGGCGCGGGCCAGGGTGCCGCCGGGCTGGGCCATCAACGGGAAGATGTGGCCGGGGCTGACGATATCTTCAGCCTTGGCGTCCTTGGCGGCGGCGGCCTGCACCGTGCGCGCACGGTCGGCGGCGGAGATGCCGGTGGTGACGCCGGTGGTGGCCTCAATGGATACGGTGAACTTGGTGCCGAAACCCGAGCCGTTGCGCGGCGCCATCAACGGCAGCTTGAGCAGTTCGCAGCGCTCGCGGCTCATAGGCATGCAGATCAGGCCGCGAGCGTGCTTGGCCATGAAGTTGATGTGCTCGGCCTTGCAGGCCTCGGCAGCCATGATGATGTCGCCTTCGTTCTCGCGGTCTTCGTCATCCATCAGGATGACCATCTTGCCTTGGCGGATGTCTTCAACCAGTTCTTCGATGCTATTGAGCGCCACGCGGCACCCCCTTGGTCAGGATTTCAGGTAGCCGTTAGCGGCCAGAAAACTTTCAGTGATATTCCCGGCAGTCGGCTCTGCGGCCTTTTCGCCCAGCAACAGGCGCTCCAGGTAACGGGCAAGCAAGTCCACTTCCAGATTCACCCGGCGGCCCGGCTGGTACGCGGCCATGATGGTTTCGCTCAGGGTGTGCGGGATGATGGTCAACGCGAATTCTGCGCCATTGACGGCGTTCACGGTCAGGCTGGTGCCGTCGACGGTGATCGAGCCTTTGTGCGCGATGTACTTGGCCAATTCTTTTGGCGCGCGGATGCGAAATTCCACCGCCCGCGCGTTTTCGCTGCGCGATACCACTTCGCCAACGCCGTCGACGTGGCCGCTGACCAGGTGGCCGCCCAGGCGGGTGGTCGGCGTGAGGGCTTTTTCCAGGTTAACCGGGCTGCCGGCCTTGAGGTCGCTCATCGCCGTGCAGTCCAGGGTTTCCCGGCTGACGTCGGCGGCAAAGCCGTTGCCCGGCAACTCGATGACGGTCAGGCACACGCCGCTGACGGCGATGCTGTCGCCCAGCTTGACGTCGCCCAAGTCGAGCTTGCCGGTTTCAACCAGCAGCCGAACGTCGCCGCCCTTGGGGGTCATGGCGCGGATGCTGCCGATGGATTCGATAATGCCGGTGAACATGGCCTTCTCCTGGAAAACGGGGCCGCGCGATGCGCAGGCCGGAAATTATACGCTGGCTGCTGGCAGAGGGATGGCAGTGACTCGCCAGTCGTCGCCTACAGCGCGCATGTCAGTGATCTTGAGTTGGGGAGCGTCCGCCAGTTTCTCAAGCGGCCAGTCCAGCAACGGCCGGGCGGCGGAGCCGAGAAATTTACCGGCGACGAATATCACGTATTCGTCCACCAGGCCCTGCTGCGCAAAAGCGCCCGCCAGGCTTGGCCCGGCCTCCACCAGTACCTCGTTGACGCCACGGGCGGCCAGGGCCACCAGCGCCGAACGCAGGTCGACCTGGCCGTCGACGCCCGGCACTACGAGGCATTCGGGTCCACGCGGGAACTGGTTTTCCGGCGTCACACAGGTGATGACCAGTGCCGGCCCGGCCTTGAAGAACGGTGCGTTCAGCGGTACCCGCAGGCGGCCGTCGATCAGCACGCGCAGCGGCGGGCGAGACATCGCCAGGGCGGTGTTGGCCGCGTCCAGGCCGAGCTCGGCGGCACGCACGGTCAGGCGTGCGCCATCGGCCAGTACAGTGTCGGCACCGGTCAACACCACGCTGGCTTCGGCGCGCAGCCGTTGCACGGCGGCGCGCGCGGCGGGGCCGGTGATCCACTGGCTTTCGCCGCTGGCCATTGCGGTGCGACCGTCCAGACTCATCGCCAGCTTGACGCGCACAAAAGGCAGGCCTTGCTCCATACGCTTTAGAAAGCCCGGGTTCAGCGCTCGCGCCTGGCTTTCCAGCACGCCGCTGCGCACCTCGATCCCGGCTTGAGCCAGACGCTGCATGCCGCGCCCGGCGACTTCCGGATTGGGGTCCTGCATCCCGGCCACCACCCGCGCCACGCCAGCACTCACCAGCGCATCGGCGCATGGCGGTGTGCGGCCATGGTGGCTGCAAGGTTCGAGGGTCACGTACACCGTGGCGCCGCGCGCTTTATCGCCGGCGGCGCGCAGGGCATTGGGCTCGGCGTGGGGCTCGCCGGTGCACTCATGCCAGCCTTCGCCGACGATCTGCCCATCGCGCACAATCACGCAGCCGACCCGAGGGTTGGGATGGGTGGTGTACACGCCCTTGCGCGCAAGCTCCAGGGCACGGGCCATGTAGTGGGCGTCGAGCACGGCCTGTTCAGCGGAAGGTGGGTTCATTGTTTGGCCGGCTCACGGGCCAGGCGGTCGATCTCTTCGCGGAACTCGTTGAGATCCTGGAAGCGTCGATACACCGAGGCGAAACGGATATAGGCGACTTCGTCGAGTTTTTGCAGCTCGCCCATCACCAACTCGCCCACGACCAGGCTCTTGACCTCGCGCTCGCCGGTCGCTCGCAACTTGTGCTTGATATGCGCCAGGGCTGCTTCCAGCCGCTCGACGCTTACCGGGCGTTTTTCCAGGGCGCGCTGCATACCGGCGCGCAGTTTTTCTTCGTCGAAGGGCTGGCGGCTGCCGTCGGACTTGATCAGCCGTGGCAACACCAGTTCGGCGGTTTCGAAGGTGGTGAAACGTTCACCGCAGCCGGAGGCCAGGCATTCGCGCCGGCGACGTACTTGATCGCCCTCGGCGACCAGTCGCGAGTCGATGACCTTGGTGTCGTTGGCACCGCAGAAGGGACAGTGCATGGTGGCAGGCAACAAAAAATGGGAGGGCCATGGTAGCGCATCCCCATGGCAAGACAAGCCATAGCCTTTACGGTATATAGGCTGACAATTATGTTTCTTCTCTTTTAAGCCACGGATTTTGTCCCTTCTGGAGCCGTACATGCAGTTACGACCCGTTGTTTTGCTCGCTTTGTTCAGTGTCCTGATCGCCTGCAGCAGCGAAGCCCCCAAGCCGAGCGCGCCCCAGCCGGCGCCCGCGCAGGAGAAAAAAGTCCCCGGAATCGAAGACCTCGGTCCACTGCCGGCCTATCAGCGTGAAATCAACGGCAGCCTGACCAATGTGCCTGCCGGGGCCGAAGTCGAAATGGCCCTGCTGGTGATCGACGACCGCTCGCGCCCGCAGCAACTGCTCGCCAGCAGTGTGTTGACCGGCAACGGCAAGCCATTGGCCTTTCGCCTGCGGTTCAACCCCGAGGCTTTCCCGGCCGGCGCGCGGGTTGAGCTGCGCGGTCGTGCCAGCCAGTCCGGCCAGTTGATCCTGCACCTGCCCGCCGTGCGCATTACTCAGGCGATCACACAGACCACCGGCCCCCTGCAACTCGTCAAGGCACCATGACGCCACCGCTGGACCTGCAACGCGCCCTGAGCGATCTGATCGGCGACGCACACCTGGTGCCCTGCGCGCTGCCGGGCACCGACCTGTCGTTATGGCTGCTGGACGCGGACAACATGGACCGCGCCTTCAGCCAGGAGGAAACCCGGCGCATTCTGCATGAACCGCCCTACTGGAGTTTCTGCTGGGCCAGCGGCCTGGCGCTGGCGCGGTATCTGGCGGCAAACCCGGAATGGGTGAAAGGCAAGCGCGTGCTGGATTTCGGCGCCGGCTCCGGTGTGGCCGGTATTGCGGCGGTTAAAGCGGGTGCGCTGGAAGTGGTGGCCTGCGACCTGGACCCGCTGGCATTAGCGTCCTGCCGGGCGAACGCCGAACTCAACGGTGTGAAACTGAGTTACTCGGCGGACTTTTTCGCCGAAGCCGACCGCTTCGACCTGATCCTGGTCGCCGACGTGCTCTACGACCGCGCCAACCTGCCGCTGCTGGATCACTTCCTCAGCCGTGGACGCGAAGCACTGGTGGCGGACTCCCGCGTGCGGGACTTCCAACACCCCGCCTATCGACGCCTGGACATACTGGATGCCCTGACCCTGCCGGACCTGGCCGAGCCGTGGGAGTTTCGCAAGGTGAGCCTGTACCATTCGCGGCGCCAGCCCTTATAGTTGCCCCTATTCCCGCTTTCTTCGAGACGCCCCATGAGTGAGCCCACCCCATATATCTTCGACGCCACCACTGCTACCTTCGACCAGGCGGTAATCGAAAACTCATTCCACAAACCTGTACTCGTAGATTTCTGGGCCGAGTGGTGCGCGCCGTGCAAGGCGTTGATGCCGATGCTGGCGCAGATTGCCGAGAGTTATCAGGGTGAGTTGCTGCTTGCCAAGGTCGATTGCGAGGCCGAGCAGGACATCGTTGCGCGGTTTGGCATTCAAAGCCTGCCGACGGTGGTGCTGTTCAAGGACGGTCAGCCGGTGGACGGGTTCGCCGGGGCACAGCCGGAGTCGGCGGTGCGGGCGATGCTTGAGCCGCATGTGCAGATGCCTGCGCCGAAGGCGGCTGATCCATTGGTGCAGGCCCAGGCGTTATTCGCAGAAGGCCGTATCAGTGACGCCGAAGCCCTATTGGTCGCGCTGCTGGGCGAGGACAACACTAACGCCGCCGCACTGATTCTGTACGCGCGCTGCCTGGCTGAACGCGGTGAGTTGGGTGAAGCCCAGGCCGTGCTCGATGCCGTGAAAAGCGACGACCACAAAGCCGCTCTCGCCGGGGCCAAGGCACAGATCACCTTCCTGCGCCAGGCCGCCGAGCTGCCGGACGCCGCCGACTTGAAAAGCCGGCTGGCGCAAAACCCGCAGGACGACGAAGCGGCCTATCAGCTGGCTATCCAGCAACTGGCGCGCCAGCAGTACGATGCGGCACTGGACGGTCTGCTCAAATTATTCGTCCGCAACCGCAGCTACAACGAAGGCCTGCCGCACAAGACCTTGCTGCAGGTGTTCGAACTGCTGGGCAATGATCACCCGCTGGTCACCGTGTACCGCCGCAAGTTGTTCGCTGCGCTGTACTAATCGCCGAGCCAACGGTACAGCGGCGTATCCCCGCCGCTGACCACCTTGACCTTGGCGCTGTGGCGCAGGCGCACCAGCAGGCGTTTGCCCACTGCCGCATCGCCGGCCAAGCCTTCCAGTTGATCGAGCAATTCCAGGCCGCTGAGTTGGCCGGCATTGCGTAACAGGTCCTGGGCGCTCTGCCATAGATCATCACCGGGTTTCGCCGCCGCAGCCGGGCCAGCGCTCGCCGGGGCTACTGGCGCGGCCTGAAATTGCGCGCCCAGGCGTGCCCAATCGCCGCCGTCCATCTCTACAGTCAAATCCACCGGCAGGTCGCCGATGGTTCCACGAATTCGCAACATCGCCCCTACTCCCGCAGTTTTTCCGACCGGCATGCTCCCATGTGGCTTGCACAACGCCAAGCGGGCGGGCAAACTCTCGACACATTGTTATAAGATTACATAACAAAACTTTCATCTCCGGGAGCTTTTCCATGCGCCGTCTGTTGCTTGCCTTGCCGTTTGCCCTGCTGCCACTGGCTGTCGCCCAGGCGCATGATGACCATGATCACGAACACGGCAGCCTCGGCGCCCACGAACACGGTGTTGCTCGCCTTAACGCCGTGCTTGATGGTCAGACGCTGGAGCTTGAGCTGGACAGCCCGGCGATGAACCTGGTGGGATTCGAGCACGTGGCCAGCAGCGCCGCCGACAAAGCCAAGGTCGCCGCCGCGCGCGAGCAACTGGAAAACCCTGTCGCCCTGTTCAACCTGCCCAAGGCCGCCGGTTGCAAGGTCAGCTCCCAGGAACTCAACAGCCCGCTGTTCGGTGACAAGCCCGAAACCGATCATGACGACGATGATGACGCCACCGACGGCAAAGGCGCAGCCGCCCATGAGCACCATCACGACCACAGCGAGATCCACGCTCACTATCAATTCACCTGCGCCACACCGACCGCCCTGGGCAATCTGGACCTGACCCAAGTGTTCAAGACCTTCCCCGCCACCCAGAAAATCCAGGTACAACTGATCGGCCCGAGCGGCCAGCAGGGCGTCGACGCGACGGCCACCGCAGCCACCCTGAAGTTCTGAGTGCCCATGACCCAGCCATTGATCGAACTGTCCGACCTGGGCTTTAACTGGCCCGGTCATCCTCAACTGCTGGATATCCCCGCCTTCCGCCTGGAGCGCGGCGAAACCCTGTTTCTCAAAGGCCCCAGCGGCAGCGGTAAGACCACCCTGTTAGGGTTGCTCGGCGGCGTGCAGAAACCCGGTCGCGGCAGCATTCGCCTGCTCGGCCAGGAACTTACCGCGCTGTCGGCGGGCGCGCGCGATCGGTTCCGTGTCGACCACACCGGCTACATTTTCCAGCAGTTCAACCTGCTGCCGTTTCTGTCGGTGCGCGAGAACGTCGAGTTGCCCTGCCACTTTTCCAGGCTGCGTGCACAACGCGCGGTCCAGCGTCACGGCAGCGTCGACCAGGCGGCCGCCACTCTGCTTGCGCACCTGGGCCTGAAGGACAAAGACCTGCTGGCGCGTCGTGCCGATTCGCTGTCCATCGGCCAGCAGCAACGGGTGGCCGCCGCCCGTGCGTTGATCGGCCAACCGGAACTGGTGATTGCCGACGAACCCACCTCGGCCCTGGATTACGACGCCCGCGAAGCCTTCATCCAATTGCTGTTCGCCGAGTGCCGCGACGCGGGGGCCAGCCTGTTGTTTGTCAGCCACGACCAGAGCCTGGCGCCGCTGTTCGACCGTCATCTTTCGCTGGCCGAGCTCAATCGCGCCGCCACGCCCGCAGAGGTTTGAGATGTATCTGTTTCGTCTAGCCATGGCCAGCCTGGCTAACCGCCGCTTTACCGCGATCCTCACCGCCTTCGCCATCGCCCTGTCGGTGTGCCTGTTGCTGGCGGTGGAGCGCGTACGCGTTGAGGCACGCAACAGTTTCGCCAGCACCATCAGCGGCACCGACCTGATCGTCGGCGCGCGCTCCGGTTCGGTCAATCTGCTGCTGTACTCGGTGTTCCGCATCGGCAACGCCACCAACAACATTCGTTGGGACAGCTACGAGCACTTCGCCGCCAACCCTCAGGTGAAATGGGCCATCCCGATTTCACTCGGGGACTCCCACCGCGGCTATCGCGTGATGGGCACCAACCAATCCTACTTCGAGCACTACCAGTACGGCCGCAAGCAAAACCTCGAACTGGCCAGCGGCCGTGCCTTCGCCAGCGACCCGTTCGAAGTGGTGCTCGGTGCGGAAGTGGCGGATGCGCTGCACTACAAACTCGGCGACAAACTGGTGCTGGCCCATGGCGTAGCGGTGGTCAGCCTGGTCAAGCACGATGACAAACCCTTCACCGTGGTCGGTATTCTCAAGCGCACCGGTACGCCGGTGGACCGTACGCTGCATATCAGCCTTGGTGGCATGGAAGCGATTCACATCGACTGGCACAACGGCGTTCCCGCTCAAGGCAAAGGCCGGATCAGCGCGGACCAGGCGCGCAACATGGACCTCACGCCGCAAGCCATCACGGCCTTCATGCTGGGCCTGAACAACAAGATTTCCACCTTCGCGCTGCAGCGGCAGATCAATGAGTTTCGTGGCGAACCGATGCTGGCGATTCTGCCGGGCGTGGCGTTGCAGGAGCTGTGGAGCATGATGGGCACCGCTGAAAAAGCGCTGTTCGTGATCTCGCTGTTCGTGGTGCTGACCGGTTTGATCGGCATGCTCACGGCGATCCTCACCAGCCTCAACGAACGCCGTCGCGAAATGGCGATTTTGCGTTCGGTGGGCGCGCGACCCTGGCATATCGCGACGCTGCTGATCTTCGAAGCGTTTGCATTGGCACTGTCCGGGGTGATCGCCGGCGTCGGCCTGCTGTACGTATGCATCGCCGCCTCGCGCGGTTACCTGCAGGCCAACTATGGCCTGGACCTGCCGATGTCATGGCCGAGCGAATATGAATGGACCCTGCTCGCCGGTATCCTGGCCGCCGCGCTGTTGATGGGCAGCGTGCCCGCGTGGCGCGCCTATCGACAATCCCTGGCCGACGGCCTGTCCATACGTTTATGAGGAAGGTTTCGATGCGCCGTGTCCTGTTTGCCCTGTTGCTGGTGGTGGCCGTGCCGACCTGGGCCGATGAGCAACCCAGGGATCTGTCCTGGCAGGAAATGATTCCGCCGGATGCGCCGCCGGAAGTGCCCAATATGAAACCGCTGCACAACCTGTCGAACATGGCCGATGCCTTGTCCGTCGAGGCGGCGCCGGCGGCCAAGCAGGATTTGCCCAACGCCCCGGTGGTCAAGGGCCTCGACGGCCAGCATATTCGCCTGCCCGGTTATATCGTGCCGCTGGAAGTGAGCGAGGAAGGCCGTACCACCGAGTTCCTGCTGGTGCCGTACTTCGGCGCGTGTATCCATGTGCCGCCGCCGCCGTCGAACCAGATCGTGCATGTCAAAAGCGAAGTCGGCGTGAAGCTCGATGAGCTGTACCAGCCGTACTGGATCGAGGGGGCGATGCAGGTCAAGCCCTCCACCAGCGAACTGGCCGACGCCGGTTACCAGATGGATGCCGAAAAGATTTATATGTACGAGCTGCAGGAATAACGCTTATCGCCCTTTCATTGAGCTGAGTCAAAAGACCGAACGGAACGATCTTTACCATTGGACCTACAACTTTTAAACGTCCTTTGGAGCTCCCATGAACAAGTCTCTGCTCGGCGCGTCCCTCTTCGCGCTCGCCCTCGTCGCCCCTGCCGCCCATGCTCACGAAGCGGGCGACATTCTGGTTCGCGCCGGTGCAATCACCGTGAACCCGAAGGCCGACAGCGGCAGCGTCAAGGTTGATCAAGGCCCACTGGCCGGCGCCAACCTGGGTGGCAAGGCGACCATGAGCAGCGATACCCAGTTGGGCTTGAACTTCGCTTACATGCTCACCGACCACGTCGGGATCGAACTGCTGGCGGCCACGCCGTTCGAGCACGATGTGAAGATCAAGAACACCGCGCTCGGTGCCGCTAATGGCAAGCTCGGTACTCTCAAGCATCTGCCACCGACCTTGAGCGTCGTGTACTACCCGCTGGATAACAAGTCCGCCTTCCAGCCCTACGTGGGTGCCGGTATCAACTACACCTGGATCTATGACGAACACGTCGGCAGCCGTGCCGAGGGCGCGGGCTTCAGCAACTTCAAGGCGGAAAACTCCTGGGGCTGGGCGGCGCAGATCGGCGCTGACTACATGATCAACGACAAGTGGATGATCAACGCCCAGGCGCGCTACATCGACATCAGCACCAAGGCCACCGTGGACAACAACGCATTGGCCGCCGGCACTCGCGCCAAGGTCAATGTGGACGTGGACCCAATGGTCTACATGGTGGGTATCGGCTACAAGTTCTAAGCCGCTGCAACCAACACTGCGTCACCAATATGAGAGGGGGCTTGCCCCCGATAGCAGAGTGTCAGTCACCGGTTCATTGACTGACCCACCGCTGTCGGGGGCAAGCCCCCTCTCACATTCAGCTGCGGCGGTAGAAGCGGTCCAGCAAGGCTGGCAGCCCCGCACGCCAGGCGCGGGGCTTGATGCCGAACGTGTGCAGGATTTTCTTGCAGGCCAGTACGCCGTGCTGGGGTTCTTCGCTGGCATCCGGGCGGGCGGCGTGGGCCTGGGCGGTGGGTGATTCGATGGCCAACGGGTGAAAGCTGCGCGCTTCGGTAAGGATGGCCTGCCCCAGCGCCAGCGGCGTGGTCGCCTCATGGCCGGCGTAGTGGTACGTGCCCCACAGCGGCGCCGCGCAATCGAGTTGCTTGAGTACCGAAATGATCACCCGAGCGGCGTCGTCCACTGGCGTCGGGTTGCCGCGACGGTCGTCCGCCATCAGCAATTGCCCCGGTTGCTCAGCCTTGGCCAGAAAGCGCCCGAGGGTGCCATCGACACTGTCGTCCAGCAGCCAGCCAAAACGCAGCAACACATGTTGCGGGCACGCGGCGCGCACGCTTTGTTCAATGCGCCACAACGCCTGGCCGCGCAGGCCCAGCGGCACAGGCTCGTCCTTTTCGCTGTAGGCGGTGGCGCGCGAGCCATCGAACACGCGGTAGCTGGACGGTTGCAACAAGGTGATGGTGTGGTGCTGACACAGTTCGGCCAGGCGCTCGATAGCGAATTCCTGGGCGGCCAGGCGCGTTTCACTGACCGCTTCGGCCTGGAACCAGTCGAAATAGTAGGCGAGGTTGATCAACGCATCGGGACGGGTGTCGTCGAGCAATTGGGTAAGGCTTGCGGCATCCCAGCCGTCTTGGGGCGGTTTGGGGGCGAGGAAACCGATGTCTTCCTCCGCACCGAGGCGAATCAGCGCCTGCCCGAGGGCATTCCCGCCGCCCAGTAACATAAGGCGCATTCGCATAGATTGAGCAGGCCCGGTCTGTTTGGAACGATGGTTGGGGTCGGCAGGCCTGTGGGCCGTGCCGTGGATAGTTGCCAGAATCGTTGCATTTTGCGGGTTTGTAGCGCAACCGTCACGGATAAAGTACGGGTTTGCAACTTGTTGGAACTGGCAGTATCAATCACTCCATGAACGCACTTGAATCCATCGACACAGCCCTGCGCGGTTTCCACCCCGCCGTCAGCGCCTGGTTCCGCGAAAGCTTCCCCTCGGTGACCGACGCCCAGGCGCAGGCGTGGCCGCTGATTCGCCAGCGCCGCTCGACCCTGATCGCTGCGCCCACCGGCTCCGGCAAGACGCTGACAGCGTTTCTGGCAGTGCTTGATGAGCTGGTCCACCAAGGGCTGGCCAACGGCGGCGAACTGCCGGATGAGACGCTCGTGGTGTATGTGTCGCCACTCAAGGCGCTGTCCAACGACATCCAGATCAACCTGCAAACCCCACTGACGGGCATCACTCGGCACTTGCAACAGCAAGGCCTGCCACCGCTGGCGATACGCACAGCCGTGCGCACCGGCGACACCCCGCAAAAAGACCGCGCACAGATGCGCAAACGCGCACCGCATATCCTGGTGACCACACCGGAATCGCTCTATGTACTGCTGGGCTCGGACTCCGGCCGGCAGATGCTCGCCACCACGCGCACGGTGATCGTCGATGAAATCCACGCCGTTGCCGCCGGTAAGCGCGGCAGCCACCTGGCGCTGAGCCTGGAGCGGCTGCAAGGCTTGTGCAGCGAACCGCTGACACGCATCGGCTTGTCGGCCACGCAAAAACCCATCGACGCCGTGTCGCGCTTTCTGGTCGGCACCGGCCGCCCATGCGCCATTGTCGACATCGGCCACGCGCGCCCCCGTGACCTGGACATCGAAGTACCGCCGGTGCCGCTGTCGGCGGTTATGGCTAACGATGTCTGGGAGCTGGTCTACAACCGCCTCGCCGATCTGGCCCGCGAACACCGCACTACGCTGATCTTCGTCAACACCCGGCGCCTGGCCGAACGCCTGGCCCGGCACTTGAGCGAACGCCTGGGTAAAACCGCGGTGGCCGCCCACCACGGCAGCCTGGCCAAGGAAATGCGCCTGGATGCCGAGCAACGTCTCAAGGCCGGCGAGCTGCAAGTGCTGATCGCCACCGCCTCCCTGGAGCTGGGAATCGATATCGGCGACGTCGACCTGGTGTGCCAGATCGGCTCGCCCGGGTCCATCAACGGGTTTCTGCAACGGGTCGGGCGCTCCGGCCACCATGTGGGCGGCACACCCAAAGGACGTTTATTCGCCCTCACCCGCGATGATCTGATCGAATGCGCCGCACTGCTCGACTGTGTGCGGCGCGGCGAACTGGACACGCTGCACATCCCCGTTGCACCGCTGGATGTGCTGGCGCAGCAGATCATCGCCGAGGTCAGCGCCCAGGAGTGGTCGGAGCAGGCCCTGCTGGCGCTGATCCACCGCGCCGCGCCTTATGCCGAACTGGATGAGCGCCACTACCAGGCGCTGCTGCACATGCTTGCCGACGGCTACAACGGTCGCCAGGGCATCCGCAGCGCCTACCTGCACCGCGATGCCGTGACCCACACCCTGCGCGGCCGACGTGGCGCACGGCTGACCGCTGTGACCAGCGGCGGCACGATCCCGGATAACGCCGACTACAGCGTCTTGCTCGAACCCCAGGGGTTGAACATCGGCAGCGTCAACGAGGATTTCGCGGTGGAAAGCATCGCCGGGGATATCTTCCAGCTGGGCAATACCTCCTACCGCATCCTGCGGGTCGACGCCGGCAAAGTACGCGTTGAGGACGCCCACGGCCAGCCGCCGACCATTCCGTTCTGGTTGGGCGAAGCACCAGGGCGCAGCCATGAATTGTCGGCCGCCGTGGCCCGCCTGCAGGGGCAGATGGACAGCCTGCTCAGCGCCACACCCGGGGACCTGCGCGGGGCATCGGCGTGGCTTACCGAAACCCTGGGCCTGAACCACGCCAGCGCCGAGCAGATCCTCGATTACCTGGCCCGCACGCGCCTGGCCCTCAGCGCGCTGCCGTCCCAGGACACGCTGATCATGGAGCGGTTCTTCGACGCTTCCGGCGGTACCCAGTTGATCATCCATACGCCGTTCGGCAGTCGCATCAACCGCGCCTGGGGCCTGGCCCTGCGCAAGCGTTTCTGCCGCACCTTCAATTTCGAATTGCAGGCGGCGGCCAGCGAAAACGCGATCGTGCTCTCGCTGTCCACCAGCCACAGCTTCGCGCTGGACGAGGTGTGGCGTTACCTCAACAGCCAGAGCGCCGAACACCTGTTGATCCAGGCCGTGCTCGACGCGCCGCTGTTCGGCGTGCGCTGGCGTTGGAACGCCGGCGTGGCCCTGGCGTTGCCACGCTACACCGGTGGGCGCAAGGTGGCCCCGCAAATCCAGCGCATGAAAAGCGAAGACCTGATCGCCAGTGTGTTCCCCGACCAGATCGCCTGCCTGGAAAACCTCGCCGGCGAGCGCGAAGTACCCGAGCATCCATTGGTCGAGCAAACCCTCGACGATTGCCTGCACGACGCCATGGACAGCGATGGCTGGCTGGCCCTGCTGCGGCGCATGGAAAGCGGCCAGGTGCGCCTGGTCAGCCGCGATCTGCCGGCCCCCTCGCCCATGGCCGCGGAAATTCTCAGCGCGCGCCCCTACACCTTTCTGGATGACGCGCCGCTGGAAGAACGTCGTACCCAGGCCGTGCTCAATCGCCGCTGGAGCGACCCGCAGAGCACCGACGACCTCGGTGCATTGGATGCCGAGGCCATCGCCGGCGTGCGCGAAGAGGCCTGGCCGGCGCCTCAGGGCGTGGATGAAATGCACGAAGCGCTGATGAGCCTGGGCGGCATCGCCCCCAGCGAAATCACGCCGCCCTGGGCCAACTGGCTGCAGGCGCTGGCCAAAGCCGGGCGCGCCCATCGTTTGCCCAACGGATTGTGGGCAGCGGTGGAGCGCCTGAATATCTGGCAGGCGCTCGTGCCCCACCACCTGCCGCTGCTGCCGGGCTTCGACGAGCCCTGGAGCCATGAGGACGCTCTGGCGGAAGTGCTGCGCGCACGCCTCAGTGGTTTCGGCCCGCAGACCCTGGCCGAGATCGCCGCGCCCCTGGCCTTGCCGCCGGCCGACATCGCCCAGGGCATGGCCCGGCTGGAGCAGGAAGGCTACGTGCTGCGCGGCCACTTCAGCCCCGGCGCCGACAGCGAACAGTGGTGCGAGCGCCACCTGCTGGCGCGCATCCATCGCTACACCGTCAAGCGTCTGCGCCGGGAAATCGAACCGGTGGCGCTGCAGGATTTCATGCGGTTTCTGTTCGATTGGCAGCACCTGTCCGATGAAACCCGGGGCCAAGGCAGCGCCATGTTGGCGCAGATTATCGGGCAATTCGAAGGCTATGCCGCCGCCGCGTCGGCGTGGGACAGCGATCTACTCAACGTTCGGCTCAAGGATTACTCACCGACTTGGCTCGATGACCTATGCCGCAGCGGCAAATGGGTATGGATGCGCCTGACTGACAAACCCAGCGCGAGTGCCCAGCGCAGCACGCCGGTGGTACTGCTGCCGCGCAGCCAAGTGGGTATGTGGAGCGGCCTGGCCGACGCGGCCGACTGCACAACCCTGTCGCCCAAGGCGCAGAAAGCCCACGGGGCGCTGCGCGAACACGGCGCGCTGTTTTTCGACGAGCTGGTGCACGAGGCCCATCTGCTGCGCAGCGAACTGGAGACCGCGCTGCTGGAACTGGTGGGCGCCGGCCTGGTGAATGCCGACAGCTTCGCCGGCCTGCGCGCACTGACCACCCCCGCCAGCAAGCGCCAGGCCCGCAGCAGCCGACGCGGACGCGGTGCGTTTATCGGCGGCATGGACGATGCCGGGCGCTGGGCGCTGATTCGTCGCCCACCGAGCGCCGCCGGCCCGCACTCGGCCGAAACCCTGGAGCACGTGGCGATGACCCTGCTGCGCCGCTACGGCGTGGTGTTCTGGCGCCTGCTGGAGCGCGAGGCCGATTGGCTGCCGAGCTGGCGCGAATTGCTGCGCACCTTCCACCGCTTGGAAGCCCGTGGGGAAATCCGCGGCGGACGGTTTGTGAGTGGCCTGGCCGGTGAACAATTTGCCCTGCCGGAAGCGATACCGTTACTGCGCGAAGTTCGGCGTCGGCCCCATGACGGGCGCCTGGTGGCGGTGTGCGGCGCGGACCCGTTGAACCTGGTGGGGACGTTATTGCCGGGCAACAAGGTGCCAGCGGTGAGTGGCAATCGCATCGTGTATCGCGACGGGCTGCCGGCGGCGGTGAGGGTCGGCAGCAAGCAGCAATTGCTGGTGGAGGAAGATCAGCAGGCGCTGCAGGAGAAGTTGATCAGGCTGTAAGCTTGAGGGCCTCATAGGGGGGCAAGCCCCCTCCCACAGTGGCGTCAAAAAATGTGGGAGGGGCTTGCCCCCGATGAGGCCCTGACAGACGCCATCACACCACCGGCATCTCAGCGTCCGGCTCATCCGCCTGGGCCATGCGCTTGGGCAGCAACACCTGCTGTGGATAAGTCTGCGCGAAGTGCACCTCGTCACAGTTATCCACAAGCTTTTTCAAGCGCTGGTTAAACGCACGGCTCACTGCATATTGCCCGCCCGACACGGTGCGGAACTGCGCGGTCAGCACCACGCCGTTGAGGTCCATTTTGTCGACCCCGAACACCTCCAGCGGGCCTTGCAGGTTGTATTTGAGGAACACGTCGTCGCGGATCGACTGCCCCGCCTCGCGGATCAGCTCCACGGCCTTGTCCACATCGGTGTCGTAGGTGAACTGCACCGAGAAGAACGCGTAGGCGAACTGCCGCGATTGGTTGGTCACCGCCTTGATCTGCCCGAACGGCACCGAATGCACAAAGCCCTTGCCGTCGCGCAGCCGCAGGGTGCGGATGGTCAGGCCCTCGACGGTGCCGGCGTGGCCGGAGTCGAGCACCACCCAGTCGCCGATCGACAGCGTGTCCTCAATAATGATGAACAGCCCCGTGATCACATCCTGCACCAGTTGCTGGGAACCGAAACCGATCGCCAGGCCGACCACCCCGGCACCCGCCAGCAGCGGGGCGACGTTGATTCCCAGGTTGGCCATGGTAGTGATCGCGCAGATCACCACCAGGATGATCTTCACCGCATTGCGCAGCAGCGGCAGGATGGTCTTGACCCGCGTACTGGGTTGGCGGCTCGAGCGTTTGTTCACCGGCGGCTTGAGCGCTTCCTGAATCGCCGTGTCGAGCACCACCCAGAACAGCCACGTCACCAGCAGAATCAGGCCGATGCTGCTCAGGGAATCACTGATCGCCCGGCCCACCGAGTTGCGTTGGGCGAATTCGAACAGCGACACGCCCCAGATGCGCCCGAGTATCTCGATAAACGCAATCGCCATGACGATGCGCAGGATCGCGTGCAACAGGCTGAGGAAGCGTTCCTTGTAGGCGCTGCTGCGCTGGATCGCCACCTGGCTGCGGGACTTGAACAGGTGCTGCAGCACCGTGCTGAGAAACACCGTACCGATCAGCAAAATGGTGGTGAACAGCGCGCAACGCAGGGCCTTCTGGTTGTCGTCGCCAGCGCCAATCAGGTTGATCGCCGAGACCAGCACCATCAACAGGATCGGCCAGTACCACAGCCCGGAAAACACCCGCAGCGATTGCTGCAACGCCGGATGCTTGAGGCGTTGGGTCAGCGGCCGGTTACGGATCAGATGCGCCACCGGCCGGCGCAGGCGCACCACCAGCACGCCAAAGATCACCGCCGCGAACAGGCCGGTGAACACCGCGATGCTGCTGGTGATATTGCCGCCCAGCTGGCGTGCGATCTGCGGGCTGGTCAGCGCGTCGCTGAGGGCGGCAAGGAAGCCGATCAGGAACAGCGGCCGCGGGCAGTACGCGCGAATGATCTGCACCGCACGCCGCTTGTGCCCGAGGTTGAACATGACGATCACGCACAACAGCATCGACGTGGAGAAGATCCCGCTGCTGGTGGCGTAGGCGAAACACAGCGCCAGCGCGCGACCGATGGAGCTGGGCAGAAAATGACTGACGTAGAGGGTCAACGGCAGACAGATCAGAGCCGGAATCGTATACGGCGCCACGTAACCCAGCACACCCAGCAGGCGCTCGCGGCGCTGGAAAAACGAGCGTTGCCCGAGGCGCCGCACGATCAGGCGCCCCAGCAACGTCAACAGGGTAAAGGCACCGATCCACACGCAGGACAGCAGCACAAAGTCCCCGGCAATGCTCCACGGCGAACGCTGCGCGGTCTGGTCGACCAACCGCCCGACTTCATCGGCGGCCCGGTCCGCGCGCAGGCGCCAGGCGTCGATAAGGTTCTGGTTGAGATCGAGCTTGTCCTGCACGTCGTCGATGCTGGAGCTGATCGCGCCGAGCAGGCCACCCTCCACCAGCAATTCCGGTTTGGCCGGGGCTTGGGGTTCAGGCGCGGCGGCCGCGGCATGCAATGCGCCGCTGCCGCACAACAGCAGCGCGCCGAGCAGTAATGCAGTCTTTGAATTCAGCAAAACACCGGGCTCCTTCGCATGGGTCTGTAAGGAACTGACGGGTTTGCGTCCTGATCGTTCCCGAGAATGTGCCGTCTGTAGGAATCGCGAAACTTTCCGTCAAATCCGGCAGTCATCCAACCACGCAGGCAAACCGGCCTTGCCTTGACAGGAGCAACCATGGCGGCGATTCACATCGGCATATCCGGCTGGCGCTACACGCCCTGGCGCGGGGACTTCTACCCCGAGGGGCTGCCCCAGAAACGCGAATTGCAGTTTGCGTCACGCGCCGTCAACAGTATCGAAATCAACGGCTCGTTCTACGCGCTGCAGACGCCCAAGCGCTACGCAGAGTGGTACGCCGATACGCCTGACGGTTTTATGTTCAGCGTCAAGGCGCCGCGCTACATCACGCACATCCTGCGCTTGCGGGACGTGCATAAACCGGTGGCGAATTTCTTCGCCTCCGGGGTGCTGGAGCTGAAGGAAAAACTCGGCCCGATTCTCTGGCAGTTTCCGCCCAGTTTTAAGTTCGATCCGGCCTTGTTCGAGGCGTTTCTAAAGGAGCTGCCCACCGACACCCAACAAGCCGCCGCCCTCGCCCGCCAGCATGAGCCGCGCCTGAACGGCAAGGCGAGCCTGCAGGCGCACGGCAAGCGCGCGCTGCGGCACGCGGTGGAAATTCGACATACAAGTTTTGCCGTGCCCGAGTTCGTACACCTGCTGGACACGTACGGCGTGGCCCTGGTGGTGGCGGACACAGCGGGCAAGTGGCCTTATCTCGAAGACGTCACCGCCAACTTTGTGTACTTGCGCCTGCACGGAGAGAAACAGCTGTATGCCAGCGGCTATACCCCCGAAGCCTTGACGCGTTGGGGCGACCGCATCGAGCGCTGGTGCAAGGGCAAGCAGCCAACCGATGCGCACCTGGCCGACCCGCAGCACAAGCCACGTGCGCGCAAGCAGCGCGACGTGTTCTGTTTTTTCGACAATGACATCAAAGTGCGCGCGCCTTTCGATGCGCGCCAGTTACTCAAGCGTTTCGAGCTGGATACGCACCTCGCCACAGAGCCGGGGAAACTGCCGGAACCTGGAGTGTTGCCATGACCCATCCCGAGTTGATCCCCATCACCCCGACGACGCCGATCACGCGCTTTACCGTGCTCACGGTGAATATCCACAAAGGCTTCACCGCGCTCAACCGTCGTTTCATCCTGCCCGAGCTGCGCGAAGCGGTGCGCAGCATCGGCGCCGATATAGTGTTTCTGCAGGAGATCCACGGCACTCACGAACAGCACCCACAGCGTTACAGCAACTGGCCGAACATGCCCCAGTACGAGTTTCTCGCCGACAGTATCTGGCCGCAGTTCGCCTATGGTCGTAACGCGGTCTACCCCCACGGCGACCACGGCAATGCGCTGCTGTCCAAATTCCAAATCGTGCGCTACGACAACCTCGACATATCCCAAAGCGGCCATGAAAACCGTGGCCTGCTGCATTGCGTACTGCGCCTGCCGGGCACCGGCCAGCAAGTGCATGCGTTCTGCATCCACCTGGGCCTGCGCGAGGTGCATCGCCAGCAGCAATTGCGCTTGCTGGAGCAGCGTATCGCGCAAATCCCGGCGGATGCGCCGGTGCTGGTGGCAGGGGATTTCAACGATTGGCGACAAAAAGCCGACCTGAGCCAGAGCGGGCTGACCGAAGTCTTCGTCGGCGCCCACGGCAAACCGGCGCGCACCTTTCCAGCGCGCCTGCCGTTGCTGGCGCTGGACCGTATCTACGTGCGCAACCTCACCGCCCATAACCCGCGCGTGCTGACCGCACGGCCGTGGTCCCATTTGTCAGATCACGTGCCGCTGTCCGTGGAGATCGAACTATGAACATTGCGGTAGAACACATTTCCACCGATCAGCCGCCGGACGAAGCCAAGGCCCGCGACCTCGATTACGGCTGGCAGAGCGGCAACCGGGTTGAACTGCTGGAAAACGGCGAAGCGTACTTCCCCAGGGTGTTTGAGGCCATGCGCCAAGCCCAGCGCGAGATCCTGCTGGAGACCTTTATTCTGTTCGAAGACAAGGTGGGCAATGAGCTTCAGCGTATTTTGATCGAGGCGGCGCAGCGGGGCGTCAAGGTGGTCGCCAGCCTCGACGGTTTTGGCAGCGGCGAGCTGAGCCCCTCGTTCCTCGGTGCGTTGGCGGATGCGGGCGTGGCCGTGCAAATGTTCGACCCGGCATCCAAGACCCTGGGCATTCGCACCAACTGGTTTCGCCGCCTGCACCGCAAGATCGTGGTGGTGGACGCTACCGTGGGGTTTATCGGCGGGATCAATTTTTCCGCCGACCACCTCGGCGATTTCGGCCCCGAAGCCAAGCAGGATTACGCGGTGCAAATCACCGGCCCGGCGGTCGCCGACCTGCATCACTTCGCCCTGGCACAGAGCGGTCGGCAGGTGCGCACACGACGCGGCTGGCGGCGGCGCCAGCAACGGCCGGCGGTGTGGCCGGCCGAGCAAGGCGATGGCCTGGTGCGTCTGATTTACCGCGACAACCTGCAGCACCGCGACGACATCGAAGAAGCGTATATCCATGCGTTGAGCAAAGCGCAAAAACGCGCGGTGATCGCCAATGCTTACTTCTTCCCCGGCTACCGCCTGCTGCGCGAGATCCGCAACGCGGCGCGACGTGGCGTGCACGTGCAACTGATCATGCAGGGCCAACCCGATGTGTTGCTGGCCAAGCTGGCGGCGCGGATGCTCTATGACTACCTGCTCAAGGACGGCGTGGTGATCCACGAATACTGCCAGCGCCCGCTGCACGGCAAAGTGGCGCTGGTGGATGACGAATGGAGCACCGTGGGCTCAAGCAACCTGGACCCGTTGAGCTTGTCGCTCAACCTGGAGGCCAACGTGCTGATCCGCGACCGCGGGTTCAACCAGCAGTTGTACGAGCGCCTGGAAACGCTGGCGAACAACCACTGCAAGACCATGCCGGAAAACCGCAAGCCACGCCTGTGGCTGTGGCGCCTGACCGTGGGTTTCCTGGTGTTCCATGTGATGCGCCATTTTCCCGTACTGACGGGTTGGTTGCCGGCCCACAAACCGCGTCTGAAACCTTTCGAGAGCCAGGCCCATGACCACTGAAACCGGCGGTTCGCGCTTCAAGCGCTGGAAGAAACCGCTGACCATCGCGTTCTTCCTGCTGCTGATTGTGTTGTTCACGATGCTCGCGCGTCGCATCGACTGGAGCGAAGTGGTACAGACCTTGAGCGAGTTCAAGCTGCGCACGCTCCTGATCGCCAGCGCGCTGACCCTGTGCAGTTTTATCGTCTACGCCTGCTTCGACCTGATCGGCCGCACCTACATTCGCCAGCCGTTGCGTTGGAAGCAGATTTTGCCGGTGGGCATCATCAGCTATGCGTTCAACCTCAACCTGAGCGCGTGGGTGGGCGGTATTGCGATGCGCTATCGGCTGTATTCGCGGTTGGGGGTGAGCACCGGCAATATCGCTAAAATCCTCGGCCTGAGCCTGGCCACCAACTGGTTCGGCTATATGGCCCTGGCCGGCGTGGTGTTCAGCAGCGGGCTGGTGACACTGCCACCCGGCTGGAAATTGAGCAGCGGCGCCTTGCAAGGTGTGGGGGTGTTGTTGGTGCTGGCGAGCCTGGCTTATCTGGCGGCATGCCGGTTCTCGAAGAAGCGCGCGTGGTCGATCCGCGGTATCGAAATAAACCTGCCGTCGTTGCGCATGGCGTGCCTGCAATTGGCGTTGGGCGCGCTGAACTGGTCGTTGATGGCGGCGGTGATTTTCACGCTGCTGCCGTCCAAACTGGATTACCCACTGGTGCTCGGCGTGCTGCTGATCAGCGCGATTGCCGGGGTGGTCACTCATATCCCGGCCGGGCTCGGGGTGCTGGAGGCGGTGTTTATCGCGCTGCTGCAACACGAGGCATCGCGCGGCAGCCTGCTGGCCGGGCTGATTGCGTACCGGGCGATCTATTTCATATGCCCGCTGCTGATCGCCCTGGTGATGTACCTGGGCGTTGAGGCCAAGGCCAAGGCATTGCGGGTGAAGAAAACACCCGCCTGAGGGTTACCGCGACTGGATGATGCTCAAGCGCTCGCCCACTACCATCTCGGTGATCCAGTCCACGAGAATCGAGGTGTAGGCCTGCTGGGACACCGGGTCGCTGAGAGCGTGGTCGGCGCCGTCGATGATGCGGTGGGTCAGCGAATGGGTATGCTGGCACGCCGCACGGTAGCTCATGATGGTGGCGTGAGGCACGTGGTCATCGGTTTCGGATTCCACGATCAACACGTCCCCGGTAAACGCCGAGCATGCGTGCAGGGCTCGGTTGGTTTCGGCGTGCACCAGGGTACTGCGGTAATCCATCAAGTCAGCTTTATCCAGGTCACGCTTGGGCTTGAGCCACTCCTGATCGCGGTACAACGCCGGTACCCGCAGGGCCAGCCAGCGCACCGGGCGCAATGAGGTGAGAATCGCCGCCAGGTAACCGCCGTAGCTGGTGCCCACCACCGCCACCGCCGAGGTGTCGATGGCCGGGTGCGCGATCAGCCGGTCATAGGCGGCCAGCAGGTCGCGCAGGTTGTCTTCGCGCGTCACTCGCGACAGCGGAATACCGGTGCCGGCGTGACCACGCAGGTCGAAGGTCAGGCAGACACAGCCCAGGCCCGCGATACCTTTGGCGCGTTCCAAATCCCGCTCCTGGCTGCCGCCCCAACCATGCACAAACAACACGCCGGGCACTTTGGATTTGGGGCTCAGGAACGTGCCGCTCATTTGTTCGTCGTCGATATCGATGGAAATGCTTTCGCTTCTAGCCGTCATAAGATTTGACCGTTACGTACTTGAGAAGAAATTCGCTGTGTTCCGCCGGGCCTCGGTACACCTCGATGGCATCCGCCGGCAGCGCTTGGTGGTGATAGGTTTCCACCGAGGACACATGAATGGCTTGCAGGCCCGGGTGGTTGATAAAACTCTGTAAAGCCGCAACCTCGGCGCTGCTGGCACCGCCCATGCGCCAAGACTGTTCGAGCACGCCACTGCGGCGCTGGCCCTCGCTGTCCAGGCCCTGGGCGACATCGTAGTTGCGTCGCGATGCGTAGAACCCCGGATAGCACTGGTCGGCGGCGGCGTCGAAAACCCTGGCCTGCTCGACGGCCAGGCGCACGTCGTCGGGCAGCTTCAGTGCCAGCAGGTCGGCGTAATCCCCCGGCACCACCAGCAGGTCGGAGCCGCCGTAGACCTCTTCGCCCTGCCCGTCTTGAGTCAGGTATTGCTGGCCGCAGTAACTGAGCACGTAATCGCCGATAAAACTCTGACCCACGCTGTGAGTGACCACGTTGCGCAGGTCCTGCTCCAGCACCACACCGTCATTGAACATCGCCGTCGCCTGCGGGTGCGCCAGCACGGCATCGAGTTCGTCCAGACTACGGACGACCTGCTGTCCGCGCCCCGCGCAGGCGTGCACAGGTTTCAGACGGATCGGCCCGCTGTACAGCAGGCGCGTGGCGGCCTCCCGCGCGTCACCCAAGGCGAATACGCTGAGGCCGTCGAGCACCACATCGCGCACTTGCTCGCAGAACTGCGGCGACCAGCCATCCGGTGCCTTGGCGTTCGGTCCGAGCAAGCCATGGGTAATGGCTTTGGTGCAGATGAAATCGTGCTCCACATACCCGCCCCACAGGTCGTCCGGGCCTTGGATATTCAAGGCACGGGCCTGGGCCGGACCGACGATGGTTTGCGTGGGCAGCAGGTAGAGGTCACGCCCCGCGTGTTGCTGCGGATCGTAGCTGCCGCCGAACTTGAGCCCCAGAATCTGCGCCAGCCAACGGGCCAGGGCGCGGTTGGTGTCGACTTCATGCCGGGGCGCGCCTTTGCGTGTGGAATGCGCCACCACGCTTTTTTTCCGTTGCATCGGGGTCATGCGTCCCCCTTGGCCATCCTGCCATGTGTGTAAGGGGGATAGTTGCAGGGATCAGGCCAATCCCCCTAAGGCCGACAGCGTCGGCAAATCAGTCAGTTAGGGGCAAGGCGATAGCCAATGGCCTGTTTGATTCTGCACGACCTCGCGTTGAGCAACAGGCGTTCTGCACGATTTACACACCAAAACGGCTGCGGTAGTCGCTCGGCGCCAGCCCGGTTATTTTCTTGAAGATAGCGCGGAACGCGCTGGGGTCTTGATACCCCACGGTCCAGGCGATGTGGTCAATGGTGCCAGTGGTGAACTCCAGCATCTGCCGCGCCTTGCCCACCCGCAGGTGCTGGCAGTATTCGGTGGGTTTGAGCCCGGTGGCGTTGCGAAACCGGCGCAGGAACGTGCGCTCTTCCAGCCCTGCCGCTTGGGCCATGGCGGTCACGGACACATCCACCGCGCCGCTGGCCTGCAACCAATGCTGGACCTTGAGGATCGCGCCATCGCCATGGCCGAGGATGGGTGCAAAGTTGCTGCCGCACTGGCTGGCGCTGTCACTGTGTTCGACCACCAGGAAACGCGCGGTGTCGGCGGCGATACTCGGCCCCATCAAACGGTCGACCAGGCGCAGGCCCAATTCGGACCATGCCATCAGCCCGGCGGTGGTGATCAAGTCGCCGTCGTCCACAATGGGCTTGTCCGCCTCCAGGCGCACCGCCGGGTAAAGGGCGGCAAATGACTCGGCGGATGACCAATGAGTGGTGGCGCTGCGCCCGTCCAGCAGACCGCTGCGCGCCAGCATGATCGAGCCGATGCACACGCCGCCAAGCACCGTACCGCCGGCATGTGTTTTGCGCAGCCAAGCCAGCAGAGACGGCGGCGCCTGCTCATCGGTGAAGCCACAGATCGAGGGCGGCACAAGCAGAGCCATCAGTGGCAGATCCGGGCCGGGCTGGCTGTCGAATACCCGCATCGGCTCACCCTCGGCCTGCACGTGCCAATGGCTGATGCGCAGCAACGGCAACTGGGCGGACGCGTGCTCGGCGGCGATGCGATTGGCCACGCCGAACAGGTCGGTCAGCCCATGCACAGCCGCCAATTGCGCGCCCTGGTAGATCAACACACCCAGCTCAACGGTGGAGCGTTCCACGGCCATTGTCAGTTTTCCCCCTGTTATTGTCGGTGCAGCCAATCCTCGGGCGCGACGCCAGCTAAGATACTGGGCCCATCAACCCATCACGAGGCAACCTCCATGGCCAAGCAGGCGCTCATCCTAATCGATATCCAGAACGACTACTTCCCCCAGGGCAAGTGGCCGCTTGACGGCGTGCAAGCCGCCGCCGACAAGGCACTGCAAGTGCTGCAAGCCTTTCGCCAGGCCGGCAATGCGGTGATTCATGTGCGCCATGAGTTCACGTCCGAGGATGCACCGTTCTTCACCCCGGGCTCCGACGGCGCGCTTTTGCACAACCAGGTGCTCAATCAAGGCGACGAGCCGGTGGTGCTCAAGCATTTCGTGAATGCGTTCCGCGAAACCAACCTGCGTGCGCTGCTCGAACAACGCAGCATCACTGACCTGGTAGTGGTCGGCAGCATGAGCCACATGTGCATCGACGGCGTGGTACGGGCCGCGGCGGACCTGGGCTACACCGTCACGGTGGTCCATGACGCCTGCGCCACCCGTGATCTGGAATTCAATGGGCAGGTGATTCCGGCCGCGCAGGTGCATGGGGCGTATATGGCGTCGCTGGCGTTCGGGTACGCGGGTGTGGTGTCGGCGGATGAGTTCCTGAAGGCGCAAGCGGCGGCGGCCTGACCGCCACCGTGCGGTTGTTGTCAGCGTGTGGCGATGACAAACAGACGCGGAAACGGCAACAGCACCGTGCCGTCCGCCAGGGCCGGATAAGCCTGGGTGACGCGCGCCTGATATTCACGTAGGAAAGCGGCCCTTTCTTCGTCGTTCAAAGGCGCTAGAAACGGCCGCAGCCCCGTGCCCTTGAACCACTCCACTATGGCCGCATGATCGGCCAATGGATGCTGGTAGGTCGTGCGCCATACGTCGACGGTGCCGCAGTGCTTGCTCAGCAATTCGTAGTAGTAGGCAGGCGCATGCCGCTGGTTGTGTTGGAACCCACCGATCTTTGCGGCCCACGGGCCATGGGCGGCGACTTCGCGGGCGAGCCGATGCGCGGGCTCATCAAGGTTGTCCGGGGTCTGCACGGCCAAGGTGCCGCCGGGCGTCAGCTGCTGGATCAGGTGCGGGTACAACGTGGCGTGGTCCGGCAACCATTGCAGCGAGGCATTGGCCAGGATCACATCGAAAGCCTGCGACGGCTGCCACGCGCCGATGTCCGCCAGTTCGAAGTTCAAGGTCGGCAAACGCTTACGGGCGTCGATCAACATATCGTCCGAGCTGTCGATGCCAGTGATGTGCGCCTGTGGGAAACGCGCAGCCAATACTTCGGTGGAATTGCCTGGGCCGCACCCCAGATCAACGGCTTTGCGCACATGGGTATCGGGGATGGCGGCGACCAGGTCGCGTACCGGGCGGGTGCGCTGCTGTTCGAACATCGTGTATTGCTTGGCAGACCAGGTCATTGTGGCTTTCCTTTTTTTGGAAGTTGGCCCTAGCCTAAGTTCTGCCACCCACGAGGACAACCAAGTGGATTAACGGGATCGAGTAGGAGGCGGGATTTAACTCCCGCCGTCCTCTCACACCACCGTACGTACGGTTCCGTATACGGCGGTTCAAGCTATGCGGCTAAGCCGGTTTATTGTGTCCAGTATTGAGACCAGTCCGAGTCGATCCCACAGCTTCTTCGGTAGCGCCTGATTCATATGTGGCGCTCCTGAGTTCCACCATGGGCCTCGTCCATTGAACGCGGATTTGCAGGCACGTGCTTCGTCGAGCCCCAGACGCATTAGGTTGCGCGCCCTCGTTGAGGACTGCTTCCATTGGCGCCATGTGACACATCGAAGTTTACGGCGCATCCAGCCATCCAGCTCCTCAAGGGGCCGTTTGCTCTGGCTTAACTTGAAGTAACCCGCCCAACCACGTAACACCGGGTTGATCCGATCGATGACATTCGCCATCTTGTGGCCCCGCGCTCCGCGCAGCAGCTGTCTGAGCCGCTCGCGCAAGCGATTCAGGCTCATCGTGGCCACTTTCAGCTTCGGCTGTTTATGCAAGCTCATCCCGTAACCCAAGTAATCGCAGGCCCACGGCCGTGTTACACGGCTCTTTTCCTGGTTCAACGTCAGTTTCAAGCGTTGACTCAGGAAACGCTCGACCCTGGCCAGCACTCGTTCGCCTGCACGACGGCTACGCACATAGATGTTTGCGTCGTCGGCATAGCGCACAAAACGATGACCCCGCCGTTCCAGTTCTTTGTCGAGTTCGTTGAGCAGGATATTCGACAGCAACGGTGAGAGGGGGCCGCCTTGCGGCGTCCCCTCTTGCCGTCGGCTGGCGATCCCGCCTGACATAACTCCCGCTTCAAGGTAACGGCGGATCAGTCTGAGTACGCGTTTGTCTTCGACATGACGCTCAACTTTGGCCATCAACACGTCGTGATTCACTCGATCAAAGAACTTCTCAAGATCGAGTTCCACGCACCAGCGGTGTCCCACCGCCACATGAGCGCGTGGCTGTTTTGATGGCTTGATGGGCGCTTCTGCCCGGACGAAAGCCGTAGCTGTAATCCGAGAACAGAGAGTCGAAGATCGGCGTGAGCTGTTGCAGCACAGCCTGTTGGATCAGGCGATCCACGACGCTGGGAATACCCAGTTGCCGTGTTCCACCTTTGGGTTTGGGGATTTCGACGGCGCGTACACCTTGCGGGTGATACTCACCAGCCAGCAACCGAGCCTTGAGGATCGGCCAATACTGTTTCACGTAGCCCGCCAACTGGTCGACCGTCATGCCATCGGCACCCGGTGCGCCCTTGTTGCTGACTACGCGTTGATACGCTCGCTTGAGGTTAGCGGGTGCAAGCACCCGCGCCATCAGCGTGTCCGGCTCCGCGTTCGTCCACGCCACAGACGCCGCCGATGTTTGCGCCCTGTCAGCCGTCATCCTCGGATACCGTCCGGGACTTGGAGTAACAGTTTTCTCTTGAAGAATATTCTGCGTTTCAACATTCGACGAGACTCTGACGCCTACTGGCGGCATGACCTGTTCGGCCCTTGGTGGCGCGGTTACTCGCCACTTACTACAGCCTCGGCTGACTTCTGCAGGTTCATCCCGTCGCCTCTCGACGCTCGGTAGCACAATGGCAAACGTGCAGATCTCCCAGGGTAATTCGCGCGACCTTCCTGCTTATGCCTGTCGGATCTACGTCACAGCGCTCCGTGCAAGTATTGGGCTTTGAAGATATTGGCCTTCTTACCCCGCTGTGCCGCCTCTATCCGCTTCCTGTTCGTCAGGCCAGCATTTTGCCTCGGGCTTCCTTCAGATTCGCGGTCACCCGCGACACCCTTGCCTCTGGCTAACACTTCCCCTTGCCGGGTGTGTAGAGGACTTTCACCTCCAAGTCACCAGCGTGGCCACCATAGCCAAGCTGGTTGCGCTTCGCGCAACGCGCCATGCCTGGCGCACCAATAAAAAACCCCCGAAGCCTGGACTATCGGGGGTTTTCGTTTCGACGCTTTAAGCCTTAGAACGGAATATCGTCATCAAAGCTGTCGAAATCCGCCGCCGGCTGCGGTGCCGCCTGCTGTGGCGCTGGACGCGACTCACGCTGTGACTGCTGGCTTGGCTGTGGACGCGACTGCTGGGGACGCGGTGCCGAATTGGACATGCCGCCCTGGCCCTGCTGGTCGCCCTGTGGACGGCCGCCCAGCAATTGCATGGTGCCCTGCATGTCGACCACGATCTCAGTGGTGTAACGCTTGATGCCGTCTTTTTCCCACTCGCGGGTCTGCAGTTTGCCTTCGATGTAGACCTGCGAACCTTTGCGCAGGTACTCGCCGGCGATTTCCGCGACCTTGCCGAACATCGATACGCGGTGCCATTCGGTCTTCTCGACCTTTTGGCCGGTCTGCTTGTCGGTCCACTGTTCGCTGGTCGCCAGACTCAGGTTGGTCACGGCATTACCGTTAGGCAAGTAGCGAACCTCGGGATCCTGGCCGCATGTACCGACCAATATGACTTTGTTAACCCCACGGGCCATAACGTTCTCCTAAGCTGGGCGCGCTGTCGGCACTGGGTTGACCAGTTGCTCGAGCGTCGCGCGATCCAATAATTCGGTGTCCAATTTGATGTAGATGGCGGCTTCTTCAGCAACAACCACGGCATCGGTAACCCCTGTAACAGCCTTGAGGCGCTCGACCAGGCCAGCTTCGCGGATCGCTTCTGGCGACAACGGCAAGCGCAGGCTCGTTACATAGGGAGGTTCGCGCATGGTAACAGCAAAGGCCAGCCAGAGGGCAGCCAGACCTGAGCATCCAAGGAACACAACCGACAAACCGCCATGCTGGAACATCCAGCCACCCATGATGCCGCCCAGTGCAGAGCCCAGGAACTGACTGGTGGAATACACCCCCATCGCCGTGCCCTTGCCGCCGGCCGGTGAAACTTTACTGATCAGCGAAGGCAGCGAAGCCTCCAACAGGTTGAACGCGGTGAAGAACACCACTGTGCCGATCACCAGTGCCCGCAGGCTGTCGCCGAACTGCCAGAAGAATAGTTCAGTGAGCATCAATGTCGCGACGGCGCCCAGCAAAACACGTTTCATTTTGCGTCGCTTCTCGCCATAGATGATGAACGGGATCATGGCGAAGAATGAAATCAGCAACGCGGTCAGGTACACCCACCAGTGCTGTTCCTTGGGCAGACCGGCCTTTTGCACCAGGGCCAGGGGCAAGGCGACGAAGCTGCACATCAGCATGGCGTGTAATACGAAGATACCTAAATCCAGGCGCAGCAGATCCGGGTGCTTGAGCGTCGGCAACAATGCCTTGCGCGCCACGCCGGACTCGCGGTGCTGCAGCGTGCCGGTGGAACGCGGCACCATGAAGGCTACGATCACGATGCCGAACAGCGCCATGCCGCCGGTGGCCAGAAACAGCCCATGCAGGCCGAACGCGCGCGTCAGCAGCGGGCCTACCACCATGGCGACGGCAAACGACAGGCCGATGGTCATGCCGATCATGGCCATGGCCTTGGTGCGATGCTGCTCGCGGGTCAGGTCCGACAGCAAGGCCATTACAGCAGCGGAAATAGCACCGGCACCCTGTAGGATGCGTCCGGCGATCACGCCCCAGATCGAATCGGATTGCGCCGCGAGCACGCTGCCGAGGGCAAACACGATCAGCCCGAGGTAGATCACCGGGCGGCGGCCAATACGGTCGGAAATGATCCCGAACGGAATCTGAAAAATCGCCTGGGTCAGGCCGTAGGCGCCGATGGCCAGGCCGATCAGAGCGGGGGTCGCGCCCGCGAGATCCATCCCATAAGTCGCCAGCACTGGCAACACCATGAACATGCCAAGCATACGGAAGGCGAACACCAGGGCCAGACCGCCTGCCGCTCGGGTCTCGCCGCTACTCATGCGTTCGCTGTGGGGATCGTGCATGGAAAAACCTCGTGTGAACCGGCGGCGATTCTACCAGTCCCATCGATTGAGAGGGTATATGCGGCGGTTTGCCGCGCAGCTTTCATGTAAGGCTGCAAGCGGCCTTTTGACAGTGTATATTCATCCAGTCTTTAGCCGTATACTCCGGCATTATTTACGCCCGCCGTGCGAGGCCATCTTGGACAAGATCCTGATTCGTGGGGCTAGAACCCACAACCTGAAGAACATCGACCTGACCCTGCCGCGGGACAAACTGATCGTGATCACCGGCCTGTCCGGGTCCGGCAAATCGTCCCTGGCATTCGATACGCTGTATGCCGAAGGTCAGCGTCGCTACGTGGAGTCGCTGTCGGCCTACGCCCGCCAGTTCCTGTCGATGATGGAAAAGCCCGACGTCGACACCATCGAAGGTCTGTCGCCGGCCATTTCCATCGAACAGAAGTCGACCTCCCATAACCCGCGCTCCACCGTGGGCACCATTACCGAAATCTATGACTACCTGCGCCTGCTGTACGCGCGGGTAGGTATCCCCCGCTGCCCGGACCACGACATTCCCCTGGAAGCCCAGACCGTCAGCCAGATGGTCGACCTGGTATTGGCGCAGCCCGAAGGCGCCAAGTTGATGCTGCTGGCGCCGGTGATCCGCGAGCGCAAGGGTGAACACCTTTCCGTATTCGAAGAGCTGCGCGCCCAGGGCTTCGTGCGGGCTCGCATCAACGGCAAGCTCTATGAGCTGGATGAAGCGCCGAAGCTCGACAAGCAGAAGAAGCATTCTATCGATGTTGTGGTCGACCGCTTCAAAGTGCGAGCCGACCTGCAGCAACGCCTGGCGGAATCTTTTGAAACCGCATTGAAGCTGGCGGACGGTATTGCGCTGGTCGCTCCGATGGATGACGAACCGGGCGAAGAGATCATCTTCTCCGCGCGCTTCGCCTGCCCGATCTGCGGCCACGCCATCAGCGAGCTGGAACCCAAGCTGTTTTCCTTTAACAACCCGGCAGGCGCCTGCCCGACCTGCGATGGTCTGGGAGTTAAGCAATTCTTCGATATCAAGCGCCTGGTCAATGGTGATCTGACACTTGCCGAAGGCGCGATTCGCGGCTGGGACAGGCGTAACGTCTATTACTTCCAGATGCTCGGCTCGCTGGCGTCCCACTATAAGTTCAGCCTGGAAGTGCCGTTCAACCAACTGCCTTCGGACCAGCAGAAGGTCATTCTCAACGGCAGCGGCTCGCAGAATGTCGATTTCAAGTACTTGAACGACCGTGGCGATATCGTCAAGCGCTCTCACCCGTTCGAAGGCATCGTGCCGAACCTGGAGCGCCGCTATCGCGAGACCGAGTCGGCCAGCGTGCGCGAGGAACTGGCAAAGTTCCTCAGCACCCAGCCGTGCCCGGATTGCCGGGGTACGCGCCTGCGTCGCGAGGCGCGTCATGTCTGGGTCGGTGAGAAGACCCTGCCGGCGGTGACCAACCTGCCGATTGGCGATGCCTGTGAATACTTTGGTGAGCTCAAGCTTACCGGGCGTCGCGGGGAAATTGCCGACAAGATCCTTAAGGAAATCCGCGAACGCTTGCAGTTCCTGGTGAACGTGGGCCTGGACTACCTTTCGTTGGATCGCAGTGCGGATACGCTGTCCGGCGGAGAAGCCCAGCGCATTCGCCTGGCCAGTCAGATCGGCGCGGGACTTGTGGGCGTACTTTACATCCTCGACGAACCGTCGATCGGCTTGCACCAGCGCGATAACGACCGGTTGCTGGGCACGCTCAAACATCTGCGCGATATCGGTAACACGGTGATCGTGGTGGAGCACGATGAAGACGCGATCCGCCTGGCGGATTATGTGGTCGACATCGGCCCCGGCGCCGGCGTGCATGGTGGGCATATTGTCGCCGAGGGCACACCCGCCGAGGTCATGGCTCACCCGGACTCGCTGACAGGCAAATATCTGTCGGGGCGGGTGAAGATAGAAGTGCCGGCCAAACGCACACCGCGCAACAAGAAAATGGCATTGCACCTCAAGGGCGCGCGCGGCAACAACCTGCGTAATGTCGATCTGGAAATTCCGTTGGGCCTGCTCACCTGCGTGACCGGGGTTTCCGGGTCCGGCAAGTCGACGCTGATCAACAACACGCTGTTCCCTTTGAGTGCCACCGCCTTGAATGGCGCGACCACGCTCGAAGCGGCGGCTCACGACAGCATCAAGGGCCTGGAACACCTGGATAAGGTGGTCGATATCGACCAAAGCCCGATTGGACGCACGCCGCGTTCTAACCCGGCGACCTACACCGGGCTGTTTACGCCAATTCGAGAATTGTTCGCGGGCGTCCCTGAGTCACGCTCCCGTGGCTATGGGCCTGGGCGGTTCTCATTCAACGTGAAGGGTGGCCGCTGCGAAGCCTGCCAGGGCGATGGCTTGATCAAGGTGGAAATGCACTTTCTGCCGGACATCTATGTGCCGTGCGATGTGTGCAAGAGCAAGCGCTACAACCGTGAAACCCTTGAGATCAAATACAAGGGCAAGAGCATCCACGAAACCCTCGAGATGACGATCGAAGAGGCGCGGGAGTTCTTCGACGCGGTTCCGGCGCTGGCGCGCAAGCTGCAGACTTTGATGGATGTAGGCTTGTCGTATATCAAGCTGGGGCAGTCGGCGACTACGTTATCGGGCGGTGAGGCGCAACGGGTGAAGTTGTCTCGCGAGCTGTCCAAGCGCGATACCGGCAAGACCCTGTACATCCTCGATGAGCCAACCACCGGTCTGCACTTTGCGGATATCCAGCAGCTGCTGGATGTACTGCACCGGCTCCGCGACCATGGCAATACCGTGGTGGTGATCGAACACAACCTGGATGTAATCAAGACAGCCGACTGGCTGGTGGACCTTGGGCCGGAAGGTGGCTCCAAGGGCGGCCAGATCATCGCAGTGGGCACGCCGGAGCAGGTTTCCGAGATGTCGCAATCGCACACGGGTTACTATTTGAAACCCTTGCTGGAACGTGATCGAGCCTGATTTATCGGGTGTAGTAAAAAGCCCCTGTCACCTCATCGGTGGCAGGGGCTTTTTTTATAGCCGAGAATCAGAACTGCGATTGCAGGTAATTTTCCAGGCCAATCAACTTGATCAGGCCCAACTGCTTCTCCAGCCAGTAGGTGTGATCTTCTTCGGTATCGTTCAACTGTACACGCAGGATTTCCCGGGTGACGTAGTCGTTGTGCTGTTCGCACAACTCAATGCCCTTGCAGAGCGCGGCACGTACTTTGTACTCCAGGCGAAGGTCGGCCGCGAGCATGTCTGGTACGGTGGTCCCGACATCCAAGTCATCGGGGCGCATGCGTGGCGTGCCTTCGAGCATCAGGATACGGCGCATCAGCGCGTCGGCGTGTTGTGCCTCTTCTTCCATTTCGTGGTTGATACGCTCGTAGAGCTCGGTAAAGCCCCAGTCTTCGTACATGCGTGAATGGATGAAATATTGGTCACGAGCAGCCAGTTCGCCCGTCAGCAACGTGTTGAGGTAATCGATTACGTCGGGGTGACCTTGCATCGCCCTACATCTCCCTGCTTGAAAGTCTGTAGTTTGAACCATGCTGCGCCGAAGGTCACGGGACCAACGGCAGAAAAGCGAAGTTTTTCAGAGAAACCTAGCTGAAATAACGCAAAAACCGCCCAAATGAGGGCGGTTCTGCTTCTCGTTTAGAGTCAGTTAAGCGATACACCCAACGCCTTTGCGATTGCTTCTCCATAAGCGGGGTCCGCCTTGTAGAAGTGGTGCAGTTGACGCTGAACTACATCACTCGAAACCCCAGACATCGCACCGGCAATGTTGTTGATGAGCAGAGCTTTCTGCTCATCGTTCATCAGCCGGAACAGCGCACCGGCGTGGCTGTAGTAGTCGGTGTCTTCGCGATGATCGTAGCGGTCCGCCGCACCGCTCAATGCCAACGCGGGTTCAGCATATTGAGGCGCCTGTTTCGGCGCGTCGGAATAGCTGTTCGGTTCGTAGTTGGGAGCCGCCCCGCCATTACTACCGAAGGCCATGGAGCCGTCACGCTGGTAGCTATTCACCGGGCTGCGCGGCGCATTCACTGGCAGCTGCTGATGGTTGGTTCCGACACGGTAGCGGTGCGCATCTGCGTAGGCAAATACACGACCTTGCAGCATGCGGTCGGGCGACAAGCCCACACCCGGAACCATATTGCTTGGACCGAACGCAGCTTGCTCTACTTCAGCGAAGTAATTTTGCGGGTTACGGTTAAGCTCCAGTTCGCCGACTTCGATCAACGGAAACTCCTTTTGCGACCAGGTTTTAGTCACGTCGAAAGGGTTCTCGTAATGAACATTGGCTTGGGCTTCGGTCATGATCTGGATGCAGACGCGCCATTTCGGGAAGTCACCACGCTCGATTGCCCCGAACAGGTCACGCTGAGCGTAATCAGGATCAGTACCCGCTAAACGCGCGGCTTCTGCAGGCGTGAGGTTCTTGATGCCCTGCTTGGTCTTGTAGTGCCATTTGACCCAGTGCCGCTCACCCTGGGCGTTGATCAAGCTGTAGGTATGGCTACCGAAGCCATGCATGTGACGATAGCCATCAGGGATACCGCGGTCAGAGAACAAAATCGTGACCTGGTGCAGTGCTTCTGGAGAGTGCGACCAGAAGTCCCACATCATTTGCGCGCTTTTCAGATTGCTTTGCGGCAGGCGTTTTTGAGTATGGATAAAGTCTGGGAATTTCAGCGGGTCGCGAATGAAGAACACTGGCGTGTTGTTACCCACGATGTCCCAGTTGCCCTCTTCGGTATAGAACTTCAAGGCGAAACCGCGGGGGTCACGCTCAGTATCAGCCGAGCCACGCTCACCGCCCACAGTGGAGAAACGCAGGAAAGTCGGGGTCTGTTTGCCCACCGCTGAAAACAGCTTGGCACTGGTGTATTGAGTGATGTCGCGGGTCACAGTGAACGTGCCATATGCACCCGAGCCTTTAGCGTGGACGCGGCGTTCGGGAATGTTCTCACGGTTGAAGTGGGCGAGCTTCTCGATCAGATGAAAATCATCGAGCAACAATGGTCCGCGCGGGCCGGCGGAGCGGGAGTTCTGATTATCCGCAACGGGTGCACCACTGGCGGTGGTAAGGATTTTATTCTGGCTCATGCTCAATTTTCCTCAGGTCAGATGGAGCTGCCGGCTAATCGGCTTGGAGGAAGTATTGATCAACCACCTGACACCTACAAATTCATTAAATTGTAGACATCAATAGAAAATAACTACCAACAAGTTCCGATACGATAGTGCCAAGCGCTGCTGGAGGAAGCTTGTACATTCGCGCTTTTATCACGCCCACAAAAAACCGGGCACTAGGCCCGGTTCTTCGTTACAGACTGTCGTCTTACTCGGCGCTTACAGCTTCGCCAGCAGTAGCACGATCAACCAACTCGACGTACGCCATAGGCGCGTTGTCGCCAGCGCGGAAACCGCACTTGAGGATGCGCAGGTAGCCACCCTCACGGGTAGCGTAGCGCTTGCCCAGGTCGTTGAAGAGCTTACCAACGATAGCTTTCGAACGAGTACGGTCGAAAGCCAGACGGCGGTTAGCCAGGCTGTCTGTCTTAGCCAAAGTGATCAGCGGCTCAGCAACGCGACGCAGTTCTTTAGCTTTCGGCAGTGTAGTTTTGATCAGCTCGTGCTCGAACAGCGACACCGCCATGTTTTGGAACATGGCCTTGCGGTGCGAGCTGGTACGGCTCAGGTGACGACCACTTTTACGATGACGCATGGTTCATTCCTTACCAAACTCACGTTCGGTGATTACGACGATCAGGCAGTCGCCTTGTCGTCCTTCTTAAGACTTGCAGGCGGCCAGTTGTCGAGGCGCATGCCGAGGGACAGACCGCGGGAGGCCAGAACGTCCTTGATTTCAGTCAAGGATTTCTTGCCCAGGTTCGGAGTCTTCAACAGTTCTACTTCGGTACGCTGAATCAGGTCGCCGATGTAGTAAATGTTTTCCGCCTTAAGGCAGTTAGCCGAACGTACAGTCAGTTCCAGATCGTCAACCGGGCGAAGCAGGATCGGATCGATCTCGTCTTCCTGCTCGATTACCACTGGTTCGCTGTCACCTTTGAGGTCGACGAACGCAGCCAACTGCTGTTGCAGAATGGTTGCAGCGCGGCGGATAGCCTCTTCAGGATCCAGGGTACCGTTGGTTTCCAGATCAATAACCAGCTTGTCCAGGTTAGTACGCTGCTCGACACGGGCGTTTTCCACCACGTATGCGATACGGCGAACCGGGCTGAACGAAGAGTCAAGCTGCAAGCGACCAATGCTGCGGCTTTCGTCTTCATCGCTCTGACGCGAGTCGGCCGGTTCATAACCACGACCACGAGCTACGGTGAGCTTCATGTTCAGGGCGCCGTTAGACGCCAGGTTAGCGATTACGTGATCGGGGTTAACGATCTCGACATCATGATCCAGCTGAATATCGGCAGCGGTAACCACCCCCGAACCCTTCTTCGACAAGGTCAGCGTAACTTCGTCACGGCCGTGCAGCTTGATAGCCAGACCTTTAAGGTTCAACAGGATTTCAATTACGTCTTCCTGTACACCTTCGATGGCGCTGTACTCGTGGAGCACACCGTCAATCTCGGCCTCGACTACTGCACAGCCGGGCATTGAGGACAACAGGATGCGGCGCAGCGCGTTGCCCAGGGTGTGGCCAAAACCACGCTCGAGAGGCTCGAGAGTGATCTTGGCGCGGGTTGGACTGACAACCTGCACATCAATATGGCGGGGTGTCAGGAACTCATTTACCGAAATCTGCATGGATGCACCTATTTTCTAGCCCTTACTTGGAGTAGAGCTCGACAATCAGGCTTTCGTTGATGTCGGCGGACAGATCACTGCGAGCTGGAACGTTCTTGAAAACGCCCGACTTCTTCTCAGTGTCTACTTCTACCCATTCTACGCGGCCACGTTGGGCACACAGATCGAGAGCTTGGACAATGCGAAGTTGGTTTTTAGCTTTCTCGCGAACTGCGACCACGTCACCAGCACGAACCTGGTAAGACGGAACGTTTACGGTCTGACCGTTAACGCTGATCGACTTGTGCGATACCAGCTGACGGGATTCGGCACGAGTCGAACCAAAGCCCATACGGTATACAACGTTGTCCAGACGGCATTCGAGCAGTTGCAGCAGGTTTTCACCGGTTGCACCTTTCTTGCCAGCAGCTTCTTTGTAGTAGCCGCTGAACTGACGCTCGAGAACGCCGTAGATACGACGGACCTTCTGCTTTTCACGCAGTTGGGTGCCGTAATCGGACTGGCGACCGCGGCGTTGGCCGTGGATGCCAGGTGCTGCTTCGATGTTGCACTTCGATTCGATCGCGCGCACGCCGCTCTTCAGGAAGAGATCGGTGCCCTCGCGACGAGCGAGTTTGCATTTTGGACCAATGTAACGAGCCATTCTTTACAATCTCCTGGATTACACGCGGCGCTTCTTCGGCGGACGGCACCCGTTGTGCGGGATTGGCGTCACGTCGGTGATGCTGGCGATCTTATAGCCACAGCCGTTCAAAGCACGGACAGCAGACTCACGACCCGGACCTGGACCTTTGACGTTAACGTCGAGGTTTTTCAGGCCGTATTCCAGCGCAGCTTGACCAGCACGTTCAGCAGCTACTTGAGCAGCAAACGGGGTGGACTTGCGGGAACCGCGGAAACCCGAACCACCGGAGGTAGCCCAAGAAAGCGCGTTACCTTGACGGTCGGTGATGGTCACGATGGTGTTGTTAAAAGAAGCATGGATGTGGGCGATGCCATCAACCACTGTCTTTTTAACTTTTTTACGAGGACGAGCAGCAGGTTTTGCCATGATAATTTTCCTGTCGATTCGCTGGGGCGATTACTTGCGGATCGGCTTACGCGGACCTTTACGGGTACGCGCGTTAGTCTTGGTACGCTGACCGCGTACTGGAAGACCACGACGATGACGCAGACCGCGATAGCAACCGAGGTCCATCAAACGCTTGATTTTCATGTTGATTTCGCGACGCAGGTCACCTTCAGTGGTGAACTTCGCCACTTCGCCACGCAGCAATTCAATCTGCTCGTCGCTCAGATCCTTGATCTTAGCGGCTGGGTTTACCCCAGCAACTGCGCAAATTTTCTGCGCAGTAGTGCGACCAACACCATAGATGTAGGTCAGCGAGATAACAGTGTGCTTGTTATCTGGAATGTTAACGCCTGCAATACGGGCCATTCAGTGGGACTCCAATTGACAGCTACCTACGCCCCGGAAGCCAAGAAATAGGGCGCGAGATAATATCGCTGTAATAACAAATAATCAACCCGGCAGCGCACTAGCTGCCGGGCTTCAAGCGGATCACACTCAGCCTTGGCGCTGTTTGTGACGCGGTTCCGCGCTGCAAATTACTCGAACAACACCTTCGCGGCGAATAATCTTGCAGTTACGGCACAGCTTTTTCACCGATGCACGAACTTTCATCACCAACTCCTCGAACCTTATGGGTACTCAGCGCAACATGCCGCTGCCGTAACCCTTCAGGTTGGCTTTCTTCATCAGGGATTCGTACTGGTGCGAAACGAGGTGCGATTGTACTTGGGACATGAAGTCCATCACAACCACGACCACGATCAGCAACGAGGTCCCGCCAAGGTAGAACGGAACGTTTGCTGCAACCACCAGGAACTGGGGCAACAGGCACACGGCCGTCATATATAGAGCACCGAACAGGGTCAAGCGAGTCAAAACGCCATCAATGTAGCGCGCAGACTGCTCACCTGGACGAATGCCCGGAATAAAGGCACCGGACTTCTTCAGGTTTTCCGCTACGTCTTTCGGATTGAACATCAACGCCGTATAGAAGAAGCAGAAGAAAATAATCCCTGCACTAAACAGCAGAATATTCAACGGCTGACCAGGAGCGATCGACTGAGAGAGGTCCTGTAGCCAGCCCATATTTTCAGACTGACCAAACCAGGTACCCAACGAAGCCGGAAACAGCAGAATGCTGCTCGCGAAAATTGCCGGAATAACACCGGCCATATTCACTTTCAGCGGCAAGTGGCTGGTCTGCGCAGCAAAGACCTTACGGCCCTGCTGACGCTTGGCGTAGTGAACAGCAATACGACGCTGACCACGCTCAATGAACACCACAAAACCGATAATCGCTACTGCCAGCAAACCGATGGCAACCAAGGCGAAGATATTGATATCACCCTGACGTGCAGACTCGAAAGACTGCCCAATCGCTCTCGGAAGACCGGCGACGATACCTGCGAAAATCAACATCGAGATACCGTTACCAACACCACGCTCAGTAATCTGCTCACCCAGCCACATCATGAACATTGCGCCAGCCACAAAAGTGGATACCGCAACGAAATGGAAGCCAAAGTCACCAGTGAACGCAACACCCTGCCCCGCCAGGCCAACGGACATGCCGATAGCTTGAACAAGGGCAAGGATAACAGTGCCGTAGCGGGTGTACTGGCTAATCTTGCGACGGCCAGCTTCACCTTCCTTCTTCAACTGCTCCAGCTGCGGGCTGACGGCGGTCATCAGTTGCATGATGATCGATGCCGAAATATACGGCATGATCCCCAGCGCAAAGATGCTCATCCGTTCCAGCGCGCCGCCGGAAAACATGTTGAACAAGCTAAGAATGGTCCCCTCATTCTGTCGAAACAGGTCTGCGAGTCGGTCCGGGTTGATACCTGGAACCGGGATGTGTGCGCCTATTCGGTAGACGATAATCGCCAGGAACAGAAAACGCAGACGAGCCCAGAGTTCAGACATACCGCCTTTGCCGAGCGCTGAGAGAGCACCTTGCTTAGCCATTTATTCCTCGAACTTGCCGCCAGCTGCTTCGATAGCCGAACGCGCACCTTTGGTGGCGCCGATTCCCTTGCCGATAGTGACAGCGCGAGTCACTTCACCGGACAGCATGATTTTCACACGCTGTACGTTGACGTTGATCACGTTGGCATCTTTCAGGGTCTGCAGAGTAACGATGTCGCCTTCCACTTTAGCCAGCTCGGACAGACGCACTTCTGCGCGATCCATAGCTTTCAGGGATACGAAACCGAACTTAGGCAGGCGACGATGCAGCGGCTGCTGACCGCCTTCAAAGCCTGGAGCGATGGTGCCACCGGAGCGGGAGGTTTGACCTTTGTGGCCACGGCCACCAGTCTTACCCAAACCGCTACCGATACCACGGCCCGGACGATGCTTTTCGCGACGGGAACCCGGCGCTGGACTCAGATCATTGAGTTTCATCGATTAACCCTCGACACGCAGCATGTAGTAAGCCTTGTTGATCATCCCGCGATTCTCGGGAGTATCCTGGACTTCTACAGTGTGACCGATGCGACGCAGACCCAGACCCTTAACACACAGTTTGTGGTTAGGGATGCGGCCGGTCATGCTTTTGATCAGCGTTACTTTAACGGTAGCCATGATCAGAAAATCTCCTGGACGCTTTTGCCACGCTTGGCGGCAATGGATTCAGGGGACTGCATAGCTTTCAAACCTTTGAAAGTGGCGTGAACCACGTTTACCGGGTTAGTCGAGCCGTAGCACTTGGCCAGAACGTTCTGAACGCCAGCAACTTCGAGGACCGCACGCATAGCGCCGCCAGCGATGATACCGGTACCTTCAGAAGCAGGCTGCATGTACACCTTCGAAGCGCCATGGGCGGACTTCATGGCGTATTGCAGGGTGGTGCCGTTCAGATCAACTTGGATCATGTTGCGACGAGCAGCTTCCATTGCCTTCTGGATCGCAGCAGGCACTTCACGCGACTTGCCACGGCCGAAGCCAACACGCCCTTTACCATCACCAACCACGGTCAACGCGGTGAAAGTGAAGATACGGCCGCCTTTAACGGTTTTGGCTACGCGGTTAACTTGAACCAGCTTCTCAATGTAGCCTTCGTCGCGCTTTTGGTCGTTATTTGACATAACTTAGAACTCCAGCCCAGCTTCACGAGCAGCATCAGCCAACGCTTTAACGCGGCCGTGGTACTTGAAGCCAGAGCGGTCGAAAGCCACTTGCGAGACGCCAGCGGCCTTAGCACGCGTAGCGACCAGCTGGCCAACCTTTGTGGCCGCGTCGATGTTGCCAGTGGCACCATCACGCAGTTCTTTATCCAAAGTCGAGGCGCTTGCCAGGACTTTGTTGCCGTCGGCCGAGATGACCTGGGCGTAGATGTGCTGCGACGAGCGGAACACGCAGAGACGCACGACTTCGAGTTCGTGCATTTTCAGGCGTGCTTTGCGAGCGCGACGCAGTCGAGTAACTTTTTTGTCGGTCATTTGCTATGCCCTACTTCTTCTTGGCTTCTTTACGACGGACGACTTCGTCCGCGTAGCGCACACCTTTGCCTTTGTACGGCTCTGGTGGACGGAAGTCGCGGATCTCAGCAGCCACTTGACCTACCAGTTGCTTATCGATGCCCTTGATCAGGATATCGGTCTGGCTAGGAGTCTCAGCGGTGATGCCTTCCGGCAGTTCGTAATCCACTGGGTGCGAGAAGCCAAGGGCCAGGTTCAAAACCGTGCCTTTTGCTTGCGCTTTGTAACCAACACCGACCAGCTGGAGCTTACGCTCGAAGCCTTGGCTTACGCCTTGGACCATGTTGTTTACCAACGCACGCGTGGTACCGGCCATTGCGCGAGTTTGTTGATCGCCATTGCGAGCAGCGAAACGCAGCTCACCAGCTTCTTCAACGATCTCAACGGACGAATGGATGTTCAGTTCAAGAGTGCCCTTGGCACCCTTCACCGAAAGCTGTTGGCCTGCGAATTTGACTTCGACACCGGCTGGCAGCTTAACGGGGTTCTTAGCGACGCGAGACATGCTTATCCCCCCTTAGAACACAGTGCAAAGAACTTCGCCGCCGACACCGGCAGCGCGCGCAGCACGATCCGTCATCACACCTTTGTTGGTGGAGACGATAGACACGCCCAGACCGCCACGAACTTTCGGCAGATCTTCAGCGGACTTGTACTGACGCAGGCCTGGACGGCTAACGCGCTTCACTTCCTCGATGACCGAACGGCCTTCGAAGTACTTCAGCTCGATGGACAGCAGTGGCTTGGTTTCGCTGCTGATCTGATAACCCGCAATGTAGCCTTCGTCTTTCAGGACTTTGGCAACAGCTACCTTCAACTTGGAAGATGGCATGCTTACGACGGACTTTTCAGCCATCTGGGCATTACGGATACGAGTTAGCATGTCCGCTAACGGGTCCTGCATACTCATGGGCTAGACGCTCCTAATACAAAAAAATTAGCCTTGCGGCTACATATGTCGCCGAGAATCTCCGAGCATAGAAAACACGGGCTCAGGCGAGCCGGGTATTCTAGACACACTCCGGAAATGAAACAAGCCCCAAAAGGGGCTTGTTCCAGATTCAAGGTCACCGGCGGTCAGTATCTTGCGACACCAATCGCCTGGACTCTGAAAGTACTTACCAGCTGGCTTTAACCAGACCTGGTACGTCGCCACGCATTGCCGCTTCACGCAGTTTGTTACGGCCGAGGCCGAACTTGCGGTAAACGCCGTGTGGACGACCGGTCAGGCGGCAGCGGTTACGCATGCGCGAAGCGCTTGCGTCACGTGGCTGCTTCTGCAGGGCAACTGTAGCTTCCCAACGCGCTTCTGGACTTGCGTTCAGATCAACGATGATCGCTTTCAGTGCTGCACGCTTCTTGGCGTACTTGGCAACCGTGAGCTGACGCTTCAGCTCGCGGTTTTTCATGCTCATCTTGGCCATGGTCCTACTCCAATCAGTTGCGGAACGGGAATTTGAAAGCACGCAGCAGGGCGCGACCTTCATCATCGTTCTTGGCAGTGGTGGTCAGGGTGATGTCCAGACCGCGGAGAGCATCGATCTTGTCGTAGTCGATTTCCGGGAAGATGATCTGCTCTTTCACGCCCATGCTGTAGTTACCACGACCATCGAAGGACTTGGCATTCAGGCCGCGGAAGTCGCGGACCCGAGGCAGGGAGATCGACAGCAGACGATCCAGGAATTCGTACATACGCTCACGGCGCAGAGTTACCTTGACGCCGATCGGCCAACCTTCACGGACTTTAAAGCCAGCGATGGATTTGCGAGCGTAGGTCACGACGACTTTTTGGCCGGTGATCTTTTCCAGGTCAGCAACAGCGTGCTCGATGACTTTTTTGTCGCCGATCGCTTCGCCCAGACCCATGTTCAGGGTGATTTTGGTAACGCGCGGAACTTCCATCACGTTCCCGAGCTTAAGTTCTTCCTTAAGCTTGGGGGCGATTTCCTTCCGGTAAATCTCTTGTAGTCGTGCCATGGTCTTATCTACCTAGCAGTGTTCAAGCATCAACCGCTTTTTGGGTCGACTTGAAGACACGAATTTTCTTACCGTCTTCTACTTTGAAACCAACACGATCAGCCTTGTTGGTTTCGCCGTTGAAGATGGCGACGTTAGAAGCGTGCAATGGCGCTTCTTTCTCGACGATACCGCCCTGTACGCCCGACATCGGGTTAGGCTTGGTATGACGCTTGACCAGGTTCAAACCACCAACGACCAGACGGTCGTCAGCGAGAACCTTCAGCACCTTACCGCGCTTACCTTTGTCTTTGCCGGCGATCACGATGATCTCGTCGTCACGACGAATCTTTTGCATGTCGGATCTCCTTACAGCACTTCTGGGGCGAGCGAGACGATCTTCATGAACTTCTCAGTACGAAGTTCACGGGTCACTGGCCCAAAGATACGGGTGCCGATCGGCTCTTGCTTGTTGTTCAGAAGAACAGCAGCGTTGCCATCAAAGCGGATAATGGAGCCATCTGCACGGCGTACGCCGTGACGAGTGCGGACTACAACAGCAGTCATCACTTGGCCTTTTTTCACCTTACCGCGAGGAATTGCTTCCTTCACGGTAACTTTGATGATGTCACCGATACCAGCGTAACGACGATGGGAGCCACCCAGCACCTTGATGCACATAACACGGCGAGCGCCGCTGTTATCGGCCACATCGAGCATGGATTGAGTCTGAATCATATAATTTCTCCGACCCCTAGTCCTTAGACTTCCACAGCGCGTTCGAGAACATCAACCAGTGCCCAAGACTTGGTCTTGGCCAGCGGACGAGTTTCACGAATAGTGACTTTGTCGCCGATGTGGCACTGATTGGTTTCGTCGTGCGCGTGCAGCTTAGTCGAACGCTTAACATATTTACCGTAGATCGGGTGCTTAACGCGACGCTCGATCAAAACGGTGATGGTTTTGTCCATCTTGTCGCTGACAACACGGCCAGTCAGCGTACGGACAGTCTTTTCGGCTTCAGCCATGATCACTTACCTGCCTGCTGGTTGAGCACAGTCTTCACGCGAGCGATGTCACGCTTAACTTGCGAGAGCAGATGAGACTGCCCCAACTGGCCAGTTGCTTTCTGCATGCGCAGATTGAACTGGTCGCGCAGCAAGCCGAGCAGTTGCTCGTTCAGCTGCTGTGCGGATTTTTCACGAAGTTCATTCGCTTTCATCACATCACCGTCCGTTTAACAAAGGAGGTGGCGAGCGGCAGCTTTGCAGCAGCCAGGGCGAAAGCCTCACGCGCCAGCTCTTCAGAAACACCCTCGATTTCATACAGGACTTTGCCTGGCTGAATCTGGGCTACCCAGTATTCCACGTTACCCTTACCTTTACCCATCCGCACTTCGAGAGGCTTCTTGGAGATCGGCTTGTCCGGGAATACACGGATCCAGATCTTGCCGCCACGTTTTACGTGACGGGTCAGAGCACGACGCGCTGACTCGATCTGACGAGCGGTGAGACGACCACGAGCTACAGACTTCAGCGCGAACTCGCCGAAGCTGACTTTGCTACCGCGCTGAGCCAGACCACGGTTGTGGCCTGTCATCTGCTTGCGGAACTTCGTACGCTTAGGTTGCAACATTTGGCGTACCCCTTACTTAGCAGCTTTTTTACGAGGCGCTGGTGCTTGTGGTTTCAGTTCTTCTTGGCGACCACCAATTACTTCGCCTTTGAAGATCCAAACCTTTACACCGATCACACCGTAAGTGGTGTGAGCTTCGTAGTTGGCATAGTCGATGTCGGCACGCAGGGTGTGCAGTGGCACACGACCTTCGCGATACCATTCAGTACGTGCGATTTCAGCACCGCCGAGACGACCGCTCACTTGGATTTTGATGCCTTTGGCACCAATGCGCATGGCGTTCTGTACGGCGCGCTTCATAGCGCGACGGAACATTACGCGACGCTCCAGCTGCTGAGCTACGCTCTGCGCAACCAGCATACCGTCGAGCTCCGGCTTGCGGATCTCTTCGATATTGATGTGCACAGGCACACCCATTTGCTTGGTCAGGTCCTGACGCAGTTTCTCAACATCTTCACCTTTCTTCCCGATAACGATACCTGGACGAGCGGTGTGGATGGTGATACGTGCAGTTTGCGCCGGACGATGGATATCGATACGGCTTACGGACGCGCTTTTTAGTTTGTCTTGGAGATACTCACGCACCTTCAGATCAGCGAACAAGTAGTCCGCATAAGTCCGACCGTCTGCGTACCAGACGGAGGTGTGCTCCTTGACGATTCCCAGGCGAATGCCAATGGGATGTACTTTCTGACCCATCTCTTCGACTCCGTTACTTGTCAGCAACCTTGACAGTGATATGGCAAGACCGCTTGACGATGCGATCAGCACGGCCTTTGGCACGTGGCATGATGCGCTTCAGCGAACGCCCTTCGTTGACGAAAACGGTGCTGACTTTAAGGTCATCAACGTCTGCGCCTTCGTTATGCTCGGCGTTGGCTACGGCCGACTCCAGCACTTTCTTCATGATCTCGGCGGCTTTCTTACTGCTGAAAGCCAACAGGTTGAGCGCTTCGCCCACCTTCTTCCCGCGGATCTGGTCGGCGACCAAGCGGGCTTTCTGGGCGGAGATTCGAGCGCCCGACAACTTAGCGGCTACTTCCATTTCCTTACCCCTTAACGCTTGGCTTTCTTGTCTGCCACGTGCCCACGATAAGTGCGGGTACCGGCAAACTCGCCTAGTTTGTGGCCGACCATGTCTTCGTTAACGAGAACGGGGACGTGTTGACGACCGTTGTGTACTGCGATGGTCAAACCGACCATTTGTGGCAGGATCATCGAACGACGCGACCAGGTCTTAACTGGTTTGCGATCGTTCTTTTCCGCCGCCACTTCGATCTTCTTCAGTAGGTGAAGATCAATAAAAGGACCTTTTTTCAGAGAACGTGGCACTGTCGTATCCCTCTATTTACTTGCGACGACGGACGATCATTTTGTCGGTACGCTTATTACCACGAGTCTTCGCGCCCTTAGTCGGGAAGCCCCATGGCGATACCGGATGACGACCACCAGAGGTACGACCTTCACCACCACCGTGTGGGTGGTCAACCGGGTTCATGGCAACACCACGAACGGTTGGGCGAACGCCACGCCAGCGTTTGGCACCAGCTTTACCCAGCGAACGCAGGCTGTGCTCGGAGTTCGAGACTTCGCCCAGGGTCGCACGGCATTCAGCCAATACTTTACGCATCTCACCAGAACGCAGACGCAGGGTCACGTAGACACCTTCACGAGCGATCAGCTGAGCCGAAGCACCAGCGGAACGAGCGATTTGCGCGCCTTTACCTGGCTTCAATTCGATGCCGTGTACGGTGCTACCAACTGGAATGTTACGCAGCTGCAGAGCGTTGCCCGGCTTGATCGGTGCCAAAGCACCTGCGATCAGCTGGTCGCCAGCGCTCACGCCTTTAGGGGCGATGATGTAGCGACGCTCGCCATCTGCGTAAAGCAGCAGAGCGATGTGAGCAGTACGGTTTGGATCGTATTCGATACGCTCGACAGTGGCAGCGATGCCATCTTTGTCGTTGCGACGGAAGTCGACCAGACGATAATGCTGCTTATGGCCACCACCGATGTGACGAGTGGTAATACGACCATTGTTGTTACGACCACCAGACTTCGATTTCTTCTCGAGCAGCGGTGCGTGAGGAGCGCCTTTATGCAGCTCCTGGTTGACCACCTTGACCACAAAACGGCGGCCAGGGGAAGTCGGTTTGCATTTAACGATTGCCATGATGCACCCCTTCCTTACTCAGCACTGCTGCTGAAATCGAGATCTTGGCCTGGCTGAAGGGAGATAACTGCCTTCTTCCAGTCATTACGCTTGCCCAGACCGCGAGCAGTGCGCTTGCTCTTACCCAGAACATTCAGGGTAGTAACACGCTCTACTTTCACGCTGAACAGGCTTTCGACGGCCTTCTTGATTTCCAGCTTGGTTGCGTCAGTTGCAACCTTGAAAACGAACTGGCCTTTCTTGTCAGCCAGAACCGTAGCCTTTTCGGAAACGTGCGGGCCAAGCAGAACTTTAAATACGCGTTCCTGGTTCATCCCAGCAGCTCCTCGAATTTCTTCACGGCCGACACGGTGATCAACACCTTGTCGTATGCGATCAGACTAACTGGATCGGAACCTTGCACATCACGTACATCAACGTGTGGCAGGTTGCGAGCAGCCAGGTACAGGTTCTGATCAACAGCTTCAGACACGATCAAAACGTCGGTCAGGCTCATGTTGTTCAGTTTGCCCAGCAGATCTTTGGTTTTTGGACTTTCAACAGCGAAGTCCTGAACCACGACCAGGCGATCAGTACGCACGAGTTCAGCAAGGATGGAGCGCAGAGCTGCGCGATACATCTTCTTGTTGAGCTTCTGAGAGTGATCCTGCGGACGAGCTGCAAAAGTGGTACCGCCGCCGCGCCAGATTGGGCTACGGATAGTACCGGCACGAGCACGGCCAGTACCTTTCTGACGCCAAGGGCGCTTACCGCCACCACGAACGTCGGAACGGGTCTTTTGCTGCTTGCTACCTTGACGGCCGCCGGCCATGTAGGCCACGACTGCTTGGTGAACCAGCGTCTCGTTGAATTCGCCGCCAAATGTCAGTTCGGAAACTTCGATCGCTTGAGCGTCATTTACATTTAATTGCATGTCAGCTTCCCCTTAACCGCGAGCCTTGGCCGCTGGACGTACAACCAGGTTGCCGCCAGTAGCGCCAGGAACAGCACCCTTGACCAACAACAGATTGCGTTCAGCGTCGACGCGCACTACTTCGAGGGACTGCACGGTCACGCGCTCAGCGCCCATATGACCGGACATTTTCTTGCCCTTGAATACACGACCAGGAGTCTGGCACTGGCCAATAGAGCCCGGGACGCGGTGGGAGACGGAGTTACCGTGAGTGTTGTCTTGGCCACGGAAATTCCAACGCTTGATCGTACCCTGGAAGCCTTTACCTTTGGACTGACCGGTTACATCAACCAGTTGACCAGCGGCGAAGATTTCAGCGTTGATCAGATCGCCAGCCTGGTAGTCGCCGTCTTCAAGACGGAACTCCATAACAGTGCGACCAGCTGCAACGTTTGCTTTTGCGAAGTGACCTGCTTGAGCAGCAGTCACGCGCGAAGCACGACGCTCGCCGACAGTGACTTGCACTGCACGATAGCCATCGGTTTCTTCAGTTTTGAACTGGGTGACGCGATTCGGCTCGATCTCAATGACCGTGACCGGAATGGAGACACCTTCTTCGGTGAAAATACGGGTCATACCGCATTTACGACCGACTACACCAATAGTCATGTTGTAAACCTCATGAGTGTACGGGGCTTTCACCCGCTATGGCCGCCCATTTCAGAGCGTTACACGACTAAGACCCAAGTCTTAGCCGAGGCTGATCTGTACTTCCACACCGGCCGCCAGATCGAGCTTCATAAGTGCATCAACGGTTTTATCCGTTGGCTGGACGATGTCCAGTACGCGCTTATGAGTACGGATCTCGTACTGGTCACGCGCGTCTTTGTTGACGTGCGGGGAGACCAGAACGGTGAACCGCTCTTTACGGGTAGGCAGTGGAATTGGACCACGCACTTGAGCACCAGTACGTTTCGCGGTTTCCACGATTTCCTGGGTGGATTGGTCGATCAGGCGATGGTCAAAAGCCTTCAACCTGATACGGATTTGCTGATTTTGCATTGGATTTCAGACTCCGGCTGCTATTCCCACCGAGCGCAATACGCCCGTTAAAAGGAGGCGCAATTCTATAGACGGCCCCGATAGGTGTCAACCCAATAAAAAAGCCCCCGCTGAGCGGGGGCTTTTTCAAAACATCCAAGCTAACTCAAGAAAGAGCTTACTCGATGATTTTAGCTACAACACCAGCACCAACGGTACGGCCGCCTTCACGGATAGCGAAGCGCAGACCGTCTTCCATAGCGATGGTTTTGATCAGGGTAACAGTCATTTGAATGTTATCGCCTGGCATTACCATTTCTACGCCTTCTGGCAATTCGCAGTTACCGGTCACGTCAGTAGTACGGAAGTAGAACTGTGGACGGTAGCCTTTGAAGAACGGAGTGTGACGACCGCCTTCTTCCTTGCTCAGAACGTAAACTTCTGCGGTGAACTTGGTGTGCGGCTTAACCGAACCTGGCTTAACCAGAACCTGGCCACGCTCAACGTCGTCACGCTTGGTACCACGCAGCAGAACGCCGCAGTTCTCGCCAGCACGACCTTCGTCGAGCAGCTTACGGAACATTTCAACACCGGTGCAGGTGGTGACGGTGGTGTCACGCAGACCAACGATTTCCAGTGGATCCTGAACGCGAACGATACCGCGCTCGATACGACCAGTCACAACAGTACCGCGACCGGAGATCGAGAATACGTCTTCGATTGGCATCAGGAACGGCTTGTCGGTCAGACGAACTGGTTCTGGGATGTAGGTATCCAGAGTTTCAACCAGCTTACGAACGGCAGTGGTGCCCATTTCGTTGTCGTCTTTGCCTTCCAGAGCCATACGAGCAGAACCGATGATGATCGGAGTGTCGTCGCCTGGGAAGTCGTAAGTGCTCAGCAGATCGCGCACTTCCATCTCAACCAGTTCCAGCAGCTCAGCGTCGTCTACCAGGTCAGCCTTGTTCAGGAAAACCACGATGTACGGAACGCCTACCTGACGGGACAGCAGGATGTGCTCACGGGTTTGTGGCATCGGACCATCAGCGGCCGAGCAAACCAGGATCGCGCCGTCCATCTGGGCAGCACCGGTGATCATGTTCTTCACATAGTCAGCGTGACCTGGGCAGTCAACGTGAGCGTAGTGACGAATAGTCGAGTTGTACTCAACGTGCGCGGTGTTGATGGTGATACCACGAGCTTTTTCTTCTGGAGCGCTGTCGATCTTGTCGAATTCAACTACGGCCGAACCGAAAACTTCGGAGCAGACGCGAGTCAGAGCAGCGGTCAGAGTGGTTTTACCGTGGTCAACGTGGCCGATGGTGCCAACGTTTACGTGCGGTAGGGAACGATCAAATTTTTCTTTAGCCACGACAATTAACTCCTTGCCTAAAGGACTGAATCAGCCTTGTTTTTTGGATACAGTTTCAGCGATGTGCGCCGGAGCTGTGTTGTATTTTTTGAATTCCATAGAGTAGCTTGCGCGACCCTGAGACATGGAACGAACGTCGGTCGCATAACCGAACATCTCGCCCAACGGAACCTCGGCGCGAATCACCTTGCCGGAAACCGTATCTTCCATACCCAAGATCATGCCGCGACGACGGTTAAGGTCGCCCATGACATCACCCATATAGTCTTCAGGTGTAACAACTTCTACCGCCATGATTGGCTCAAGCAACTCACCACCGCCCTTCTGGGCCAGTTGCTTGGTTGCCATGGAAGCAGCCACCTTAAACGCCATCTCGTTGGAGTCGACGTCGTGGTAAGAACCGTCAAAAACGGTTGCTTTCAGGCCGATCAGCGGATAGCCGGCAACAACACCGTTCTTCATCTGCTCCTCGATACCCTTCTGGATAGCAGGGATGTATTCCTTAGGAACAACACCACCTACTACTTCGTTCACGAATTGCAGACCTTCCTGACCTTCGTCAGCAGGAGCAAAACGGATCCAGCAGTGACCGAATTGACCACGACCGCCGGACTGACGAACGAATTTGCCTTCGATTTCACAGTTCTTCGTGATGCGCTCACGATAGGAAACCTGAGGCTTACCGATGTTGGCTTCGACGTTGAACTCACGGCGCATCCGGTCTACCAGGATGTCCAGGTGCAGCTCGCCCATGCCGGAGATGATCGTTTGACCAGTCTCTTCATCAGTCTTGACGCGGAAAGATGGATCTTCCTGAGCAAGCTTGCCCAGAGCGATACCCATTTTTTCCTGGTCATCCTTGGTCTTAGGCTCAACGGCAACCGAAATAACCGGCTCCGGGAAGTCCATGCGAACCAGGATGATTGGCTTAGCAGCGTCGCACAAAGTCTCACCAGTGGTGACGTCCTTCATGCCGATCAGGGCCGCGATGTCGCCAGCGCGTACTTCCTTGATCTCTTCGCGAGCGTTTGCGTGCATCTGCACCATACGGCCCACGCGCTCTTTCTTACCTTTAACCGAGTTGATCACGCCGTCGCCGGATGCCAACACGCCCGAGTAAACGCGGACGAAGGTCAAAGTACCCACGAATGGGTCGGTAGCGATCTTGAACGCCAGAGCCGAGAACGGCTCGCTGTCATCGGCGTGACGCTCCATCTCTTCTTCCTCGTTATCAGGGTTGGTACCCTTGATAGCAGGAATGTCGGTTGGAGCAGGCAGGTAGTCGATAACGGCGTCGAGAACCAGGGGAACGCCCTTGTTCTTGAACGAAGAACCACAAACAGCCAGGACGATCTCGCCAGCAATAGTACGCTGACGCAGAGCGGCCTTGATTTCCGCGTTGGTGAGCTCTTCACCTTCGAGGTATTTGTTCATCAGCTCTTCGCTGGCTTCGGCAGCAGCCTCGACCATGTTATTGCGCCATTCATCAGCCAGTTCCTGCAGTTCAGCAGGGATAGGCTTACGAACAGGAACCATGCCCTTGTCGGCATCATTCCAGTAGACAGCTTCCATGTTGATCAGATCAATCTGACCCTGGAAGTTATCTTCGGAACCGATAGCCAACTGGATCGGCACCGGAGTGTGACCCAGACGCTGCTTGATCTGGCCGATCACGCGCAGGAAGTTGGCACCAGCACGGTCCATCTTGTTTACGTAAACAAGACGCGGCACGCCGTATTTGTTGGCTTGACGCCATACGGTTTCCGACTGAGGCTCAACACCCGAAGTACCGCAGAACACAACGACAGCGCCGTCGAGTACGCGCAGGGAACGTTCAACTTCAATGGTGAAGTCCACGTGGCCCGGGGTATCGATTACGTTGAAGCGATGCTCGTCTTTGTACTGCTTCTCGGAACCTTTCCAGAAGGCGGTAATGGCAGCAGAAGTAATGGTAATACCACGCTCCTGCTCCTGAACCATCCAGTCTGTGGTCGCGGCGCCGTCATGCACCTCGCCCATTTTGTGACTTTTGCCGGTGTAAAACAGCACGCGCTCGGTGGTGGTGGTTTTACCAGCATCCACGTGAGCGACGATACCGATGTTACGGTAGCGGCTAATCGGAGTAGTACGAGCCATAAAGCCCTCGCAAAATTAGTGAAGCTAAAATTAGAAGCGGTAGTGCGAGAAAGCTTTGTTAGCTTCAGCCATACGGTGCACGTCTTCACGCTTCTTAACAGCAGCACCTTTACCTTCAGCAGCGTCCAACAGTTCGCCGGCCAAACGCAGAGCCATAGACTTCTCGCCGCGCTTACGGGCGAAGTCTACCAACCAGCGCATTGCCAGAGCGTTACGACGGGACGGACGAACTTCAACCGGAACCTGGTAAGTAGCACCGCCTACACGGCGCGACTTCACTTCGACCAGCGGAGCGATGGCGTCGAGAGCTTTCTCGAAGATTTCCAGGGGGTCGCTGTTCTTGCGTTCTTTAACCTTTTCCAGCGCGCCATAAACGATACGCTCGGCAACGGCTTTCTTGCCGCTTTCCATTACGTGGTTCATGAACTTGGCCAGAATTTGGCTTCCGTATTTTGGATCGTCAAGCACTTCGCGCTTGGCTGCTACGCGTCTTCTTGGCATGGATAAGCCCTCAAACGGTCTTCAGGTTCGCTCGGAATCGGTGCCCTTTCGGGACGCCTCCGACCTTACTCTTATCGACTCAGAAAATAAGATGATTCAGGTTTACAAAAAGCCGCTACTACTTAGGCTTCTTGGTACCGTACTTCGAACGACCCTGGTTACGACCTTTAACGCCGGAAGTATCCAAGGAACCGCGTACGGTGTGGTAACGGACACCTGGCAAGTCTTTTACACGACCGCCGCGGATCAGTACCACGCTGTGCTCTTGCAGGTTGTGGCCTTCACCGCCGATGTACGAGGAAACCTCGAAACCGTTGGTCAGACGCACACGGCATACTTTACGCAGTGCCGAGTTAGGTTTTTTCGGCGTGGTGGTATACACACGAGTGCATACGCCACGACGTTGCGGGCAGTTCTGCAGCGCAGGCACGTCGGATTTCTCGACGATACGCTTACGCGGCTGACGTACCAGCTGGTTGATAGTTGCCATCTACTAGCTCCACTGTTGTCTTGCGACGCTATTGTCTTGCAAGAAAAGCAAAATGGCAGGAACGAATTCCCGCCAAATTTAGGGGTACAAGAGTCTAAAGAGGATCTTGTCCCCAGTCAAGGCAAGGCCCCGACCTCTCCGCCCATCGAACCGGAGCAAAATTGCTTCGATCCGACGAACGGAGCGGCCAGGGCCCGGACTCATCTATCGCAGAACTCAGTTACCGCTTGAGTTCAGCGCTTCGGTCAGTGCAGCTTCCACTTCACTGGCGCTTACGCGCAACGGCTTGTCAGCATCACGGCGACGCTTACGTTCGCTGTGATAAGCCAAACCGGTACCAGCCGGGATCAGACGACCCACGACCACGTTCTCTTTCAGGCCGCGCAGGTAATCGCGCTTGCCGGTTACCGCTGCTTCGGTCAGTACGCGAGTGGTCTCCTGGAAGGAGGCCGCCGAGATGAACGACTCAGTGGACAACGACGCCTTAGTGATACCCAGCAACACACGGGTAAACTTGGAGACAAACTTGTCTTCCGCTGCAAGGCGCTCGTTTTCTACCAGTACGTGAGTCAATTCCATCTGGTCGCCCTTGATGAAACTCGAATCGCCGGATTCAGCGATTTCAACTTTACGCAGCATCTGACGCAGGATGGTCTCGATGTGCTTATCGTTGATCTTCACACCCTGCAGACGGTAAACGTCCTGGATCTCGTTAACGATGTACTTGGCCAGCGCACTCACACCCAGCAGACGCAGGATGTCGTGTGGGTCGCTTGGACCGTCAGAGATAACTTCGCCGCGGTTTACCTGTTCGCCTTCGAAGACGTTGAGGTGACGCCACTTCGGAATCAGCTCTTCGTACGGATCACTACCGTCGTTCGGAGTAATGACCAGACGGCGCTTGCCTTTGGTCTCTTTACCGAACGCGATGGTGCCGCTGACTTCAGCCAGAATCGACGCTTCCTTCGGACGACGAGCTTCGAACAAGTCGGCAACACGCGGCAGACCACCGGTGATGTCACGGGTCTTCGAAGTCTCTTGCGGGATACGCGCGATAACGTCACCGATGGCGATCTTCGCACCATCCGCTACACCGACAAGGGCGTTGGCTGGCAGGAAGTACTGAGCGATTACGTCAGTGCCTGGCAGCAACAGATCCTTACCGTTGTCATCGACCATCTTCACGGCAGGACGGATGTCTTTACCGGCAGCTGGACGATCCTTCGCGTCGAGGACTTCAATGTTGGTCATACCGGTCAATTCGTCAGTCTGACGCTTGATCGTGATGCCTTCTTCCATGCCCACGTAGGTCACGGTACCTTTCATTTCGGTAACGATTGGGTGAGTGTGCGGATCCCACTTGGCCACGATAGCGCCAGCGTCGACCTTGTCACCCTCTTTAACCGAAATCACAGCACCGTACGGCAGCTTGTAACGCTCACGCTCACGACCGTAGTCATCAGCAATCGCCAGCTCACCGGAACGGGACACAGCGACCAGATGGCCATCCACTCGCTCAACGTGCTTGAGGTTGTGCAGACGGACGGTACCGCCATTCTTCACCTGAACGCTGTCAGCCGCGGAGGTCCGGCTTGCCGCACCACCGATGTGGAACGTACGCATGGTCAGCTGAGTACCCGGCTCACCGATGGACTGGGCAGCGATAACGCCGACCGCTTCACCGATGTTCACCTGGTGACCACGAGCCAAGTCACGGCCGTAGCACTTGGCGCAAATGCCGTAGCGGGTTTCGCAGCTGATCGGCGAGCGAACAATCACTTCGTCGATGCTGTTGAGCTCGATGAACTCAACCCACTTCTCGTCAACCAGGGTGCCGGCAGGAACGATAACTTCCTCGGTGCCTGGTTTGAATACGTCGCGGGCAATGACACGACCCAATACGCGCTCACCCAGCGGCTCTACAACGTCGCCGCCTTCAATGTGCGGAGTCATCAGCAGGCCGTGCTCGGTGCCGCAATCGATCTCGGTAACCACCAGATCTTGTGCAACGTCTACCAGACGACGGGTCAGGTAACCGGAGTTAGCGGTTTTCAACGCGGTATCCGCCAGACCTTTACGAGCACCGTGAGTCGAGATGAAGTACTGAAGTACGCTCAACCCTTCACGGAAGTTCGCGGTAATCGGCGTTTCGATGATGGAACCGTCCGGCTTGGCCATCAGACCACGCATACCGGCGAGCTGACGGATCTGCGCAGCAGAACCCCGTGCGCCCGAGTCGGCCATCATGTACATCGAGTTGAAGGACTCTTGGTCAACTTCGTCGCCGTGACGGTCGATGACTTTCTCTTTCGAGAGGTTGGTCATCATCGCCTTGGAAACTTCATCGTTGGCCTTGGACCAAAGGTCGATCACCTTGTTGTACTTCTCGCCCTGGGTTACCAGGCCGGAGGCGTACTGGCTTTCGATCTCTTTCACTTCGTCGGTGGCTGCACCGATGATGCGGGCTTTTTCATCCGGGATAACGAAGTCGTTAACACCGATGGAAACGCCGGAAATGGTCGAATAAGCAAAACCGGTGTACATCAACTGGTCAGCGAAGATCACGGTCTCTTTCAAACCAACCACGCGGTAGCACTGGTTGATCAGCTTGGAGATCGCCTTTTTCTTCATTGGCAGGTTGACGACATCGTACGACAGGCCTTTTGGCACAACCTGATACAACAGCGCACGGCCGACAGTGGTGTCGACGATACGGGTGTTGGTCACGCTGCCGCCATCACGGTCGTTGACGGTTTCGTTGATCCGCACTTTAACCTTGGCGTGCAGTGCGGCTTCGCCGGCACGGAACACACGGTCAACTTCCTGCAGGTCAGCGAACACACGACCTTCGCCTTTGGCGTTGATCGCTTCACGAGTCATGTAGTACAGACCCAATACAACGTCCTGCGACGGAACGATGATTGGCTCACCGTTGGCTGGCGACAGAATGTTGTTGGTCGACATCATCAACGCACGCGCTTCCAGCTGGGCTTCCAGGGTCAGCGGTACGTGCACGGCCATTTGGTCGCCGTCGAAGTCGGCGTTGTACGCAGCACAGACCAGAGGGTGCAGCTGGATAGCCTTACCTTCGATCAGCACCGGTTCAAACGCCTGGATACCCAGACGGTGAAGGGTCGGTGCACGGTTGAGGAGAACCGGGTGTTCGCGAATTACTTCAGCGAGAACGTCCCAAACCTCTGGCAGTTCGCGCTCGACCATTTTCTTGGCCGCTTTGATGGTGGTTGCGAGACCGCGCATTTCCAGCTTGCCGAAGATGAACGGCTTGAATAGTTCAAGCGCCATTTTCTTAGGCAGACCGCACTGGTGCAGACGCAGGGTCGGGCCTACGGTAATTACCGAACGACCGGAGTAGTCAACACGCTTACCGAGCAAGTTCTGACGGAAACGACCTTGCTTACCCTTGATCATGTCAGCCAGGGATTTCAGAGGACGCTTGTTCGAACCGGTGATAGCGCGGCCACGACGACCGTTGTCGAGCAGAGCATCGACGGCCTCTTGCAACATACGCTTTTCGTTGCGCACGATGATGTCAGGAGCGGACAGATCAAGCAGGCGCTTCAAGCGGTTGTTACGGTTGATCACGCGGCGGTACAGGTCGTTGAGGTCGGACGTCGCGAAACGACCACCATCCAACGGTACCAGCGGACGCAGATCCGGCGGCAGAACCGGCAGAACGGTCAGCACCATCCACTCTGGCAAGTTGCCGGAACCCTGGAAGGCTTCCATCAACTTCAGACGCTTGGACAGTTTCTTGATTTTGGTTTCGGAGTTGGTTTGCGGAATTTCTTCGCGCAGGCGGCCAATCTCGTGCTCCAGGTCGATAGCGTGCAGGAGTTCGCGCACAGCTTCGGCGCCCATGCGGGCATCGAAATCGTCGCCGAACTCTTCCAGCGCTTCGAAGTATTGCTCATCGTTCAGCAACTGACCCTTTTCAAGGGTGGTCATACCCGGATCGATAACGACATAGCTCTCGAAGTAGAGAACGCGCTCGATATCACGCAGGGTCATGTCCATCAGCAAGCCGATACGGGACGGCAGCGATTTCAGGAACCAGATGTGGGCAACCGGCGAAGCCAGCTCGATGTGCGCCATGCGCTCACGACGAACCTTGGCCAGTGCAACTTCAACGCCGCACTTCTCGCAGATCACACCACGGTGCTTCAAGCGCTTGTACTTACCGCACAGGCACTCGTAATCCTTTACCGGGCCAAAGATCTTGGCGCAGAACAGGCCGTCACGCTCAGGTTTGAACGTACGGTAGTTAATGGTTTCCGGCTTTTTAACTTCACCGAACGACCACGAACGGATCATCTCAGGCGATGCCAACCCAATACGGATGGCGTCGAACTCTTCGACTTGACCCTGGTTTTTCAGCAAATTCAGTAGGTCTTTCAAGGCCTTTCCTCCTGGCGGAGCAGAGAGCGGGCATCACCGCCCCGCTCTCGATTCGCGTCACGTGTTATTCGGTTTCCAGATCGATATCGATGCCGAGGGAACGAATTTCTTTGATCAACACGTTGAAGGACTCGGGCATGCCCGGCTCCATACGGTGATCGCCGTCCACGATGTTTTTGTACATCTTGGTACGACCGTTCACATCGTCCGACTTCACTGTGAGCATTTCTTGCAGAGTGTAAGCAGCACCGTATGCTTCCAGTGCCCAGACCTCCATCTCCCCGAAACGCTGACCACCGAACTGAGCCTTACCACCCAGCGGCTGCTGGGTAACCAGGCTGTACGAACCGGTAGAACGCGCGTGCATCTTGTCGTCTACCAAGTGGTTCAGCTTCAGCATGTACATGTAGCCAACGGTAACCGGGCGCTCAAACTTGTTGCCGGTACGGCCGTCGAACAGCTGCATCTGGCCACTTTCCGGCAGGTCAGCCAGTTTCAGCATGGCCTTGATTTCGCTTTCCTTGGCACCGTCGAACACCGGGGTAGCCATTGGAACGCCGCCGCGCAGGTTCTTCGCCAGATCCAGGATTTCCTGGTCGGAGAAGGTGTCCAGCTCTTCGTTGCGACCGCCGATCTCGTTGTAGATCTCGTGCAGGAACTTACGCAGGTCTGCAACCTTGCGCTGCTCCTCGATCATACGGTTGATCTTCTCGCCCAGACCTTTGGCTGCGAGGCCCAGGTGGGTTTCGAGGATCTGACCAACGTTCATACGCGAAGGTACGCCCAGTGGGTTGAGGACGACGTCAACCGGTGTGCCATTGGCATCGTGCGGCATGTCTTCAACCGGCATGATCACGGAGACCACACCTTTGTTACCGTGACGACCGGCCATCTTGTCGCCCGGCTGGATGCGACGACGGATTGCCAGGTAAACCTTGACGATTTTCAGCACGCCTGGAGCCAGGTCATCGCCCTGCTGCAGTTTGCGCTTCTTGTCTTCGAACTTGTCGTCCAGCAGACGGCGGCGATCAACGATGTAAGCCTGAGCCTTCTCGAGCTGCTCGTTCAGAGCATCTTCGGCCATGCGCAGTTTGAACCACTGACCATGCTCAAGACCGTCGAGGACTTCATTGGTGATGTCCTGACCTTTCTTCAGACCGGCGCCACCTTCAGCTTTGTGACCTACCAAAGCGGAGCGCAGACGTTCGAAGGTCGCGCCTTCAACGATACGGAACTCTTCGTTGAGATCCTTGCGGATTTCGTCGAGCTGGGTCTTCTCAATGGACAGTGCACGAGCATCACGCTCAACGCCGTCACGGGTGAAGACCTGTACGTCGATGACAGTCCCCTTGGTACCGGTAGGTACACGCAGGGAAGTGTCTTTAACGTCGCTGGCTTTTTCACCGAAGATGGCACGCAACAGTTTCTCTTCTGGGGTCAGCTGGGTCTCGCCTTTCGGAGTGACCTTACCAACCAGAATGTCGCCTGCGCCAACTTCAGCACCTACGTAAACGATACCGGCTTCGTCCAGCTTGTTCAGTGCAGCCTCACCCACGTTCGGGATGTCCGCAGTGATTTCCTCTGGCCCAAGCTTGGTATCACGCGCCACACAGGTCAGTTCCTGAATGTGGATCGTGGTGAAGCGGTCTTCTTGAACAACACGCTCGGACAGGCAGATGGAGTCTTCGAAGTTGAAGCCGTTCCACGCCATGAACGCGATGCGCATGTTCTGACCCAGAGCCAGTTCACCCATATCGGTGGACGGGCCGTCGGCCATGATGTCGCTGCGCTGGACACGATCACCCTTGCTGACCAGCGGACGCTGGTTGATGCAGGTGTTCTGGTTCGAGCGGGTGTATTTGGTCAGGTTGTAGATGTCGACACCAGCTTCGCCAGTTTCAACTTCGTCATCGGCAACACGAACCACGATACGGCTGGCATCAACGGAATCGATCACGCCGCCACGACGAGCCACGACGCAAACGCCGGAGTCACGAGCTACGTTACGCTCCATGCCGGTACCTACCAGCGGCTTGTCGGCACGCAGGGTCGGTACAGCCTGACGCTGCATGTTGGAACCCATCAACGCACGGTTGGCGTCATCGTGCTCCAGGAACGGGATCAGCGACGCTGCGACCGAAACTACCTGCTTCGGCGAAACGTCCATCAAGGTGACGTCTTCCGGCGCCTTGACGGTGAACTCGTTCAAGTGACGAACAGCTACCAGCTCGTCGATCAGGACTTTCTTGTCGTTCATCGTGGCCGAAGCCTGAGCGATCACGTGATCAGCTTCTTCGATGGCGGACAGGAAGACGATCTCGTCAGTAACCAGAGCGTCTTTCACCACACGGTACGGGCTTTCGAGGAAGCCGTACTGGTTGGTGCGCGCATAGGCGGCCAAGGAGTTGATCAGACCGATGTTCGGACCTTCCGGCGTTTCGATCGGGCATACGCGACCGTAATGCGTCGGGTGTACGTCACGAACTTCAAAGCCTGCACGCTCACGGGTCAGACCGCCCGGGCCCAGTGCAGAAACACGGCGCTTGTGGGTGATCTCGGAGAGCGGGTTGTTCTGGTCCATGAACTGCGAAAGCTGGCTGGAACCGAAGAACTCTTTCACCGCCGCAGCCACTGGCTTGGCGTTGATCAGGTCTTGCGGCATCAAGCCTTCGCTTTCAGCCATCGACAGACGCTCTTTGACCGCACGCTCAACACGCACCAGGCCAACGCGGAACTGGTTCTCGGCCATTTCGCCTACGCAGCGAACACGACGGTTACCCAGGTGGTCGATGTCATCGACAATGCCTTTGCCGTTACGGATGTCGACCAGAGTCTTCAGAACCGCAACGATATCTTCCTTGCACAGCACGCCCGAACCTTCGATCTCGGTACGACCGATACGACGGTTGAACTTCATCCGGCCGACCGCGGACAGGTCATAGCGCTCAGGGCTGAAGAACAGGTTGTTGAACAGGGTTTCGGCAGCGTCTTTGGTTGGTGGCTCACCAGGACGCATCATGCGATAGATCTCGACCAGCGCTTCCAATTGGTTGCTGGTGGAGTCGATCTTCAGCGTGTCGGAGATGAACGGACCGCAGTCGATGTCGTTGGTATACAGGGTTTCGATGCGAACAACCTGTGCCTTGGCGATTTTCGCCAGGATCTCGGTGTTCAGCTCGGTGTTGCACTCAGCCAGAATCTCGCCTGTGGCCGGGTGAACGATAACCTTGGCGGTGGTGCGGCCCAGGACATAGTCCAGAGGCACTTCGAGCTCTGTGATACCGGCTTTTTCGATCTGGTTGATGTGGCGCGCAGTGATACGACGGCCAGCTTCAACAATAACCTTGCCTTTTTCATCCTGAATGTCCAGGACAGCAATTTCACCACGCAGACGCGAAGCAATCAGTTCCAGCTTGAGGGTTTCATCCTTCAGACTGAATACGTTGGTGGTGTAGAAAGCATCCAGCACCTGTTCGGTGGTATAGCCGAGCGCGCGCAACAATACCGAGGCCGGCAGTTTACGACGACGGTCAATACGCACGAATACGCAGTCTTTCGGGTCGAACTCGAAGTCCAGCCACGAACCGCGGTACGGAATAATCCGCGCGGAATACAGGAGCTTGCCAGAGCTGTGCGTTTTGCCGCGGTCGTGGTCAAAGAACACGCCCGGGGAACGGTGCAGCTGGGAAACGATTACACGCTCGGTACCGTTAATAACGAAGGTACCGTTTTCAGTCATTAATGGGATTTCGCCCATGTAGACTTCTTGCTCTTTGATGTCCTTGATCGCTTTGTTCGACGATTCTTTGTCGAAAATGATCAGACGGACTTTTACCCGCAAAGGTACGGCGTACGTAACGCCACGCAACACACATTCTTTGACATCAAATGCCGGTTCGCCCAGGCGATAACCCACGTACTCCAGCGCAGCATTGCCGGAGTAGCTGATGATCGGGAAAACGGATTTGAAGGCCGCATGCAGGCCCACGTCGCGGAACTGATCTTTGGTCGCTCCCGCCTGCAAGAATTCACGATACGAATCCAGCTGGATAGCCAGAAGGTACGGGACATCCATGACGTCCGGCAACTTGCTAAAGTCCTTGCGGATACGTTTTTTCTCAGTATATGAGTAAGCCATCAGCGTTCCCCAGCTTGGTCACCTGCTTGTTTGGCCCCTCCGACGGGAGCAGCCAGAAAATCTTGCAAACCCCATGGTTTGCACCACCGCATCGGGTGGCTACAGCGCGTTAATGGCGGCGACCGAGTCGACAGCCAAGAACGGAAAAAGGCCGGTGGCAAGAGCCACCAGCCATCAGCCTTCAGCTTAACGCTTGGGCTGGAGACGCAAGGTCGATGCTTACTTCAGCTCGACTTTAGCGCCTGCTTCTTCCAGAGTTGCTTTGGCTTTGTCAGCTGCGTCTTTGGCAACAGCTTCCAGAACCATGGCAGGAGCGCCGTCAACTACAGCCTTGGCTTCTTTCAGGCCCAGACCGGTCAGTTCACGTACTGCCTTGATCACGTTAACTTTCTTCTCGCCAGCTTCGGTCAGCATGACGTTGAATTCGGTTTGCTCTTCAACAACGGCAGCAGCAGCAGCTGGACCAGCGGAAGCAGCAGCAGCGGTAACGCCGAATTTTTCTTCGAAAGCTTTGATCAGCTCAACAACTTCCATTACGGACATGTTGCCAACTGCTTCAAGGATATCGTTCTGAGAGATAGACATGAATCTAATTCCTGATATTGGGGACGGCCTACGCGACCATCGAAAAAAACAAAAAACGCGAGAAGTTGACGAGCCTTAGGCTGCAGCAGCTTCTTTTTGGTCGCGAATTGCCGCCAGAGTACGAGCCAATTTGCTGGTAGCGCCTTGAATCACGCTCATCAGCTGGGAGATTGCTTCGTCACGGGTCGGCAGAGTTGCCAGCACGTCGATTTGGTTAGCTGCGAGGTACTTGCCCTCGAACGCAGCTGCCTTGATCTCGAACTTATCCTGACCCTTAGCAAACTCTTTGAACAAACGGGCAGCAGCACCTGGATGTTGGGTGGAGAATGCAATCAAGGTCGGGCCGGTGAACACGTCATTGAGAACACTGTATTCAGTGTCAGCAACAGCGCGCTTGAGCAGGGTGTTACGTACAACACGTACGTATACGCCAGCTTCACGAGCCTCTTTACGGAGTCCGGTCATAGCGCCTACTGTCACACCACGGGCATCAGCCACGACAGCGGACAGAGCAGCTTTGGCAGCCTCGTTGACTTCAGCGACGATGGCCTTCTTGTCTTCGAGATTAATTGCCACGGGTTTAACTCCTGCTTGTTACCGTTTCATCCGACCTGAGCCGGATGTCGTTTTGGTGTCTGATTCGGTAAGGAACCGGGAGCACCATCTGCGTAGGCTTGTGGTTTAAGACTTGCGTCGCCTACGGTCTTGGATAGCCCCCGCCAGGCAGGGACCCCAATTTTTCAATTGGCGCAATTGCTTGCGCCAATCTGTGTCTTATACGTCCAGCGAACCTTGGTCGATGACCAGACCTGGGCCCATAGTGGTGCTCAGGGTAACGCGCTTAACGTAGATGCCTTTCGAAGAAGCTGGCTTGATACGCTTCAGATCCGCGATCAGGGCTTCAACGTTTTCCTTCAGCTTGACGGCGTCGAAGCCAACCTTGCCAACGGAGGTGTGAATGATGCCGTTTTTGTCGGTGCGATAACGAACCTGACCAGCTTTGGCGTTCTTAACCGCGGTAGCTACGTCTGGAGTTACGGTGCCGACTTTTGGGTTAGGCATCAGGCCACGTGGACCCAGGATCTGACCCAACTGACCTACAACACGCATTGCATCAGGAGAAGCGATGACCACGTCGTAGTTCAGGTCGCCGCCTTTCATTTCGGCAGCCAGGTCGTCCATGCCAACGCGGTCAGCACCGGCAGCCAGGGCAGCTTCAGCAGCAGGGCCCTGGGTGAAAACAGCTACACGTACAGTCTTGCCAGTGCCGTGTGGCAGCACAGTAGCGCTACGAACGACTTGGTCGGATTTACGTGGGTCAACGCCCAGGTTCACAGCAACGTCAACGGACTCGCTGAACTTGACAGTCGACAGCTCGGTCAGCAGAGCGGCGGCGTCTACAAAATTGTAGGACTTGCCTGCTTCGATTTTGCCGGCGATAGCCTTTTGGCGCTTGGTCAGCTTAGCCATTACACACCCTCCACGTTAAGGCCCATGCTACGAGCAGAACCGGCGATGGTACGCACGGCTGCATCCATATCAGCTGCAGTCAGATCAGCGTTTTTGGTTTTCGCGATCTCTTCCAGCTGGGCACGAGTGACGGTGCCAACCTTAACAGTGTTAGGACGAGCGGAACCGCTGGTCAGGCCAGCAGCTTTCTTCAGCAGAACCGAAGCCGGAGTCGACTTGGTTTCAAAAGTGAAGCTACGGTCGCTGTACACAGTGATGATCACAGGGGTCGGCAGACCTGGCTCAAGACCCTGAGTACGGGCGTTGAAGGCCTTGCAGAATTCCATGATGTTCACGCCGTGCTGACCCAGAGCCGGGCCGACAGGTGGACTAGGGTTGGCCTGAGCGGCCTTCACTTGCAGCTTGATGTAAGCGGTAATCTTCTTGGCCATGAGGCACTCCAATTACGGGTTCAAACGCCTCGAAAGGCTCCCCGGTTACTTGCGCGTTTATCCCAGTGACGACAAAACCCCACAGCCTAAGGCTGTGGGGTTGGGATGCTTGCTCAGCTAGACCTTTTCGACCTGGCTGAACTCCAACTCTACCGGAGTAGAGCGACCGAAAATGAGCACAGCCACTTGGATCCGGCTCTTTTCGTAGTTAACCTCTTCGACAGTTCCGTTGAAGTCAGCGAACGGACCATCTGTAACACGAACGACTTCACCAGGCTCGAACAACGTCTTCGGCTTAGGCTTGTCGCTACCATCAGCGACACGACGCAGAATCGCTTCCGCCTCTTTATCGGTGATCGGCGCAGGCTTATCAGCAGTACCGCCGATAAAGCCCATGACACGAGGAGTGTCCTTGACCAAGTGCCAAGTACCCTCATTCATGTCCATCTGAACCAGCACGTAGCCAGGGAAGAACTTGCGTTCGCTTTTACGCTTCTGACCATTCCGCATTTCAACCACTTCTTCAGTGGGAACCAGAATTTCACCGAAGCCATCTTCCATGCCTGCAAGCTTTACGCGCTCCAGCAAAGAGCGCATAACATGCTTCTCGTAACCCGAGTAAGCATGCACAACGTACCAACGCTTAGCCACGGGACACCCTTAGCCAACAATCAAGGAAACAAGCCAACCGAGCAGGGAATCAAGCCCCCACAACAGCAACGCCATAACCAGAACGACAGCCACAACAATCAGCGTGGTCTGCGTGGTTTCTTGGCGAGTCGGCCAAACGACTTTACGAATTTCGGTGCGAGCTTCCTTCACCAGGACTGCAAACGACTTACCCTTTGCAGTCTGCAAGCCAACAAAGGCAGCGACAGCAGCAAGAGCCAGCAGTGCAAGAACTCGATACAGGATCGGCGAAGCAGAATAGTACTGATTGCCAACAACGCCTACGACCACCAAAGCGACTACAGCGAGCCACTTGACGAGATCGAAACGAGAGCTTTGAGCTTCAGCCTTAGGAGTCATCTATGAAGATCCTGTGAAAAGAAAGCCAGACACACCACGTGAATCTGGCAGGTCAGGAGGGAATCGAACCCCCAACCTACGGTTTTGGAGACCGTCGCTCTGCCAATTGAGCTACTGACCTAAAACAAAATCAGGCCGACCATTATGCAGGCCTGAAAAAGACTTTACAACAACCAACCCCACTAGACTTGAAATCACCCAGCAAAACAGCCAAGCAAACACCAACAAGCCGAGGCAGCTGTTAAAACAAAGGCAGATATTTTCATATCTGCCTTGTTATATGGAGCTCTTGAGCGGATTTGAACCGCTGACCTCACCCTTACCAAGGGTGTGCTCTACCAACTGAGCTACAAGAGCAAAACACTTTGCACGACCTGCAAACATGGAGCGGGTAGCGGGAATCGAACCCGCATCATCAGCTTGGAAGGCTGAGGTTCTACCACTAAACTATACCCGCGGAGCCTGCAGCTCACGCTAAAAATGGTGGAGGGGGAAGGATTCGAACCTTCGAAGTCGTAGACGTCAGATTTACAGTCTGATCCCTTTGGCCGCTCGGGAACCCCTCCTAAGCGAGCCGGCATTCTACATCATGCCAGCCTTCTGTCAAGCAATTTCTCATTTAAAAATATGAGGTTAGCTGCGTTGACCTTCGCTTCACACCGTAGACCTCAACGGTCTTCACTGCGAAGCGGGCGCCATTCTATGCAAACTATTCGGCAGTTGCAACGCCTTCGCACAACATTATTTTATGTTTTAACTCATTGAATTCCTTAGCAAGGTTTTCAAGGGGCAGATCGTCTGCCAGCCTCCGGCTTTCTGGCGAGACCCGAAGCCAATACCGGGAGGCGTCTGAAGACTTAAGCAACTGGACTTGGACCTTTATATCCAGGCTTGTAAGTCGCTGCTCAAGCGCGACCGCCTGGCGCTGATCGGCAAACCCACCGACATACAGGCAGGTATCTTGCGCTTCAGCCGTCTTAGAGCGATCCCGACGGACAGCAGCATCAGAAGATTCACTCAATAGCCTTATATCCTGAGACGAGCCACGATAAAGACTCAGAGGCGTTACATCTTTGGCGCGCAAAGGCGCCTCCTGCTGATGCCAAATGTAATAGAAGACATTGAGAACAACCAGAAGCAGAAACAGCCAACGCATAGACACCTCAGGGCAAAGGGCAGGCCATGGCCAAACCAACGAAAACCAGGTCGGGCACAAGCCGAGCTTCAGGCACCGCATCCGCTATCAATTGCGCATCTCCACCCGTAAGAAACACGGTGAAATTATCCCCCCAGTAAACCCGCGCCTGTTCCAACTGGGTCAAAACGAAGCCCCTCAGCATCAGCGCACAACCGCGCTCCACAGCTTCCACAGTAGTACGTCCCGGCGACAGGCGTTCCAAGGCTCGCTCCGCCTCCACATCGTCATAACGTATCTTGCGCGTGTGAGTACGCAGCTGATTACGCATGAGTGGCATCCCTGGGCAAATGAACCCTCCCAGATGCTCTCCATCCGCCCCAACATAATCTGCAGTGGCCGCAGTACCAAAGTCGAGTACCAAGCACGCGCGATTTGCCAGCTTGAAGGCTCCCAGCATGGCCAACCATCGGTCCAGCCCCAGACGCTCGAACTCGTGGTACCCGTTGCGCACACCGCCCATTTCCCGGGCCGGGGCAGCAACAGAGACAACGAGGTTAAAGGTACGCACCAGGGCCTCAACGAGCCTTTCAGTCTCCTCTACCGCACGAACACTCACCATTCGACAGCGCGCCAAGCTTAGGCCTGGAACGACCTTCAGCCCTTCAATTAAGGCCATATCCGAACCAACGACCCCCTCGGCAAACGCCGATTTTCCAATTGGTTCGATCACTCTCCATTTGATAAAGCTATTCCCACAGTCGAGCTCAAGAATCATCACGCAACCTCAGGCTTAGCTCACCACCGCTGTATGCTTTCTCTACACCAGCTACATTTAAGCGCAAAGCGCCACGGCCATCGATACCCAGCACGCGCCCATGAATTTGATTTGCTCCTGCGATAAGGGAGACCAAGCATCCCTGCCACAGATGATTCTGCTCCCACTCCTCTCGCAAAGCCTCAAAACCAGATTCACGGTGACACTCGAGATAATGCTGCAACTGCGCTCCAAGCTGCGCGACCATTTGGTTGCGATCAACAGGAGCCCCAGCCTCCAATTGCACAGAGGTCCATTGCTGATCGATACCGGCGACTTCTTGCATATTCACATTGATGCCAATGCCAACGACTACGTGACAGATGTCTGCCGGATCGCCCACGAGCTCTAACAGGATCCCGGCAATCTTCTTACCATCCACCAACACATCGTTCGGCCACTTCAGTCCCGCACGATGCACGCCTGACGCTTGCAAGGCGCGCATAACAGCCAAACCAACAACCAGGCTAAGCCCGTCCAATTGGCGCAATCCGTCTTCGATACGCAATACGAGGCTGTAATAGATATTTTGCGCAAACGGACTTACCCATTGGCGGCCACGTCTTCCCCGCCCTGCCGTTTGCCGCTCCGCAAGCACGAGAAAGGGCGCAGTAGAGCCTGCAGTAATCAAGCGCAGGGCTTCAGCGTTGGTCGAATCAAGAGATTCAGATATGAAAATGGGGTAAGACAAAGAAGGCGCATTCAGGGCAATTTCATCAGCATCCAGGAAGGACACAGGAGCAGCCAATTGATAGCCTCTTCCTCGAACCCTGTGAATAGCCAGGTTCGATTCAAGTTCTAAATTCTGGAGCTGCTTCCATACCGCGCTACGACTCACACCCAGAGCCGCACCGAGCTCCTCACCAGAATGAAATCGGCCGTCTTTAAGAAGCTTCAACAACATCAGCATGCAAGTATCGCCTCACAATGAGGCACGCATGATAGCCATGCGAAGAGTGCTTGCATAGAAAGGGCAAAATTTAGCGTCGAAAACAGGAGAAAATCAGAGTGCCCTCACTCCGCTTTTCGAGCGCCCAAAACAAAACCCCAACTGCTCTCGCAATTGGGGTTTCGG